>JBDHIL010000047.1:0-17025 GCA_039587465.1 Gemmatimonadota bacterium | reverse complement strand
CTCCGTGGGGGTGTACGCACCCGGCGGCCTGGCCGCCTACCCCAGCAGCGTCCTCATGGGTGTGGTGCCGGCCCGGGCGGCAGGAGTCCAGAACGTCATCGTCTGCTCTCCTCCCGGACCCAACGGCCTTCCACCCGAAGAAGTCATGGCCGCCTGCGCCATCGGCGGAGCCACACGCTTGTTCGCCATCGGTGGCGCTGGGGCCGTTGCCGCCCTGGCCTTCGGCACGCAGACGGTACCGACGGTGGATGCCATCGTGGGCCCTGGGAACCGCTGGGTCACCGAAGCAAAGCGGCAGGTGGCTGGGCGCGTGCTCATCGACTCCCCCGCAGGTCCGTCCGAGGTCCTGGTGGTGGCCGACGAAAGCGCCGATGCGACGCTGGTGGCCCTGGAAATGTTGGCGCAGGCTGAGCACGACCCGGAAGCCGCCTGCGTCTTGGTAAGCACGTCCAAGAGCGTGGCGACGGACACTCGGGAGAAGCTGGAGCGACTCCTGGCCGAAGCGCCTCGGCGCTCCGTGGCGACCGCCGCCCTAGAGGCGAACGGGGCGATTCTCACGGCGCCGTCCCTCTCGGAGGCGTTGTCGTTCGCCCAGGAATACGCCGCCGAGCACCTCTCGGTGATGACGACCGACGCTGCCGCCGACGCCGAACGCGTGACCACGGCGGGCACGACCTTCGTGGGGAAGTGGGCCTCGGTGGCCTTCGGCGACTACCTCACGGGGGCAAACCACGTACTGCCCACCGCGGGTAGGGCCCGGAGCTTCTCCGGGCTTTCCGCCCAGCACTTCCTGCGCTCCTATACCGTGCAGCAGATCACCGAGGCAGGGGCCCACGCCCTCGCTGGAGACACAGCGATTCTCGCAGCGGCAGAGGGCCTTCCGGCCCACGGCGCCGCCGCGACGGCCAGGAGAGACGGATGACCCCGTTCCCTCGTGAGGACTATCAGGCACTCACCCGCTATTCGCCGGATCGCCGGGTCGTGGCCATCGACCTCAGCGACAATACGAATCTGTGGGGTACGCATCCTGGCGCGTTGGCGCGGATCCGCGAAGTGGCGACCGACGACCTGGCCCGCTATCCGGAGCTCTACGCAGACATCCTGGGCGCCGCCGTCTCCCGCCGATTCGGGGTGGACAAATCCTGCGTGACCACCGGCTGCGGTTCAGACGACGTCCTGGACTCGGCCTTCCGCGCCGCAGCAGGGCCAGCGGTCGCGAACGTCGAGGCTGGTGACACCGTTGGTAGCACCCAGCCTGCCGTGTCCTTCGCCGCGCCGACCTTCTCCATGATCGAGCCGCTGGCACGAATGAACGGCATGAAGACGCTTCCGGTTCTCTGGCCCGACGCCCTCGAGGACCCGGAACGCCTCTTCGAAGGCAGCCCTTCCCTGGTCTACGTCTGTCGTCCCAACAACCCCACCGGCGAGCTCGCCCCGCTGGCATGGGTCGAGCGGGTACTCGACCTGGCCGGCCCAGACGGCCCGCTGGTCATCATCGACGAAGCGTACGCGGACTTCGCAGGCGAAACGCTCATCGGGAGAACCCCCCAGCACCCCCGTCTTCTGGTGACCCGGACGACGTCCAAGGCCTACGGGCTGGCAGGGCTGCGCGTGGGCTTTGGCGTGGCCTGCCCCGAAGTCGCCCTCGAGGTGGAGAAGTCGCGCGGACCCTACAAGGTGGCGCGGTTGGCTGCGGAGGCTGCGGCTGCGGCCCTGGTCGATGCCGACAGCTGGATGGAGGGAACGGTGGCGGAGTGCATCTCGAACCGGGCACGGCTCGCAGACGAGTTGGCAGCCCGCGATCTGCCGCCGCTGACGTCCAGCGCCAACTTCCTACTCTTCCGCTCCCTATCGGGCTCCGCTGCCGACGACGCCCTGCGGCTCAGAGAAGAAGGCGTCGCGGTGCGGCCCTTCACGGACATCCCCGGCATGGCCGACGGCCTGAGAGTGACGGTGGGCCCCTGGCCGCTCATGGAACGGTTCCTGGAAGCCCTCGACCGCGTGGTGGCGGCATGACCAGAAAGCCACTCGTCAGCCTCTTCGACTACGGGGCCGGGAATCTCCACTCTCTTGGTAAGGGGCTAGAGGCCGCCGGTGCAGATGTCTCCGTCACAGCTGACTGGGACGAAGCACTCGGACTCGACGCACTGGTACTCCCCGGCGTAGGAGCCTTCGGGCAGGCCGCCGCCGCCCTCCCGGAAGACCTCTCCATGGTGCGCACTGCCCTGGCGAACGGGCTGCCCTGCTTGGGCATCTGCCTCGGCATGCAGCTTCTCTTCGAAGACAGCGAAGAGTCCATCGGGACAGGCATCGGATTGGTTCCGGGCAGCGTGCGGCGCCTTCAGACGACCGTGGTCCCGCAGATGGGGTGGAACGACGTGGAGACGGAAGCCGACCCCCTGTTCGAAGGGATCGCCGGGCTCACAGCGTACTACGCCCACTCCTACGTCTGCGTACCCACCACGCCATCCGACGCCATTGGCTGGTCCCGCTTCGAAGACACGAAGTTCGTAGCTGCCGTCCGCCGAGCGCGGACATGGGGCGTGCAGTTTCACCCGGAAAAGAGCTCCGGCCCCGGCCGGCAGATCCTCGGCAACTTCGTAGCCCAAGTCCGGAGGACCCCATGACAGCCGGACCCCGCAAGACAGGGGACACCATGATCGCTGCGCCCGCCGTGGATCTCCGATCCGGCCGGTGCGTTCAACTCGTCGGGGGCAAGCCCGAGGAAGAGCGCGTCTCCCTGCCTGATCCCATCGCCGTGGCACAGCGGTGGTGGGACATGGGGTACGAGACCCTCCACCTCGTCGACCTGGACGCAGCCCTGGGGTCCGGAGACAATCTGGACGTGCTCAGGCAGCTCCTCGCCTGTACCCCTGCGACGACCCAGGTGGGCGGAGGCATCCGCAACGACGAACGCGCCGAGGCGCTTGTGGATGCGGGTGCGGATCGCATCGTCGTCGGAACCCGGGCTCTGGACGATCCGGAGTGGCTCGGCAGCCTCGCGACCCGGTATCCGAACACCGTCATGGTGGCAGCAGATACCCGGGACGGCATGGTACTGCGTAAGGGATGGACGGAGTCCAGCCAACTGCGCATCACCGACTATCTCGAGCGATTGGCGGACCTGCCACTGGCGGGGGTCCTGGCCACGGACGTGGGTCAGGAAGGGCGCCTGGCGGGCATCGACCGTCCCTCCGTAGCGGAAACCCTGCGTGCCTCCACCCTGCCCCTTTGGGCATCGGGCGGCGTCACCACCGAAGACGATTTGGCCTTCCTGGACGAGGCCGGCGCCGCCGGCGCGGTCCTGGGCATGGCCCTCTACACAGAAACCCTGAATCCCGAAGTCATAGCCCGCCGCTGGGGCCAGGACGCTTCCCGGAGAACCCAATGAGCACCCTCAAGAGAGAGACCCGCGAGACCCAGATCGAGGCGGACGTCCGCATCGGCACGGGACAGGCCGACGTTCAGGCCGGCACCGGCCAAGGGGATGCCCGCACGGAAGAGCGGTTCCTGATCCACATGGTGGAGACCCTCGCCCGATACTCCGGCCTCGACATCCGATTGAGGGCCGAGGGCGACCTCCGCCACCACCTCATCGAGGACGTGGCCATCACGCTGGGCATCGCCCTGGCGGACGAGGTTCCGGCCAAAGCCGCCCGCTACGGCTCGGCGCTGGTGCCCATGGACGAAGCGCTGGCCCAGGCGGCCGTGGACCTCGGCGGACGCCCCTACTACGTGGGTAAGACACCGTCGGCGCTCTATACGCACTTCCTCCACTCCTTCTCCACGAACCTCGGTGCCACCGTGCACGTGCAGGTCATCCGTGGGTCGGACCGCCACCACATGGTCGAGGCCGCCGTGAAGGCGGTGGGACTCGCCCTCCGGGAGGCACTGGTCGAAGGGGAGACCGTCTTCAGTACGAAGGGCTCCGTGAAGCTGGAGCGGATCTGATGCCCCTCCGGCCCCGCATCATCGTGTGCCTCGACGTGAAGGACGGACGCGTCGTGAAGGGCACACAGTTCAAAGGTCTCCGCGACGTCGGCGACCCTGTAGCGCTGGCGGCCCGATACGAGGCGGAGGGCGCCGACGAGATCGTCTATCTGGACGTATCGGCATCCAAGGAGGGTCGCGGCACACTGCTCGACGTCGTTCGCCGCACCGCCGAGGTACTGTTTATTCCCCTCACGGTGGGTGGTGGCGTGCGCTCCTCAGAGGACATCGGTCCACTCCTGCGGGCCGGCGCCGACAAGATCAGCGTGAACACCGCAGCGGTGACCCATCCGGAGATCCTCTCGGAGGGGGCCGAACGGTTCGGCAGCCAGTGCATCGTCGCGTCCATCGACGCGGCCCTGGAGGACGGGCGCTACCGCTGCTACACCCACGGCGGGTCGGTGCCCACAGACCTGGACGCCGTCGCCTGGGCCGCCGAGTGCCGCGCGCGCGGCGCGGGAGAGATCCTCCTTACCTCCATCGATCAGGACGGTGCGCGCTCCGGGTACGAACTCGGGCTGACCAAAGCCGTGTCGGACGCCGTGCCGGTTCCGGTCATCGCGTCCGGAGGCGCCGGCACCGCGGAGCACCTCCGCGCAGCGCTCATGGACGCCGGGGCCTCCGCGGCGCTTCTAGCCGGCATTCTCCACGACGGCCTCACCACAGTGCGTGCGCTCAAGGAAGAGCTGGACACCTGGGGCGTGCCCGTGCGACTCACACCATCCCTGGAAACCGGCTCATGACGGACCGGACACTCGCTGCAGCAAGCGATCTCGACGATCTGGATTTCACCAAGGGCGATGGCCTTCTGCCCGTCGTCGCGCAGAACGCCGAGAGCGGTGACGTGCTCATGGTGGCCTACGCCAACCGCGAAGCCTTGGAGCGCACGTTGGAAACGGGCCTCGCGTGGTTCTACTCCAGGTCGCGAAGCGCCCTCTGGCAGAAGGGGGAGACCAGCGGAAACACGCTCACGGTAGAATCCCTCCACGCAGATTGCGACGGCGACACCGTCCTCGCCCGAGTCCAACCAGCCGGGCCTGCCTGTCACACCGGCGAGAGCACGTGCTTCGGTACCGCACCCACACCGGACTCCGTCCTCACCGACCTGGACGCGACCCTCGCCCGGCGTGCCTCGGAGGGAGCAGAAGGCAGCTACACCGTGAAGCTCCTGGGCGACGCGAACCTCCGCGTGAAGAAGCTGGGCGAAGAGACTGCGGAACTCGTGGCGGCTCTGGCCACGAACGATACGGAGCGGACCGTGGAGGAAGGGGCCGACCTCCTCTACCACCTCATGGTGGCCCTCCGCGGCGCGGGGCTGGACTTGGCGGCGGTGACAAACGTACTTGCTCAGAGAAGGCGGTAGGACTCCGGCGGGACCGGCAGAGGTCCTGTCGGGTGTCCAGCCAGCCGAATCCCCACCCCGGTGAAGCGATGGCCGAACCCGGCGCATTCCACGAGGAAGAAGCATTAGGCAAAGCGTACGACGCTCGCCTCATGCGGCGCCTCATCCAGTACCTGCGGCCGTGGGGGAGGTGAGCAGCACTCGGTATCCCTCACCTCGTCGGTGGGAAGGCATGGCGGTGCTCATCCGCTGAGATCCCGGCAGGCCTCCTGAGGCAACCCGAGTATTGGGGGGTACCCGTTGGGGTACTAAGCCCTCTCTTCAGCCCCTAACTCACGCCCACAAGAAAGCCGGAAGCCCTTGTCTACCAAGGACTCCCGGCCATGCCCCGCCAGGGACTCGAACCCCGAACCTACTGATTAAGAGTCAGTTGCTCTGCCAGTTGAGCTAGCGGGGCGGGCATCGACCGGCTGTGGACCCGATCGAGAGCCACAAAAACTACCGAACCAGACCTCCGGGTCAACCTCTTGGAGAGCTCGAGGCCCCGCTCCCGCCCACTCCACTGCAGCCCTGGGCCTGACCTCCTTCCGGCGGGTGGTAGTCGCCCGTCGGATCTTTCCCCAGATTGATTTCATTCACCGCTGATTCCCCGTCTTGCGGAGGCCCCTGTGCGGAAGCCATTCCTCCTCACCCTCGCCGCGGTCCTCGCCGGCTGCTCGGCATCGACCGACGCGCCGTCGAGCGCCTCTTCCTCATTGGGCGCTGAGCACTACCCGGTGACCCTGACCGCCGAGCAGCAGGAGGGCCAGGCCATCTACGAGACCATGTGCTGGACCTGCCACGGGACCTCGGGGCGCGGTGACGGGCCGGCCATCGAGGTCGGGGCTCCGAACGCACCACCGACCTTCCATACGGTCGAGTTCGCAAACTCCACCGCCGAGAGCCTCGAGCGACGTTTCAGCGCGAGCGTCGAGGGGGCAGACCCTTCCCATCCTCACATGCAGCACGTCGCGGCGCTCCTCCAGCCGGAGCGGTTCTCGCAGGCACTCGCGTTCGTCGCGGCGCTGCCCTACCCCGAGGAGATCCCCGGCAGTGCCATCGCGGGCAAGGCCATCTACGAGGCCCGCTGCACGGGATGCCACGGTCCCGGCGGTCAGGGCGACGGACCGGCGGCCGCGGATCTCGCGACCGGCATCAGGCCCCAGGATCTCACCGCCGACACTCTGCTGGCCGCCAGGGACTGGGATGCGGTCTTCCGACGCATCAGTGACGGCGGGCAGACGGTCCACGGGTCCTCCATGCCCCCGTGGAGCATCCTCCTCTCCGCCGAGGAGATCTGGGACGTCGTCGCCTACCTTTCGACGTTCCAACCGGAACTGGTCCGGCCCGCCCCCTGGGCCAACTGACCCGACGGAGGGGTCTCCCCCGGACCCCTCGCGCTACCGCGACCGCTCGGCCGCGATAGCGTCACGGGCTCCGCGTTTTTGCTGCTGTAGGGAATTCTCCTACGGAACAACGCGGACCCCCCACGACCTCATCAGCCATGTCCCTACAGCGGGCAGTACTGACGTTCTTCTATGGTGCAGTCGATCCTACGCACCCGTGTGGGGCGCACGCGTGGAGACCAACGCACACGCCCACCAGAATTTGCGGCCCTCCCCTGTTGACAGTTGTTGAGAGCGCTGATCACCGGGAAGGCACCGTGAGCCCACAGGGTGGAAGGATCACCCGGGTGACTCGCACTGCCTCCTCGCTTCAGGAGGCACGACGTTCATGGCTTTTTCGTTTCGCCCGGAGAACATCCCGCAGCAGGTCCCCCGCCTGCTCATCATGTTCGCCCTGGCCGGCGTCGGCTTCATTGTGGCTCGGAAGATCCTGGTTCCCGACACCTTCGGCGATCTCGGCCACTACAGAGCGGCTGCGATCGACTCGATAGTCGCGCACCCCATCAGCTTTGCCGGACGCCAGGAGTGCGGTGCGTGCCATGGTGACATCGATGCGCTGCGCCTGTCCGGAAACCACCGCGGCCTGTCGTGTGAGGTCTGTCACGGTCCCGCGGCGGCCCATGTGGCGGACTTCATGAACACCAAGCCGTCGGTTCCGCGGGAGAGGGCCCTCTGTCCGGTGTGCCACTCCTACGACGCAGCAAGACCGACTGGGTTTGCACAGATCGATCCGATCGCGCACAACCCTCTGACCCCCTGTGCGACGTGTCACGAGCCTCACGCACCAGAGCCCCCGGTTACCCCTGGAGAGTGCAGCGCCTGCCACGCTCAGATCGAGCGTCAGAAGGCCGTGTCACACCACGCGGGTCTCTCGTGCACAACCTGTCATGAGGCGCCTGAGCTCCACAAGACGGATCCCCTGTCGGCGACGCCTGCGAAGCCCGCGGATCGGGACTTCTGTGGCTCCTGCCACTCAGTGGGAGACGCGGAAGGCCTCCGCACTCCGCAGATCGACATGCAGTCCCATGGCAACGGCTATCTCTGCTGGCAGTGCCACTACCCTCACTATCCCGAGACGGGAGGCCAGTGATGTCGGATGCAGAGCAGTCGTGTCCGAATTCTCCGGACCAGGCGAGCGAAAACGTCGACCGTCGCGAGTTCATCAACGAGGTCTGCGGCCTGACGGGGCCTCTGCTCCTGGGCGTCATCAGCCTTCCCTGCGTCTTCGAGCAACTGGCGGGACAGGAAGTCGATGCCGAGGCGGTCCAGCGGATGTACGGGATGGGCATCGACATCAGCAAGTGCATCGGATGCGGGCGATGCGCGGCGGCATGCAAGATCGAGAACGACGTTCCGGATGAACCCGGATATTTCAACACGTGGGTTGAGCGGTACGTGATCGGCACGGACGGTGAGGTGACCGTCGACAGTCCGAACGGCGGAATCGACGGCTTCCCGCCGACATCCGGAGAAGGAGGAATCCGGAGGGCCTTCTTCGTGCCCAAGCTCTGCAACCACTGCGAGGACGCCCCGTGCGTCCAGGTCTGTCCCGTCGGGGCGACGTTCTCGACCGAGGACGGCGTCGTTCTCGTCGATGACGACTACTGCATTGGCTGCAGCTACTGCATACAGGCGTGCCCCTACGGCGCGAGATGGAAGCACCCGGAGAAGCATGTCGCCGCCAAGTGCACGTGGTGTTACCACCGCCTGGAGCGGGGTCTGGTACCGGCCTGCGTCGAAGTGTGCCCCACGGAGGCACGGATCTTCGGGGAGGTGGAGGGCCGAGCCACGCCACTGGCGCGGCACATGAGGCTCAACGAGATCCAGGTGCTCAAGTCTCACCTGAACACCAAGCCGAAGGTCTACTACGCCCACCTCGACGGAGAAGTGAGCTAGGCCATGCAAGGCTACATCTACCCCAACGAGCTGGAGCTCCAGTGGAGCCTGCTCGTGGTCCTGTACCCCTACCTCACGGGCCTGGTCGCGGGCGCCTTCATCCTCGCCTCGCTGGAGAGGGTGTTCCACGTCAAGGAAGTCGAACCGACCTACCGGCTCGCGCTTCTGACGGCGCTGGCCTTCCTGATCGTGGCGCCTCTTCCGCTGCAGGCCCACCTGGGTCACCCGGAGCGTTCGTTCCAGATCTTCCTGACGCCGAATCCGCGGTCTGCAATGGCCATGTTCGGGTTCGTCTACCTGTGGTATCTGACCGTCGTGCTGCTCCTCGAGCTCTGGTTCGACTATCGGAAGGACTTCGTACTGTGGGCCCGGGAAGCGACAGGCGTAAAGCGGTGGTTCTACTACGCACTGACGCTCGGAGCCACGGATCTGTCAGAAAGGTCGCTGAAGTTCGACGACGTAGCCGGGCGATGGATCACCATCATCGGTATCCCGTCGGCATTCCTGCTCCACGGCTATGTGGGCTTCATATTCGGATCCATCAAGGCAAACCCGTGGTGGAGCAGCGTCCTGATGCCGGTGGTCTTCCTCTTCTCCGCCATCGTGTCGGGTATCGCGCTCGTGCTGATACTCTACATGGTCTCGACAATGGTGCGCGGAAAGCGGGTGGACATGGCGTGCATGGACAAGCTCGCCATGTTCCTGTTCTACGCGATCGTGATCGACTTTTCCCTGGAAATGCTGGACTTCATTCACCGGCTCTATGAGTCGGAAGAGTCGATCTCGATCCTGTCCCAGATGATCTCGAGCAAGCTCTTCATCAGCCTGATCATTCTTCAAGTGCTTCTGGGCACCCTGGTGCCGCTGGTCACGTTGGGTATTGTGTCTCCGGCTCTGTGGAAGGCTGGGCTCGTCAAGACGAGCGATGAACTCAGGAGGTTGAGCTACCTGGGGAGCGCAGGCCTCGTCTTGATCGGGATCTTCAGCATCCGTTGGAACGTAGTTATAGGTGGACAGCTCTTCTCGAAGAGTCTTCGTGGCCTGACAGTGTTCCACCTCGATATCTTCGGCTTGGAAGGGCTGCTGGTTTCAGGAGCACTGATGATTCTGCCCTTCGTCATTCTGTGGGTGCTGGTGAAGGTTGCTCCACCCTGGACAGATGCCGGGCCGGAAGAAGAAGTTGGAAGTGTCGGAGTCTAGCTGGATCTCAGATCACCCGAACAAGCGAGGAGTGTCAAAATGAAAGGCGTCGTTAGGATTCTCACCGTTGGGGCGTGTACCGCGCTGGCGATGACTTGGGCGACCCCCGCCTCTGCTCAGATGGAGGGCCTGGTGGCCGTCAGCCACGACGTGGAGGGGCGCGACCAGTGCCTCATGTGCCACACGGCTGGACGGATGGAGCCAGTTCCGGACGCTCCCGCTTCACACGAGGGCCGCACGGACGCCGTGTGCCTGTGGTGTCATGCGACCGACTCGCCGATGCTGACGACCTCGCCCGCCACGATCCCGCATGCCCTCGAAGGCCGTGACTCATGCCTCATGTGCCACACGGCTGGACAGATGGAGCCGGTTCCAGACGTACCGGCCAGCCACGAAGGACGGGAAGACGGGCACTGCACGATGTGCCACGTAGCCGGCGGCGGCTGACGTCGAGGGCAGTTCACAGAGAGAGGCCCGGCAGCCGTGGTGGCCGTCGGGCCTCGACTCTTGCGGGGAGGTTATCAAGCCGCTGCGAGGGCTTCCTCCTGCGGGCATTCCCTTAGAAATTCACTGAATCAGGCCTGCAGAGCCCAAGCCGCTGCATGCCAATGACCACTTTGATGAAGTCTGCGTCCGGAGGTTGTTTGATGAGGAAGCTCGCCTGGATCGTCTTGGCCTCGGCTGTGACGGCATGTGGCGCACCCGCGGATGCTCCATCAGCGTCCGACCCGTCCCAGGCCTCGTCTTCGGCCCACGTCGCCGTACCCCTCACGCCCAGCCAAGCCCAGGGGCAGGTCATCTTCGAGACGATGTGCTGGACATGCCACGGCCCGGCGGGACGGGGTGATGGCCCGGCGGTGAGGGCCAGTGCGGTGACAGCGCCGCCCAGTTTCCACTCCGCAGAGTACGAGGGAATCGACCCCTCGACGTTGGAACGACGGTTCCTCGGCAGCCTGGACGGCACCGACGAGCGTCACGCCCACATGCAGTACGTCGCTTCCCTGCTCGTTCCGGAGCGATTCGCCGACGCCCTCGCGTTCATACCGGCGCTGACCTACCCCGAGGAGCTTCCAGGGAGCGCCCTGGGTGGGCAGGCGATCTACGAGTTTCGCTGCCAGGGATGTCACGGGACCACGGGAAGGGGTGACGGGACCGCGGCGGGCTCCCTGATCGCCGCGAAGCCCGCAGACTTCACAGTGGACACACTGCTCGCGAACCGCAGTTGGGACGCGCTCTACGCTCGCATCGACGATGGCGGGCAGTCGGTTCATGGGTCATCGATGCCGCCGTGGGGGGTCGTTCTCACGCCCGACGAGATCTGGGATCTGATCTCCTACCTGGCGACCTTCCAACCCGACCTGCTGGCTTCACCGTCCTGGATCGAGTGATCAGGTGACGGTAGCCGGAAGGGTCAGGATTCGGTCCCAGACGGTATCCCAAGTTCAGCACCGGTCCGCCCTGGTCGTCCCGCACGTGTGTGGGGATTCCTACCGACGCCGGAAGCGGGGTTCCTACTACAGACAGGAATGGGACCTGAAACGCACACTCAACGCTCACGGAGCCACGGGCTCCGTCTCTGCCCACCTTTCTTGATACGGGCCCCTGCTCGGAGGTCACAATGCGGAAGTTCGCGCCCATCCTCTCGGTCCTGATCCTCGTCGGTTGCGGTGACTCGCCCGGCGATACGGCTTCGGGAGCCTACCCCTCCTCCACCTCCGGCCACATGCCTTTCGAGCTCACGCAGGAGCAACAGGAGGGTTGGGTCATCTACGAGACCCTATGCTGGAGCTGTCACGGCACTTCCGGTCGGGGCAACGGACCTGCCGTCGAGTACGGATCCTCCGCGGTACCGCCGTCGTTTCACACCCTCGACTATGCCCGGGCCTCGACGGAGTCTCTGCTGCGCCAGTTCAGGTCTGGCGTCGGAGGCTCTGAGCCAGCGCATCCTCACATGAGATACGTGGCCTCGATCCTTCAGCCCGAGCACTTCGCCAACGCGCTCTCCTTCCTGCCGGTTCTGGCATATCCGCCTGAGATCCCAGGGAGCGCCCTCGCCGGCAAGGCGATCTTCGACGCGAGATGCGCTGGCTGCCACGGGACCGACGGGACCGGAGACGGCCCGGACGCAGCCCGCTTCACAACGCTCCAGCCCGCCGACTTCACGGCGGACTCGCTCATTGCAGCTCGGGACTGGGACGCTCTGTTCGTGAAGGTCGCCCAAGGGAGCGGCTCCGTTCACAGCGAGGCGATGCCTGCGTGGAGTGATGTGCTGAGCGAAGACGACATCTGGGACGTCGTGTCCTTCGTCGCCACGTTCCAGTCGGGCGTCCTCAGAGCGCCGTACTGGATGGACTGAGGCATACGTCCAGGAAATGGAGACGCCGCCGGGGGGGGTGACCCCCCGGCGGCGTCTTTGCTTCTCCCCCGAACCCCGCTACTACATGCTGGGGTTGGCAGTGTAGCCGAGGTACGTGAGCACGATGATGTAAGCCAGCGCTCCGTACGTCACGTAGGTCCAGAACGGTTTCGGCTTGGTTCCGGGCTTGGGCCGATCGAGGAACGGCACCAGGAGCAGGACCACTCCGGCGAGCCCGAAGGCTCCAACCCCGAGGAGTTCGCCGTCCAATCCGAGGATGTGGGCGGGCAGATACTTCAGGGTCTGGAACATGAACATGAAGTACCACTCCGGCTTGATGCCGATCGGCGCCGGAGCAAACGGATCGGCCTTCACCCCGAGGTGCGCCGGGAAGAACGCAGCCGCAGCGGCGAGAATGGCCAACGCGGCCAGCCAGCCGACCAGGTCGCGCAGCAGGAACTGCGGGAAGAACTTGATCGACTTCTTGGCGCCACCCTCTGCCTCGACGCTCGGTGGCACGCTCATGCCGTGCTTCTGAACCTGTAGCACGTGCACCGCTACGAGGATGAACGCGGCGGCAGGCAGGAGCGACACGTGAAGCGCATAGAAACGCGTCAGAGTCGCGCCGGAAATGTCTGCCCCACCTCGTCCCAACTCCCTGATGAACGGTCCGACGATGGGGAACACGCCCGGGATCTCAGTCCCTACCCGCGTCGCGAAGAACGCGAGCTCGTTCCAGGGCAGGAGGTAGCCGGTAAAGCCGAGGGTCAGGCCCACGAACAGGAGGAGAACCCCGCTCACCCATGTGATTTCCCTGGGCTCCCGGTAGGCCTTCAGCAGCATCACGCTGAACATGTGGATGAAGGCCATGAATATCATGAGGTTGGCGCCCCATGAATGGATCGAGCGAATGAGCCACCCGAACTCGACCTCGGACATAAGGAACTGGACCGACTCGTAAGCTCCATCCGCGGTCGGCCGATAGTAGAACAGCAGAAGCGTGCCGGTCGCGATCTGCAGGAAGAAGAGGAAGAGAGCCATCCCTCCGATGTAGTACCAGAAGGAATGACGGTGGATCGGCACCTCCTTCTTCTTCACAAACGGCACGAGTGCGGAAAAGCCGAGCCGGTCGTCGAGCCACTTCAGGAGTGATTGGAACCGGCCTCCCAACCCCCCAGGCGCGTGGCTATCGTGGTCGGTGTACATCAGGTGCGCCGGCTCACGATGATTTCATCTCCACGCAGGTTCACATCGAACTCATCGAGCGGCTCGGGCGGCGGACCCGCCACCTGCCTCCCCTGAAGATCGAAGTGCCCGTTGTGACAGGCGCACCAGATCCGGCTTAGGTCGTCACGGTACTGCACAGTGCAGTCGAGATGCGTGCACCGGGCCGAAAATGCGCGCAGCTCTCCCTCAGGGGTGCGCACCAGGATGCCCGGCTGACTTCCGAACTTGAAGATCTTCCCTGAATTGGCGGCCATGTCGGCCTCCGTGAACGGGAGTACCTCCGAGTCACTCATCACCTCGGGAATATCGGGAGGGATGATGAACCGCGTTACGGGATAGGCTACCGCCACCGCGAATGCACCGACGGTCGTCCCCAGCACCCAATCGACGAAACGTTTCCGGGTCACGGCCTCAGGCGGCTTCTGCTCGTCCGACGTCATCGGTCCTCCGATCGTGTGTGCAGCGAGGGGGCAGTGGTTTCCATTCGAGCGTCCATCTCCCGGATCTTCATGACGAGCAATCCAATGAGGAGAACGATGATCGCAGAGGAAAGCGCCAGTCCCGTGGTCCGGAACCGATGCTCTTCCAGCGCTTCCTCGCCGATTTCAAGCGTCTGGAACGCCAACTCCTGGCCCTCCGCAGTCGCTTCGCCGACGAGTTCGGTGTCGAAGGTGTGGATGTTGCCGAGGGCGCGGTGCAGGACACTGTTCACCCCCTCGAGATCGAACATGGCCTGCTCCACCTCCATGCCGAGATCTTCGGCCTGCAGCAGAACGTCTCTGCTCCTTGCCATGCTCAGGTGCAGGGAGTCGATGAGCTCGGCCATTTCCTCGAAAGCGTTGCCACGGGGGTCATCAGGCAGGTGGCACTGCGGACATACTGCGGCCGACTTCATTCTCAGGCTCGCGAACGTCGCCGGCTGCACCGCGTGGTGGTCGTGGCACGTCGAGCATCCTGGGAAGCCCACCAAATCGAAGTTGTCCTTGTGCCCGCTTTGGGTGAAATAGTCGGCCATCAACGCGTGGCACGTGCCGCACACGTTGCGCACTGAGGACACCCCGGGGGGCTGGGCCCCATGGTTGCCGTGGCAGTCGTTGCAGGCCGGGGCCGCGACTTCTCCGTCGACCAGGAGCAGCTGCCCGTGCACACTCGCGGTGTACTCGGCCAACTGGTCGGTCGAGAGACCGTATGGGTCCATGAGCTCGGCATCCGCGTGGCAGCTCCCACATGTGGCGGGGACATTGCGCGGGTTCACGCTGGACTCGAGGTCCTCCGGAGCCCGTATGCTGTGCGCGGGGTGACAGCTCACGCACGTCGCGACATTGGGATCGCCGTCCTCCCGCAGTCTGCGCCCGTGCGTGGAGGACCAATACTCGGTGAGCTGGTCCACCCGGAGGCTCGGATCGAACTCACGCATATAGTCGGCGTCGGAGTGGCAACTGCCGCACATCTCCGGGATGTCGCCGCGATCAGGCGCAGTGCGAAATCCAGCATGAGGGTCTGCACTCGTGCCCGGACCCGCATGGCAGTCCTTGCATCCCAGCCCGACCTTCGCGTGTACGTCGTTCACGAAGAGTTCGGCGGGTTCGGTGATCCGAGGCATGCCCATCATGGTGTGACACGCGACGCATTCGTCGGAGGTCAGCGGTGCCTGGCCCGCCAGCCCCGACGGGGCGGCTAGCATGGCACCCAAACCCAGCAGGGCGAAGATCGCGCGCCTTCCGGATCCCTCACGGACGGCGTCTCGCACGCGCTGTGCCGGGAATCGGCTCATCCAAGTGTCAACTCGCATCAATGCATTTCCACCTTTCCCCCTACGGGAGTATCCCAGGGAACTGGAACGCGTGGACGACGCTCGATCCAGGCGTACGACGCCATGGGTCGAGTTCACGTGATGGCCCTTCAGGCCGTTGTCCGCTGTTCCGGGAGATCGTCACCCGGCTTCCGATGGCGCCGGTCCTGATCGAACCGTCCCGGCTCCCAGACCCAAGCGCCGGCTCACCGTCTGCAGAGTACAGACCAGCGGCAAGCCTATCCAGAGTCCGGCCCCGATGCCCATCAGGACGACCCCGACGGGAGAGAGCCACGGCTTGAACTGAATCGCCCCGGGCGGCGGCCACAGTAGAGCGCCGCCCAACGACGCAACGGCCAGGATCGCTAGAATCGCGCCGCGGCCGAGCACCTGCGCCAGCTGCGAACGGACGCGCTTCAGCGCCCGCACGCCCTCGAGTGCGGCCCAGCCGCACAGCGCCAGTCCGGCGACCCACGAAACAGCAGCCACCAGAAGCCACGACAACCTCCATGATGTCATCAGCGCGGCGCTCAATGTCATCCCGGCAGTGATCACCCACGCCGCGACGAGAGCCGGAATGCAGAAGATCCCGGCCACCAAAGTGCGTGAGCAAGCCCCCGCGGGACTCAGGCCCGCTGGTCGCCCGAAGATGTTCAGGTAGATCCCGTGCATCAGGCCAGCGAGCGCTCCGGCCAGGAAGAGCGCCTGGGCCGCGAAGACATGGACGCCGGGCTGCACGATACCGGTGAGGGCCAGGACCCCGATCACGACCCCACCGCCCGCGATCCCGCCGGCCATCGTCAAGGAAACGAGAAGCCGACCACACGAGCCCGGCTGAGCGAGAAAGGCACCAGAAAGCGTACGACTGACGTCGCGGGGCCGAGTAGATCGCATGACCGCTCTTCAGAGTCGAATGGCGTGCGCGGGCCGACCCCGGTTGAACAGGGGCCAAGCTTCGATCTATCTCTAGTCCCCTGGACCGGGGATCAGTAAGTCGTGCTTCGATGACGCTTCACACACCTTTCAGGCTTTGCCAGGACAGTCCAGCCGTGGGCCGGTCGCCGTACCGTGAATGGTGCGTCCATACACATACCCTACGCTGTCGGGTACCTACGTAAAAATATGTAGGGAGAATCCCGACTTCATGAGCGGCGGCCTAGCGCGTCGACTGCTCCCGCGCCTCGGGCCGCAGTGTGTACAGGATGAAGAACGCGGAAGCGTCGATCTCTCTCGCCGTGATGCCAGCGATGCCAAAGATGGGCATCCCACCGTCGTGCCCGGCGAAGATCGCATGCCGGAGGGAATCGATCGATGAACCGAAGGCCCAGTCAGGCTCGACGAGTGAGAGCACGGCGAGGTCGCGTTCACGAGCGTATTCCGTCCCACCCTCGCCCATGGATCCGTGACAGCGACGGCACTGGGCTGCATAGACAGCGTTTCCTTCGAACGCTCGAACGCTGTCGTTCTCCCAGGTGAGCGTATCGAACAGCTCGACGGAGTAGACTGCCTCCGCTTCCCGCGTGCGCTCTTCGCCGTCCGGGGGGTCGAAATGGTGGCCGCAGGCGCTCAGGCTGAGCCCAAGTGCCGCCGCGAGGACCAGCATGCCGCCCTTCATCGTGTCGTGTCCGTTTCCGTCGGCAGAATGAGGGTGGCGCCCGGCATCGTCTCCTGAGCGCGAGAGAGAGCCGCCTCGGCGGCCTCGACGTTGCCCCGTGCGCTCTCGACCATGTAGACGCCGAACCATGCTGCACCAAAATCGGGAGCCATCTCGACTGCC
>JBDHIL010000006.1:0-152321 GCA_039587465.1 Gemmatimonadota bacterium | reverse complement strand
CCCAGGAGGTCGAGCACCCGATGGTCGAGCCTGTGCTCGCCGCGGAGGGAGCCGGACATGACCTGCCCGTTGCGGGAGCGCCGCTGCCCACTCAGGCCTCGGCGTCTTCCGCGACGGAGAGACGGAAGTTGACCGTTCCTCTCATCGGTCTCCTCGCGGTCGTCGCTGGCGTGCTGATCGCGGCGTGGCTCGGGTACCTGAACATTCCCGGCATCACGCCTTCTGAAGTACCCGCCGTTCCGGAATCCCAGGGTGAGCCCTCCGTGGCCGCGGCGCCCCCCACGGCGGCGTCCAGCGTGCAGGGCTACTCTGTTGCGCTGGGGGCTTTCGTCGATCCCGCGGCAGCCCAGGGGGTGGTCGCCTCACTTCAGCGCCGGGTGCCGGACGTCCTGTTCATGGTGGTACCGGTGAGCGTCGAAGGGCGATCGTACTACCGCGCTCTGGCCGGTCCTGCCAAAGACTCGGTGGAGGCGGCCAGCCTGCTCCGTCATGTTGCCGGGACGAGCGGCTCGGATTCGTCGGGTTGGGTCCTCCGCAACACCCCACGTGCGTTCGAACTCGGGGAGCTGCCCGACCTGGCTGCTGCGGAGAGGAGGAGGGAGGTCCTCCGCGGCCTCGATATCCCCGCCTATGTGCTGGCAGTAGACTATTCGGACGGATCGACCCGCTTCCGTGTCTATGCGGGAGCGTACGCAGACGAGGCAGAGGCTTCGCTCCTGCTCGCTCAACTCACAGACCGCGGCCTCAACACCGCCCACCTTGCTGATCGGAAGGGTCGCCTCCCGGCATGAAACTCCGTTCCCTTCGCGTTCACGGATTCAAGTCCTTCGCCGACGCCACCAAGATCGAGTTCCACGATGGCATCACCGCCATCGTTGGCCCGAACGGGTGCGGCAAGTCCAATATCAGCGACGCCATCCGTTGGGTGCTCGGTGAGCAGCGTCCCACGGCCATCCGCGGCGCGAAGATGGACGAGGCGATCTTCCAGGGGACGGTCAGCCGCCGCCCGGTCAATCGGGGGTCCGTCGCGCTCACGGTGAGCAACGAGGACGGACAGCTCCCCGTCCCGTTCGAAGAGGTCGAGATCGGCCGCGAGGTATTCCGCGACGGCGGCAGCGAGTATTCGATCAATCGTTCCGCGTGCCGACTCAAGGACGTCGTCGAGTTGTGCCGCGACACCGGCCTGGGGGCCAACGCCTACTCCATCATCGAGAATCGGATGATCGATGCGATCCTGTCGGATCGCGCAGAGGAACGGCGGGGCCTGTTCGAAGAGGCCGCCGGGGTCGGGAAGTACAAGGATCGGCGCAAGGCGGCCACGCGTCGTCTCGAGCGTGCCGAGATGGACCTGCAGCGGCTCGAGGACGTCATCGCCGAGATCCAGACCAAGGTGCGATCGCTGGCGCGCCAGAAAGGGAAGGCCCAAAGACACCTGGAGTACCGCAAGCGGCGTCTCGACGTCGAGGTGACGGTGGTCAGGTACCAACTGGACACGCTCAAGACCCGACTCGGCGCCGTGGAGAAGGAGCTGGAGGGTGACATCCGCGTCGGCGAGGGCATGGTCGCGGAACTCCGCACCGCCGAGACGGAGTTCGAAGCGCTGAGGCTGAGCGAGGTCGGCGCCGAGAAGGCTCGTGCAGAGGCCGCCGCCCAGCTGGAGGCTGTTCGGGAGGAGCTGGTTCGGTGGGAGCGTGATCTCGCCGTTGCTGACGAGAAGGCTGCTTACGCTGAGCGTCGTCTCGCACAAATCGACGAGGAGCGGGCGGAGGCCCGGTCGAGGAGTGAGCTGCTCGACGAGAACGCGCGTGACCTCGAGCGGGACCACGGCCGGATCGAGGGAGAGCTCGGGGAGATGCGAGCGGTTGCCGACGAGCGTCGCGCTGAGGTCGAGCTCGTCCGTGGCCGACTCGAAGAAGGGCGGGAGCGGCTGGAGGCTGCGGAATCGCGTGAGCGTGAACTCGCCCGGCGCGGTGCCCAGCTCGAGGGAGATGCGCAGGCGAGCACTGCGCAGGCCGAGGAACTCGACCGTCGTCTCGAGGATTTGAATTCGGAGTTGGAGACGGCCTCGGAGGCTCTTTCTGATCTGGATTCTCAAGGCGACCTCTTCTCCGACCGGGTGGCGGACGTGGAGTCTCGGGTGGTTCAGGCCGCCGCAGTGGTAGACGCTGAGATCAAGGTGGTGGAGGAAGCACGCAAGACCCTGGAACAGGCCCGCTCGGACGAGCTGGCCGCGGCGGACGAGGCCTCCTCGCAGGGGGCGCGGATGAAAGCGCTCGAGCGCATGGAGCGGGACCGGGACGGAGTCGAACCGGTCATCAAGGCGGCGCTCGAGAGCGGCACCGACGGGGTTCTGGGCCCCCTGACCGATTACGTGTCGGCCAAAGGAGACCTCGGGCAGGCCGTCGAGAGTTATCTGGGATCTCTTTCGAAGGCGCTCGTTGTTCGTGACGGGGCCGTGGTCAAAGCCCTGCATAGCTGGTTCCGCGACACCTGGAACGGTGGCGGGGGCCTGGTCCTGCTTTCTCTGGATCGCGTGCCCGGTAATGCAGCGTCGGCGAAGGGATCGCTCCTTGCCCGGGTCGAGCTCTCGGGAGAGGGAGCTCCATGGGTCCAGGCTCTGTTGGACGGTGTCGATCTCGTCGAGGATGAGCTGGATCCCACGGCCTCGGGCGAACGGGTCGGGATATCGGGGACCGTAACGGAACGGCGCGGCGTAGTCCGGATCGGCAATCCGGCGGGAGCGACCGGCTCACTGGAGAGGAAGGAGCGTCTGCGCGAAGTCACCGCTGCGTTCGCTTCCGCCACGACGGCGGCGGCCGGTGCACGGAATCGCCGTGATGCCGAGGCGGAAGGCTTCCGTCGCGCCGAGGAAGTACTCGAGAAGGCTCGGCAGGCCCTCAGGGAGGCCGAGGACTCGCATCGGCGTACCGAGGCGGAGTTCGAGGCCCAGGCTTCCCAGAGGGGCCGCATGGACCGCATCAGGGACGAATTGGCCCGTCAGGTGGAAGGCACGAGGGCTGCGGCGCAAAGGGCCGTCGAGCGGGCCAAAGAGGCTACGGAAGACCGCGAGGTCCTCCTTGCCGAGGAAGCGGGCCTCCAGGCTGAGCGCACCGCGGCCCGCGAGGCGGTTCAGATTGTGGCGGAGGAATGGGAGACGGCGCGAGCCGAAGAAGCCCGGCTCGCCGTGGACCTCGCACGCCTCGAGGGAGATTCCTCTCGCCTCTCCGATCGGCTCGAAAGCGTGGCCACTGCCCGGGCGGAAGCGCATACGCGATTGGAGGCTCTGGACGGGGAGGAGGGGGGCCTGAGGGATGAGCTGGACCAGGCCCGCGCGATTCGCCTCGAGGGCGATGAGGCTACCGAGAGGCTCTTCGCAGAGCGGGCAGTGGCGGAGGGGCATGTCAGGGAGAAGCACGACACGCTTCGGGGCGTTGCCGACGCTCTGGCTGCCGCGGAGAAACGGGTCCGTGAGGCTCGAACCGCGGAGCGGACCGCATCAGATCGGCGGCACGAACTCGAGCTCGAACGGCAGGAGCTGCAGGGACGGATCGACCGGATCCGGGAGCGCCTCGAGGGCGAGTGGGGCCGAACCCTCGAATCGCTGCTCGGCGAGGCCGATCCCGTGGACGGAGAGCCTGAAGCGCTTCAGGAGGAGCTCCGGGAACTCGTGATCGCGCTGGAACGTCTCGGACCGGTGAACATGCTCGCCGTCGAGGAGCACGAGGAGGAGAGCGAGCGCCTCGCCTTCCTGTCGGAGCAGCGTGACGACCTGGTGAAGGCCAGGAACGACCTGCGGTCCGCCATTCGGGAGATCAACCGTACGGCGACTGACCTTTTCATGGGGACCTTCGATCAGATCCGGCAGAACTTCAGAGACACTTTCCTGCGGCTGTTCGAGGGAGGGGAAGCGGACATCTGGCTTCAGGATCCCGACGACCCTCTTGAATCGCCCGTGGAGATCCACGCCTCGCCCCGGGGCAAGAAGACCCAGCGCATCGACCTCCTTTCGGGAGGAGAACGTGCCCTGACGGCGCTGTCGCTCCTGTTCGGCATCTACCTGGCGAAGCCGAGTCCCTTCTGCGTGCTGGACGAGGTGGACGCCCCGCTCGATGAGAGCAATATCGGCCGCTTCATTCGACTCCTGCAGGACTTCAGTGACCGCTCCCAGTTCGTGGTGATCACCCACAATCCACGGACCATCGAGTCGGCGGACTGGATCTATGGGGTGACGATGGAGGAGCCTGGAGTGAGCACGATCGTCGGGGTGAAGCTCCAGGAAGCGCTCCACAACGTCGGTGCGTCCTGACCTACCTGGACCGGTGAACGGCCAGCAGGCATCCACGGTGACCGTCCTGGGCTCGGGCACACTGGTTCCCGACGCCCACCGGTCGAGCGCTGCGCACCTGATCCAGCGACCAGGGGTCATGGTTCTTTTGGACTGCGGCACTGGGACCGTCCACGGATTCGCGCGGCTCGGCCTCCCCTGGCAGGACCTGACCCACGTGGCGATCAGTCACTTCCACGCCGACCATGTCGGTGACCTGGCCGGACTCCTCATGGCCCTCAAGCATGGGACGGGAGGCGGTCGTACGTCGCCTCTGACGCTCCTGGGACCGCCGGGCTTCGGCGGCTTTCTTCACAGGCTTGCGACGGTGTTCGGTGAGCGCCTGCTGGACCCCGGCTTTCCACTGGTCGTCAGAGAACTGCAGCAGGGCGTCCCCTTCGAGGATCGTGAGGCCGACTTTCGCCTGAGCGCCCATCCGACGCCGCATACCGCCGAGTCTGTCGCCTACCGTTGGGAGGGTCCGGATGGGGTGGTCGGATATACCGGCGACACGGGTCCATCGGCTGAAGTTGCAGGCTTTCTCGGCGAGTGTGATGTCCTCGTTTCGGAATGCACCCTGGACGATCCGCCTGGGCTGGGACTGCACCTGTCGCCGGCGCGGGTGGCCGACCTGGCGCGGGTCGCCCGACCCGACACGCTGGTTCTGACTCATGTGTCCCCCCCGCTCACGCCCGAGGATGCCGTTCGCAAGGTGCGGGATTCGGGCTACACGGGTCGGCTTCTGGCGGGACATGACGGGCTCACGCTAGAGGTGGCAGGCGTAGACCCTCAGGGTGAGTGAGTTTAGTCTTAGGGCTTGGCCTACACTTCCCCCGACGGCTCCTCCTCATGCTAGTTGTCATGAAGCACAATGCGTCCACCGATGAAATCGAGTCGGTTGTGCGTGTCATCAGCGACCTGGGGTATGAAGCCCGTCCGATTCCGGGAGGGCAACGGACCGCGGTGGGTCTGATCGGCAATGACGGGCGAGTCGATTCTGCTCGTTTGGAGGGCCTTCCGGGGGTGCTCGAGGTCATCGGCGTCACTCATCCGTACAAGCAGGTCTCGAGGGAGTGGAAAGAGGAAGACACGCTCGTAGAGCTTCCCAACGGGACGGTGTTCGGTGGGCGCGACGTCGCGGTCATGGCCGGGCCCTGTGCAGTCGAGAGCGAGAGTCAGATCCACGACATCGCGCACCAGCTGCGAGAGGGGGGCGCTACGGTGCTTCGCGGCGGTGCATTCAAACCCCGCACGTCTCCGTACTCGTTTCAGGGAATGGGCCTGAAGGGCCTGGAGATGCTGGCTCGGGCGAGGGAAGCTACCGGTCTCGCGATCGTGACGGAGGCGTTGGACCCGGACGGGGCCGACCTCGTGGCCGAGTACGCCGACATCGTTCAGATCGGTGCGCGAAACATGCAGAACTACGCGCTCCTCAGGCGGGCTGGCCAAACTGGCAAGCCGGTCCTTCTCAAGCGTGGCATGTCGGCGACGATCGACGAACTGCTGCTCGCCGCCGAATACGTCCTGGCAGAGGGGAACGAAAGCGTGATCCTCTGTGAACGTGGCGTCCGGAGCTTCGACACGCACACCCGCAATCTGCTCGACCTGTCGGCGATCCCCGTCGTGAAGGCGTTGTCGCATCTGCCGATCATTGCCGACCCCAGCCACGGCACGGGCATCCGCAGCAAGGTGATTCCCATGGCGAGGGCCGCGGTCGCGGCCGGCGCGGACGGCCTCCTCGTCGAGGTCCACCCCGATCCGCCGCGGGCGTTGTCCGACGGGGCCCAGTCGCTGTATCCGGAGCAGTTCGGGCAGCTCATGAGCCAGATCCGGGACATCGCTCACGCGATCGATCGGGACCTGACGCCGGCGCTGGCGCCCGTCCCGGTCTAGGCGTCCGCCCGCTCAGAGTTTCGCTGCGCTGCCCCAACCGCGCATTTCTCCGCCCGGCCATGCGGTGGAGATTCCTCGCATGTCGCCGAAGTCGCAGTACCCCCCGCACCGCCTAGGCGATCTCGGCGAGGCTGAGGCTGCAGCCTACCTGGAGCGTCTGGGATGGGTGACGCTCGAACGGAACTTCAGGTTCGGGCGTCGGGAGGTGGATCTCATCGTACGGCGGGGGCGGGTGCTCGCCTTCGTCGAGGTGAAGACCCGTGCAGGAGAAGGATTCGGGGCGCCCGAGGCCGCCATCACTCTGCTCAAGCGACGGGAAATCGAGGCCGTGGCGGCGCACTATCTGGTGCGGCATCCTCCCGGAGACATCGACATTCGGTTCGATGCGGTGGCCGTCCGTTGGCCGGCCGGCCGCGGTAGCCCGACGATCGCACACTTCGAGGACGCCTGGCGGCCAGGTTGGCCCTGACAGAAGGCCGGTCGGCGATGGTGTTCGGCCACAAAGGGTGCCGGACCGGAAAGGGCAGACGAAGCGCGTGCCCGCCGTTGACCGGTAGCCGCCCTCGCGGGTAGCTTCAGGTCATGCCCCAGGTCCGCAGGGCGAAAGCTCACGAATCCCGTCAGGACCCCGCAGGTAGCAGCGGTAAGTGCGGTGATCGTCGCTGCGGGTAGCCTGGGGCATATTCGTTGCCTCCGTCCGCGCATGAACGCCCTTGTCCCACCAAGCTCTCGCCCGCAAGTACCGTCCCCGCACCTTTGGCGACGTCGCGACTCAGGAGCACGTCTCCGAGACCCTGCGCCGCGCCGTTTCCGGAGACAGGGTGGGGCACGCCTATCTCTTCTGCGGCCCGCGCGGCGTCGGGAAGACCACCTTGGCGAGGGTTCTCGCCATGGCTCTCAACTGCGAGGATCGCACCGATCAGGGTGAGCCCTGCGGGGTTTGCGAGAGTTGTTCGCGCATCTGGGGTGGTCATACGGCTCTCGATGTGGTTGAAATCGACGCTGCGTCGAACCGCGGGGTCGACGACGCCCGCGACCTCCGCGAGCGTGCCATGTATGCCCCGTCGGGTGAGGATCGCTACAAGATCTACATCGTCGATGAGGCGCACATGCTCACGCGGGAGGCGTGGAACGCCCTTCTGAAGATCCTCGAAGAGCCGCCGCCGAGGGTCATCTTCGTCTTCGCGACGACAGAGCCGCAGAAGATCCAGCAATCGGCGGCGCCCATTCTGTCGCGCTGCCAGCGGTTCGACTTTCGTCGGATCGGGGTCTCCGACATCGTGTCCCGCCTGGAGGCCGTGCTGGCCGGTGAGGGGACGGAGGCACCCGAGGACGCGTTGCGGATCATCGCACGCAAGGCCGACGGCGGGATGCGAGATGCCCTGTCGCTGCTCGATCAGGTGTTGGCTCTGACCGGTGGTCTCGTCGAGACCACCGCCGTGCGCCGGGTCCTCGGGCTGGTCGAGGAGGAGCGGTATCTGGAGCTTCTGGATGTCCTGATTGACGGTCGCCACGCAGACGTGTTCGGCCTGGTCGAGAAGCTGATCGACGAGGGATACGACCTCGTGGAGTTCTACCACGGGCTGCTCGATGCACTGCGGGGGGTGCTGCGGCTTCGCCTCGATCCGTCGGCGGAGCTCGATCTTCGGGACGATATCCGAGCGGCGTTCGCCGAGCGGGCCCAGGCCTTCGATCCTGCAGATCTGGTCCGGATGCTGGCAGCGGGAGCGGACCTCGAGAGTTCCGGAAGCCTCAGGCGGAGCGCCAACCCGAGGGTTCTGGTGGAGATGTTGCTGCTTCGCCTCAGCTACTTCGATCGAACCGTCGACCTCGAGGAGCTGCTCACCGCGCTCGGTGGGGCTCCCAGCCCTGGGGGCGGAGCAGGTCGAGGCCCCTCCGGGTCGGGACGGCCGCACACCCCGACGTCTGCAACTGCGAGCCCGGAGTCGCGCTCTTCAGCGTCTCAGGTGGGTGGCACCGGGGAACCGTCCTCCAAATCCGACGGGCCTGAGTCGGCGGCTGCGCCGCTGGACGGAGACGCCGTCGCCATCGAACCGGCCGGGTCGCTCGACGAGGCCTGGGCGCGCTTGCTCGATTCCGGCCGGGGCATACCCCCTGGGTTGGGAACGCTTTTGCGGGCCTCGTCCGTTCAGGAGGGCGAGGGGGACGTCGTCAGGATCACGGTCGTTCCCGGTCCGGCGATGGAGCGGATGGCCGAACCGGGCGTGGCGACCCAGATCGCCGAGGCGTTGGGTCCGTTCTTGGGGCGGGTCCCTCGCATCGAGGTCGCGCCGCGTGGGAACGGGACTTCAGCGCAGGAGGAGCGCGTCACGTCAGAGGAGGTTCGGCAGGATACTCTCAAGTCCCTCTGCCGTGAGGAACCCCGCTTGGAGCGGGCGGTACAAGAACTCGACCTCGAACTGATGGAATAAGCCCTCTCTACATTGACGAAACACGCTACAGCCGGGCTGTACCGCATCGGGCATCAGTCTCGACTCCAAGGGCGGGTGTCGTGACCCGGTGCCCGCTTCCACATATGGGACACACGCATGGATAACCTCCAACAGATCATGCAGATGGGCCAGCAGCTTCAATCGAAGATGGCGGAGGCCCAGGAGAGACTCGCGAGTCAGCGGATCAGCGCATCGTCAGGCGGTGGCATGGTCACCGTTACCGTGGACGGCAAAGGCGCGGTCAGGGAAGTGAAGATCGACCCCACCTGCGTCGACCCCCGAGACGTCGAGATGCTCGAGGATCTCGTGCTTGCAGCCATTTCCGAGGCGCAGGGCAAGGCGCAGGCGGCCTATCAGGAGGAGCTGCGTCAGGCAACGGGGGGACTTCCGATCAACATCCCGGGCCTGTCCGGGCTGCTCTAGGGACGACAGGTCATGTCCGTCATCGACAACCTGGCTGGAGAGCTGGCGCGCCTTCCGGGGATCGGGCCCAAGACCGCGATGCGTCTTGTGCACTATCTCATGAAGGGATCCAATGACGACGCCAGGCGCCTGGCCCGGGCCATCACCGAGATGGCGGACAAGATTCGTCCATGTGAACGGTGCGGGAACTTCACCGAACACGATCTCTGTGAGATCTGCACCAACCCTCGGCGTGACGCGGGTGTCCTTTGTGTGGTGGAAGAGGCGTACGAAGTCGGCGCGATCGAGCGCACGGGTCAGTACCATGGGCTGTTCCACGTCCTGGGCGGCCACCTTTCTCCACTCGACGGCGTGGGTCCGGAGGAGTTGAATCTGGCGGCGCTGCTCGAGAGGATTCGGAGTGCGAACGGCGACGTCGATGAAGTCATCATAGCCACGAACGCGAGTGTGGAGGGGGAGGCGACGGCGGTCTACCTCGATCAGCAGGTCCGGGCTTTGGGGCCCAAGGTCACGCGGCTGGCGAGAGGAATTCCGGTAGGAAGTGACCTGGAATACGTGGATGGCACGACGATCGCCCAGGCGTTGTCGGGCCGACGGGAGATGTGAGGATGAGCAAAAGGCTACGCACTGCTGCAATCACCGTGGTAGCCGCGGCGGCGGCCGGAGCGATCGCGGCGTTGATCATCAGGGACCAGGTCACACGTCACCAGCGAGACCTGTTCAGTCCCCACGCGTTACGCCGGCTGGCCGCGCTCGGCCACATGGGGCGGTCGGAGGCATCGGTGGACAATATCCGCCTCCTCCGCGACTTCATCGCATGGGAGCCCCGCAAGTGGCTCCGCAAGAGAGCTCAGGCTATCGTCGAACGCATGGAGGACGAGGCGAGCACACTGCGACTTCGGCCGGGCGCGGGAACCGCATGAGACAGTTCCTGGGGGCTCCATCTTGCACCTGAGGACGCTGAGCCCGAGTTTACCTCCGCGTTCCCGGGCATCGGCGTGGGCTTCACTACAGCCGTGCCAGGGCGTAGGTTGGTAAACATCCTTTTCCACCGACCGTGACCGGAGGTTCGGTGCTCCCCCTGATTGCTTACAGCGAGAGGTAAAGTCGATTCATGTCGATGATCAACTACGCCTCGCGCGAAATCAACTGCAAGATTGTCTATTACGGGACCGGGTTGGGTGGCAAGACCACCAACCTGGAGCACATCTATTCCCGTGTGAACCCCGATACGAAGGGGAAGATGATCTCCCTCGCCACGGAGACTGAGCGAACGCTCTTCTTCGACTTTCTCCCGATCGATCTGGGGGAGGTGCGGGGTTTCAAGACCAGGTTCCACCTCTACACGGTGCCGGGCCAGGTCTACTACAACGCCAGCCGCAGGTTGATTCTGAAGGGGGTCGACGGTTTGGTGTTCGTGGCGGATTCACAGGCGACCAGGGCGGAGGCGAACATCGAGTCGATGCACAACCTCTACGAGAACCTGTCGACCTACGGATACGACTTGGAGACCATCCCGTTCGCGATCCAGTACAACAAGCGGGACATGCCGAACATTCTCCCCGTCGAGGAACTCAGGGCTCAGATCAACCCCATGGGCGTTCCCGACTTCGAGGGCGTTGCCGTCGAGGGGAAAGGGGTGTTCGAAACCCTCTCCTCTGTGAGCAAGCTGGTCGTCAAGACACTCAGCTGACGCGGGGGGGGCTGTGCCCGGGATCCGGCTGACCGTCCCGAATGTCATCACCATCGCGAGGATCGCGGCTTGTCCTGCCATCTTCATGATGGCGCTGTCGCCGTCGATCTCAGTCCGCCTATGGTCGTTCGTGCTCTTCGTGGTCGCTGGACTCTCCGATGTGTGGGACGGGTATCTGGCTCGGAAGTATGGCTGGATCACGGACATGGGGAAGCTCCTGGACCCGCTGGCCGACAAGCTTCTCCTCGCGGCCACGTTCATCCCGTTTTTCATGATCTCCCACCGTGGTGACGAGGCCGGGCTGATTCCCTGGTGGGGAGCCATGCCCCTATGGGTGATCGTTGTCATCCTTGGCCGGGAGATCATCATCACCGGCTTCCGAAGCTATGCGGCCAGCCGCGGGGTAGTCATCGCCGCCGGCGTATCCGGTAAACGCAAGGCGCTGCTGCAGGCTCTGTTCTCAGGGGGTCTGCTGCTTTGGTACCCGCTCCTGGCGATCGCCGGTGGAAGCGGCTGGGACGACAACAGCGCATGGGCAGTGTGGAGCCTCTTCCACGAGGCCTGGATCGGGATCACGCTCGCCCTGGCCATCATTCTCACGGTCTACTCCATGCTCGACTATCTGTGGCGATATCGCTCGGTGGTGAGCATCGGTCGCTGAGGCCAGTGAGCTCTTCGGCCGTGGCTCCGCGAGCCGCCGTGGTGACCGTCGGAGACGAGCTGCTCCTCGGGCGCACGGTCGATACCAACGCGGCGTGGCTCAGCGCTCGCATGGCCGATCTAGGCGTCCCGGTAGTCCGGACGTACACGGTCGGCGACGTCGTGGAGGAGATCCGCCTGGCGGTGGGAGCCGCCATCGCGGCGGCAGATGTCGTACTGGTCTCGGGTGGTCTCGGACCGACGCCGGATGATCTCACCCGGGATTCAGTGGCCGGATTGCTGGGCCTTCCTCTCGAAGTCGACGAAGGACTCCTGGCCGCCCTCCGTGAGCGCTTTAGGGCTCGCGGCTACGGTGAGCTTCCCGAGACCAACAGGGCTCAGGCGCAGGTCCCTGCAGGCGCGACCGTGCTGGAGAATCGCCTGGGGACTGCCCCGGGGCTCGCGATGGAGGCCAGCGACGCCCTCGTGGTCCTCCTTCCTGGCGTGCCGCGAGAGCTGAAGGGCATCTTCACGGGTGTCCTCCAGCAGATCCTGAACGAACGATTCGTGGATCGGGTCGGGTCTGTCCACACTCGAACCATTCACACCACCGGAATTCCGGAGTCCCTGCTGGCCCAGCGGATCGAAGAACTGAGTCCGGCACTCAGCGACGTCACCCTGGCCTTCCTGCCGGACTTGAGGGGCGTAGATCTCCGCCTTACGGCCGCTGGCTTGTCGGCGTCGGAGTCAGAGGCGGCATTCGACCGAGCGGAAGCCGAGCTGCGCTCGGCGGTCGAGGTGTTCCGCTTCGACTCGCCAGACGGGGATATCGCCGCCTCGGTGCTCGAGGCGGTCCGTGCCGCACGGACAGCCCTCGCCACGGCGGAGAGTTGCACTGGTGGGTTGGTGGGCAAGCGGCTCACCGACATACCCGGATCATCGGCCGTCTATCGCGGAGGAGTGGTCGCGTATGCCAATGAAGCCAAGCGAGATCTGCTGGGTGTCGATGAGGGCATGATCGAGATGCACGGAGCCGTGTCGGAGCCCGTGGCTCGGCTCATGGCGGAAGGCGCAGCTCGTGTCCTGGGTGCCGAGGCTGCCATGGCGGTCACGGGAGTGGCTGGACCCGGTGGCGGTACCGAGGAGAAGCCAGTGGGACTGGTATGGATTGCGGCGACGCTCAGAGGACGCACAGTGGCAGAGCGCCTGACCCTTCCCGGAAACCGTGACGCCGTCCGGGAACGAGCTGCCCAAGCCGGGTTGTTCCTTCTGCTTCGGCTGTTGGAGGGCAGATTATGACGGATCGGGCTCGGCGCAGGAGCCCGCCCATGGAGCCCTGAGCGCGCAGGGACTGAACGAACCCGCTCGGGCATGGTATCTTCATCGGCCGGGCTGAGAGGCTATTTCCATCATCAACTCAATGCCATGACGGATTCCGTGACGAATCAGAACGAGGTCGGACCGCTCGAGGAAGAAGACCGCACGACCGCCGAACCGCTCGATGGGCTCGGTGAGTCGGAGGAACTGGGTGAGGGGCTTTCGGAGGCTGGTGGACCAGAAGACGTGTCGATCCAGCCCGACTCGGGGCCCGACTCGGGGCCGGAGGCTGTTTCGGAAGTTTCGGACGAGGAGCGCGACGAGGCATACGAAGTGCTCAACGATCGCCACCTGCGCCTGGCTGCGGAGTTCAACAACTATCGCCGGCGGGTCGAGCGGGAGCGCGTCGACACCTGGGGGCGGGCCCAAGCCGATCTTCTGGGACGCCTACTGGACGTTCTCGACGACCTGCAGCGTGTGGCGGGACTGGACCTGACGAACACGACTGTGGAGGGCATCATGGAGGGCATCGACCTCGTTGAGAGGAAGTTCCTCCGTGCACTCGATGACGCGGGTGCCGAGGCGATCGATCCCGAGGGTGAGCCCTTCGATCCGCAGACGATGGAAGCGGTGATGCGAGTGCCTGCGGAGTCAGAGGGCGATGACGACACCGTCGCTCAGGTGTTCCAGAAGGGCTATGCCCTGAAGGGGCATTTGGTGAGGGTCGCTCGGGTCAGTGTGCTCAAGCACGGGTAGGCGATCGATTCATGGCTGCGGCGAACAAGGATTTCTATCAGACCCTCGGGATCTCCTCGAAGGCGACACCGGACGAGATCAAGAAGGCCTATCGAAAGCTGGCCAAGCAGCACCACCCGGACGCGAATCAGGGCAACGCGAAGGCTGCCGAGCGCTTCAAGGACATCGGAGAGGCCTACTCCGTCCTTTCCGATGTGGACAAGCGTAAGCAATACGATCAGATGCGCCGCCTGGGCGCGTTCGGCTTCGGTCAGCCCCGCGCACCCGGGGGCGCTGGACCCCGGCCCGGTGCTCCGGGCGGATTCGAAGCTCAACAAGGCTTCTCCTTCGATGACCTCCAGGGCGGCTTCGGAGGCATCTCCGATCTGTTCAGCTCTCTCTTCGACAACCTCGGGAAGAAGCCGCCCACCTCCGGCGGAGCCAAGCGGGGACGAGAAAAGGGCCCGAACGTCGAGTATGTCGTCGAGATTCCCTTCCTCACGGCCGTCACGGGCGGCAAGGTAGCCGTCAGCGTCTCGATCACCGAGGACTGCGCCACGTGTGGGGGGACCGGCGCGAAGCCCGGCACGGAACTCGAGCGCTGCACCGAGTGCAGCGGCACCGGTGCCGTCTCATTCGGTCAGGGCGGCTTCGCGGTCAAGCGGCCCTGCCCGGCTTGTATCGGGCGAGGGCAGATCCCCGAATCGCCCTGCACGTCGTGTGAGGGACGCGGAACCGTGCGCCAGAAGCGCAAGCTCCAGATCAATGTGCCCGCGGGGGTGGAAACGGGATCGAAGGTCCGCCTGTCGGGGCAGGGTGAGCGCGGGAAGGCGGGCGGGAAGGCGGGTGACCTGATCATCACCTTCCGGGTGCACAGCCACCGGTTCTTCCACCGCGACGGGTTGGACATTCACGTCACCGTTCCCATCAACATCGTGCAGGCGACGCTGGGATCGAAGATCCGTGTGCGCACGACCAGCGGGAAGAAGGTCGTCTTGAAGATTCCGACGGGCACGCAGTCCGGAACCAAATTCCGGATACGCGGGCAGGGGATCGAGAAGGGCGACCGCCGGGGTGATCAATACGTGGAGGTGAAGATCACCGTGCCCGACGAACTGTCACCGGAAGAGCAGAAGGCAATGGAGGAGTTCGCCGACGCGACCGGCCTGAAGCACTAGGAGCCGCGCTCTGCCCGCACGATCCTCCCGCCGCCGAGCACCCGGTCACCGTCGAACAAGACCGCTGACTGGCCCGGCGTGACCGCAGCGAACCCTGCCTCCAGCTCGAGGTGCAGAGCGGCGTTCAGCGATAGGATGCTGGCTGCGACATCCGTGGCTCGGTACCTCAGTTGGACCCTCACTTCGCGGCCCGGCTCAGGGGCATCTGCGAGCCAGTTGAGTTCGCCGACCTCGACGACGTCGCTGAAGAGCTCCTCTCGGCGCCCGACGACGACCCTGCGGGTCTCCGGGCGAATGGCCAGAACGAACATGGGCTCCGCGAAGCCTCCGCCGAGCCCCTTCCTCTGGCCCACCGTGAAGCCCGCGTACCCGGTATGGCGGCCGATGACCTCGCCCGCAGTGTCTACGATGTCACCGGGCTGCAGTGCGGGGTGCATGGGGGTCAGGCGCTTCTCGAGGAGATCCTTGTAGTCCCCGGTCGGCACGAAGCAGATCTCCTGCGATTCAGGCTTGTCGGCGGTCGCCAGCGCCAATGCACGCGCGCGATCCCGGACTTCACGTTTCGTGAGCTCCCCGACTGGAAAACGCAGCCTCGTGAGCATCGTTCGAGGTAGTCCCCAAAGGAAGTAGCTCTGGTCCTTGTCGGGGTCCTGTCCGCGGAGCAGCTCGGGGCCGGCGGGACCATCGGCAATTCGTACGTAGTGTCCCGACGCGATGTGGTCGCAGCCCAGTGCCTGGCCTCGATGTAGGAGGTCACGGAACTTCGTATTGGAGTTGCACCGGACGCATGGATTCGGCGTGCGTCCCTCTGCGTATTCGGAGACGAAGTCGTCGATCACGTCCCGGTTGAAGTCCTCTTCGACGTCGAAGACGTAGTGGGGAATTCCCAGGGCGTCCGCGACGCGCTTCGCATCCGAGATCCCATCCAATCCGCAGCATGTCTTGCCGTGTCCGGGGACCTCGGAGTAGCAGAAGGTCTTCATGGTTACGCCGACTACATCGTGCCCTTGCTCCACGAGCAGTGCGGCTGCGACGGAGGAGTCCACTCCTCCCGACATCGCGATCAGAACCCGGCTCACTGTGCTACCGTCTCCCGAAGGCGGTCGACCACGGCCACTGTTGTGGCGACTGCGCGTTGGATGTCCTCGGCCCCGGTGCCGCGCCCAAGAGAGAATCGGATGGTCGCGTGGGGATCGTCCTCGCCGTAGAGGGCCGTGATGACGTGGCTGCCCGCCGAGGCGCCGCTGTTGCAGGCCGAGCCGCCGGAGACGGCCAGTCCCTCCATGTCGAGAGCCATGAGCAGGGCAGCGCCGTCCACGTCGGGCACGGCCACGCTGGCCACGTGGGGGGCGCGAGTCGAGTTGGCCGCATTGATCCGCAGCCCGGGAACGGCGGCGGTGAGCCCTCCCTCCAGATCGTCCCGCAGGGAGGAAAGCCGGGCGGATTCAATCTCCCGCTCCCCGACCGCCAACTGCATGGCCATCGCCAGGCCCACGGCTCCTGCGACATCCTCCGTGCCCGGCCGCAGCGCACGCTCCTGCCCACCCCCGAAGAGGAGAGGCTTCAGGTCCGTGCCGCTCCGCACGAACAGCAGGCCCGTTCCCTTCGGACCGTAGATCTTGTGGCCTGTCACCGTGAGAAGCGTCACCGGGACCTCGTCCACACGTACCTCGAACTTCCCCACGGCCTGGACGGCATCCGTGTGCATCACGGCATCCCGCTCGGCGGCCAGGTCAGCGATCTCGCCGACGGGGAGAGTCATTCCGGTCTCGTTGTTCACCCACATGGCGGACACCACGCCAGGTCCGCCGTCCAGCGCGCGTGCGAGTACCGACATGTCGACTGCCCCGCTCGGGCTGACGGGCAGGACCACGAGGCGGCCCGCATCCCTGGCCGTGGCCTCGCTGGCCGCGTCCAGGACCGCTTTGTGCTCGACCGCGGTCACGACCACCGTCGGCTTCCCGCCATGTGCCCGAATGCTGGCCGCCGCACCCAATACTGCGAGGTTGTCCGATTCCGTTCCGCCTCTGGTGAAACGGATTTCTCCGGTTTGCGCCCCAAGGCATTCCGCGGCCGTGGCCCGGGCGTTCTCGAGCGCGGCAGCGGCGGCGCGGCCCCAACTGTGAGCGCTCGATGGATTCCCGAACACCCCTGTCAGATAGGGTGACATGGACGCACGCACCTCTTCCCTCACCGGGGTGGTGGCAGCGTAGTCGAGGTAGAGAGGTTCCATGTCTGCTTCTGGCCTGTGGTCGGGAGGGTCGGAACTCAACCAGGCGGGGCGTCCGCCTGGCTGTGCGCCGACCAGCTAGAAAGTCGAGACACCCAGATCCGTGAGGTCGGAGACTTCCAACGCCTCGTCGGCGCGAAACGGTTCTCCGTAGCTCCTCCGGATCAGCGACCCATAATGGGCGCACTGTGCCCTGATCTGGTCCAGGATCGGCCGGTCTCCGCCGGGAAAGACCTCGCCCAGTTGGGTCACTCCGTCGAACTGCGAACCATAGCACGCGATGGCCGCGATCTTCTGGTCCATCTGGCCCGTGATGTCCACGACGAAATCGGGCGGGTGGGTATCCTCTCTGAAGGCAGTCGCATAGACGAGTTTCTTCGGCCGGAAGGGTTGCCCTGGAGCGTCCAGCTTCTTGAGTCCGGACAGGAAGCAGGCATCTCGCACGAGCTCCGAAGCCACGCGGTGGTCCCGATGCCGCCCCACTTTCCAGTGCGTCACCACGATCGTCGGCCGAAGTCCGCGCAGATGACCCGCGACTACGCGCCGGGCTTCGTCCGAGTTCTCCAAGACCGCGTCCGGGAGGCCGGCGCAGAGGCGGACTTCAACCCCCAACGCACCGGCCGCGCGGGCTGCCTCCTCGGCTCGCAGGGTAGGGGTGCCGGTGCTTCCCATCTCACCTGCCGTGAGATCGAGGATTCCGACGCGTTGTCCCGCGGCTGCACTCTTGGCCAGGGTGCCGCCGCACAGGAGTTCGGCGTCATCGGGGTGGGCCATTACGGCCAGCACGTCCAGGGGTTGGCTCACGATTGGGTCCTCGGGGCATCTGCTGGGGTCCCGGTGCGGTCGGGTACCGGAATCACAAGGTGAATCCGTCCGCCCGGGTAGTCTAGGTCTGGCTGGCGACCGCGAGTACGTGGCAGAGGCTTCCCATGAGCACGAAGACGTGCCAGACGGCGTGACCGTAGGGAATGCTCTTCGCGTGGTAGAAGGCGGTTCCGGCGGTGTACCACACCCCCCCGGCCATGAGCCAGCCCAAGGTGCCGGGCGACAGTTCACGGACCATCGGGACCGCAGCCACGACGACCAACCATCCCATGGCTATGTACGTCGCGGTCGAGAGGCGGCGGAAGCGGCCTGCCAGGAAGATCTTGAAGACGATCCCTGCCACGGCGAGTCCCCAGATCACCCCGAACAGGCTCCATCCCCAGCCGCCCCGGAGGCCGACCAGCGTGAACGGCGTGTAGGTGCCGGCGATGAGGATGTAGATCGCCGAATGATCCATCACCTTCAGTCGAGCCTTCAGCTGAGGTGTGCGAGCGGCGTGATAGAGGGTCGAAGTCGCATACAGGCCGATGAGCGACGCTCCGAAGATCGCGGAACTCACGATCTTCCAGGCGTCCCCGCGCGCGGCGGCGAGCACCACCAGCACCGCTGCCGCGGCGATGCTCGCTACGAGGCCGAGGGCATGCGTGGCCGTGTTGGCGAGCTCGTCACGCTCGGCCAAGCCGTGCGGGCCAACGGGGGAGGCGATGTCCACCCTACTCATACCGGAGTGCTACCACAGGATCGAGCCGCGAGCCGCGGTACGCCGGCAGGAGCCCGAACAGCATTCCCGTGAGCACGGCCATGCCGAGAGCAGCTCCCACGGCCCAGAGTGGAATTCGGGCCGGCAGTGGCGTCCAGGCTGCTACGGCCGATGCCAGCCCCCAGCCGGCGAGCATACCCGTCCCGGCGCCGATCGCCGTGAGCACCGACGCTTCGACCAGGAACTGCCAGAGAATCTCCCGCCGGGTAGCACCGACAGCCTTCCGCACACCGATCTCGCGCGTCCGTTCCGTGACGCTGATGAGCATGATGCCGATGACTCCGACCCCACCGACGAGAAGGCCAGCCGACGACAGGCCAAGCATCACCAGAAAGAACACGGCCGTGAGCTGGTTGAAGATGTCCAGGACCTGGGCCGACCCGATCAACGCGAAGTTGTTCTCCTCGCGGGGCCCCAGGCCCCGGATGCCCCTCAGGAGAGCGATTACGTCGTCCTGTGCCCGCTCCATGGACACCGAGTCCCTGGGCACCACCGTAATCGCTGCCTGCCAATCAGATTCGCGGAGTCGGCGCTTTGCCGCGGTGTGAGGGAATACCGCCCAATACTTGAAGGCAGCGGTGAAGATATTCGGCTCTGGCTCGAACACTCCGACCACTGCGAACTCCTCGAGGGTGCCGCGCCAAGGGCTGCGCACCCGGACACGGCGTCCGATCGGATCACGGTTTCCGAACAGCTCGAACGCCAGGTCGCTGGACACGACGACGATCGCCCGGTTCTGCTGCACCTCGGCAGGAGTGAAATCCCTTCCGGCGAGGAAATCTCCCGCCTGGTACGCTGGCCATCCGGACGAATACGCCGACGACTGCACTCCCTGCACGCGTTGGCTCTCGAACTCGAACGTCGACTCGAAGTTGAATCCGAACAGGGCATCTTGGACGCTGGCGAGTTGGCCGATCCGTAGGGCTTCTCGGGGTTGTATCCTCGGCTTGTTCCACCAGGGAGGCCTGTTGTTGCCGTGGTCGCTGTCCCGTACCGCCGTGAAGTCGAAGCGCATCACTGTGAAATTGTTGGGTCCCGCGGACTCGACGGCATCCATCACGCTCGATCGGATTCCAGTGATGAGCGCAGCCATCGCGACGACGACCGACACACCCACAGCGACTCCGAGGATGGTGAGGCTGGAGCGGACCATGTTGGCGCGAATGGCGTCGAGGGCGATCATCAGGCCCTCTCCCAGGGCTGCGAGGCCCACGCGTCGCGGTCCGGTGGCGTCACTCATAGCGCAGCGCGTCGACGGGATCGAGCTTGGATGCCTGGGAGGCCGGGTATACTCCGGCGGCGATCCCGACCGTGAGTCCCAGCGCCACCCCAAGAGTCACCCAGCGGAGGCTGACCGCTGCCGGCAGCGGTGAAACAGCGGCCATCAAGCTCGCGATGCCCAGTCCCATGGCGACGCCGAAGGCAGCGCCGACCGTGGACAGCGTGGCGGACTCGATGAGAACCTGGGTCAGAATGTCGCTGCGCCGAGCCCCGAGAGCCTTACGAACTCCGATCTCGCGAGTTCGCTCCATCACGGACACCAGCATGATGTTCATGATCACGATCCCGCCGACGACGAGCGCGATGGCCACGAGGCCCGGCAGTGCCATGAACAGGATCCGGGAGATGTTCTCCCAGAAGCTTATGGCTTCGTCGGCGGTTTCCAGCGTGAAGTTGTTTTCCTCCGCAGGCCTGAGTTGCCGGCGGGCTCGCATGATACCCTCCGCCTCGAGCTGGACGTCGCGGAGCTGGTCGGGGTCGAGCGTCTGGATCAGGATCTGGTCCACGACGCCCCGGGGGGCGGTGATCGACTGGATCGGGGACCGCGCAGGAGCGATGACGAGGTTGTCGAGAGATTGCCCGAACATTTTGCCGCGCTCTTCCAAGACCCCGATGATGCGGTAGGGGAATCCTCGAATCCTTAGGGTTCGGCCGACGGGCTCCGCACCCTGGAAGACCACGTCGGCCGTTTCCGAACCAATCACGATGACGGGGACGCCGGCCTCGGCCTCCTGCGGGGTGAACGCACGTCCCTGGGCGATTCCCAGATCCCGTATCGCGAAGATCTCGGGAGAAGCCCCCGTGACCTGGACTCCAGTGACCGAGCGGCCATTGTCGCCCACTGCATCGGCGCCGGTACGGCTCTCGACTGCGATACGGGATGGAATTGTGAGCCGCGCCTGGAGCGCCTCGGCATCGTCGTAGTTGAGGCGGGGGCGGCGCAGGCGAGCGCGCCAAACCTCTGCGTCAGTATTGATGCTCACGCTCTGCCAGCGTCTCAGCGTGACGGTGTTCACGCCGAATAGCTGCGCGGTGAAGTCCTCACGCACATATCGGTCGAGGCCCTCGACCACGGTGACAACCACGATGAGGAACATCACGCCCAGAATGACGCCGAGGAGGCTGAAGAAGCTCTTGAGCTTCTCAGTCCTGATCTGCTGCATGGCGAGGGTGATACCCTCCCAAATGTGCATGGACTGGCTCCCCTCCCTCTTCTAACGCACGACCGGGCCAGCGACTCGCTTGACCTGATCTCCATCTGCGAGTTGTCTGATTCTCTGATACGGTCCGGCCACGACGGTGTCTCCTTCCGCGACGCCCCAGAGGATCTCGAAGTACTCCTGACCGGCGATGCCGACCTCGACCTCGGCAAAGCTCACGGTGCCGTCGCGTACCACGAACACGCCCTCCCGGTCTGGAGAGTCCGACTCCGGTCCGGTCTCCGGCTCTTCAGCAGAATCCGTCTCCCCGTCTGCGGAGTCGTCTTCGGCTTCGCGCTCTCGCACCGTGAGCGCGATGATCGGCACGGCGAGAACGTCCTGGCGCATCTGCGTGACGATGTCGGCCGTGGCGGAGAGATCTGGCCGCAGCGGAGCTTCGGTCGGGTCGAGCGTCATCACGACTTCGAAGTCGATGGCCGCCTGCTGCCCGGAGGCCTGCTGCGTGGGTGGCCGTATGGCTGAGTTGCCGATCTCCGTAACCCGCCCGACGAAGGTCTGATCCGGAAAGGCGTCGATGCGAACGGTTGCCGAGTCGCCGATCGATATCTCGGGCACGTCAGTTTCGTCGACCTGCACGACGACTTCGACCACTGAGAGGTCTGAAATGGTGAGGATCAAGCTACCCGGGTTGTTCATTGTGCCGATGATGACCGTCTCACCCTCCTCGACATTGAGCCTGGTCACCTTACCGTCCATGGGGGCCTGGATGACCGTCTTCGAAAGCCTGTCGTCGGCTTCGTCCAGTGCAGCCTGAGACTGGGAGACGCCGTGCCTGGCGGACTCCAATTGGGCCTCGGACACTTCGGCGCCCGTCCGGGCGTCGTCGACCTGCTGACGGCTCACCAGGAGAGAGTCCCGGGTCCATAGTGCCAGCAAGCGGTCCAGATCCCGTTCGGCCCGAATGAGGCTGGCCGTCTGCTGAGCCTCGAGCGCCCGCGCCTGGGACAGGGAGGCCTGGGCACGGGACACGCCCGCCTGGTACTGGGCGGGGTCGAGCCGCATCAGGACCTGACCCTCGACGACGTCCTCACCCTCATCCACCAGGAGTTCCTCCACCTTGGCCGAGACGTCGGAACTGAGCTCCACAGCCCGGCGGGCGCGGATGTTCCCGGAGGCCGTCACGATCTCGACGAGATCCCGCCTCTCGACCGCCTCCATGCGAACTTCCGCCCCTCGGTTCCGTCCCTTGGCGATGCTCAGCGCGGTCGCCGATCCGAGCACCACGACGGCTGCCAGGCCGATGAGAACTTTCGATCGGGTCTTCATTTATTCGGGTGTCCCCTGGGGTCCTGGGTCAGTTGCGGAGAGAGGCCCCCACGAGGGCCTCGAGGTTCGTTACCGTGTCGTGGTAGGCGAAGACCGCTCCGGTGTAGTCCCGGTCGGCCTGGGCCAGAGCGGTCTGCGAAGCCACCAGCTCGACGAAGGTGATGGCGCCGAGGCGGTACCGTTCGCGTGCCAGGTCGAGCTGACGCTGGGCCAGACTTCTGTTGCGCTCTTCCAGGAGGGCGCTCTGGTACGCTGTGCGCACGTTGGCGAGCCCAACCGAGATATCAGCCTCGAGGGCGAGTTCCTGTTCGCGCACCTGGTGTGCCAGGTCTTCACTCTGGAGCTTCGCCGCCTCGAGGTTCCGCTGCCTGGTCAACCCCTGAAAGATCGGGATGCTGAGCGACAGAGAAACGCTGGGCGGCGAGCGCTGGAAGTTGAACGGGAACTGGTTGTTCTGGTCGATGATCTGCTGACGACGGGCGTCCGTGAACACGTAGCTGCCGCAGTCCAGCGGTGGCAGGGGGTCCGCCAGGCGCCGGTACAGGTCGTTCGTGGAAGCACAACTCTGAACGGCTCCCGCCAACTGTACTTCAGCCTGCGCGATCTGGAAGTCGGTCGTACTGGCTTGCCGGGTGAACCCGCTCCAGCCCGTGCTGAGGGAGAGCGTGGGGTAGTAGGCTGACCGAGCCGACCTGACCCCGATGTCCGCAGACTCCTTGGAGCGGTTTCTCGCCTGAAGCGTCGGATTGCCTTCGGCCGCACGTCCCAGGAGATCGTCGAGGCTCCATGTCGGCTGGGTGAGTTCGAACGAAGTAGACAGGGTGATGTCCTGATCGACGGCCACGCCCATCTGCTGCAGCAGTCGCATGCCGGCGGTGGAGAGGTTGTTCCGCGCCTGCAATACCGAGACCTCGGAGCGTCCGACCTGCACTTCCGCGAGTCCGACGTCGATCGGTGTCACTTGGCCCACCTCCAGCTGTCCCTGCGCGAGCCGGAGGTTGAAGCGGCTGTTCTCAAGCTGCTGTTCGGTGAGTCTCACGGCCTGCTGTTGGCGCAGGACTTCCAGATAGGCGTTGGTGACCTGGGATACCAGCGCGGCGTCCGAGATCCGGACCCTCGCTTCGGTGGCGCGCCGCTGGGCTTTGGCCTGAGACGGGCCGAGGAGTGTCGAATAGTTCAGGAAGTAGGTCAGGCCCAGCCGATAACTCGACAGGTAGTAGGACGGCAGGTCCCCGAATCCGAGGTCCCCGAGCGTGAGCGTGCCGAACTGCTGCTCACCCGCTCCCTGCCACGTGACCGAAGAGCTCGCCGACGCGGTCGGAAGCAGCTGTCCATACGCCTGACGAACGTCCCAATCGGCCTGACGGCGGTCGTTCGCGGACTGGAGGAAAGTGGGGTTGTGGCGTCTCGCGGTTGCGATCGCCGCCTCGAGCGAGAGGTCAGCCGGCACCGCCTCTTGAGCGGCCAACGAGACAGCAACCGAAACCATAGCCAAGACCACCATGCACACACGACACCTCATCCTCACGAACTCCCCTCTGGCAATCCTCATCAATGTCCCGGATCAATGTCAGGCTCGGAGTTCCCGCCCCGACTCCCGGTTCGATCGGCTCCGAAAGATGCCGAAATCGGGCTGAAGACGGGAGTACTCGCCTGCCAATCCCTACGCCCGAGGCGGCCAAGCCCTTCACGACGGGGCGGATCTGCTGCCGTCAGCCGACCAGGTCCTGCCGCTCGGCCTTGTATCCGAGGGCGGGGATCTCGACCCGGAGCACCCTCCCCTGGCCGTCGTACCAGACGGTCCGGGCGTCCTCTCCAGCGCTGAAGGTGACCCGCCTGGCAGACACCAGGTTGGGGCCAAGGCGGATATCCTCGTTCACCCACTCCGACGCCATGAGCTCGACGGACCTCCGCATGCGGGGCTCGATCACGACAGAAGTGTTACCGGACCGTACCGAACGGAGCAGGTAGTACTGATGTGCTACCATGACGTCGACGAGGCGCGTACCCGGGCGGGCCAGGAACTCACGCTCTTCCTCGCCCGTCGGTGAGCGGATCTGGGACGCGTATCGGTTTCCGGCCAAGGCCAGTCGTCCCTCCATGGCTCCGCGCCCGGTGACCTTCACCTGATATTGGGTCACCGTGCCATCCGTGGGGACGGCCTCCAGCACGGGTCTGATCTCGGTCGGACTCCCGTCCAGGATCAGGTTCACCACCCCGTGCGCCAGGATCGTGCCCTGGTTGCCCAGTCCAGAGCGGCGGATGGTGAAGGTCTCCGTCCCGCGTTGCGTGCCATTGATCGTGATCGAGAACGACCCTTGATCGAGCACTACGTTCTGGGCGTGGATCTGGGTGCCGGCCACCAGGCAGGCGACCAGCACCACGGGAGCGATTCGCAGCGTCATCGGGTCTCCAGTGGATTGGTGTTGTCGCGTGTCCTACCCCTCGCCGGGGACGCCGTTCATCGTCCCACCCTGCAGCAGCAGAGAACTCACGGTTTCTACGTATCGCTCAAAGACCGCGTGGCCCTTTTCGGCGGAGGCGATCGACGGTCGACCGACCGCGCCACGGGCTTCGGCCGGGGGTGTCGGCACCCGGCCTCGGGTGTATCTTCGGAGCGCTCGGGTCCGAGGCACAAAGTCCGCCATTTCGTCCGAGATCACGAGTTCCGGCGCGAGGTGGAGCATGAGGGACGTTTCCAGTTCACCACCATGTTCGCCCTCCGGATCGCCGTCCAGGAGATCCACTACGTCCACGTGGAACAGGTCCAATACGGTGGTGGTGGACGACGCCGTGAGCGCCATGAGGAGCGCCTCCAGATGAGGCTCGTACCTGTGGGCGGTGACGATCACGAACTCCGAAACGCCGGCATCCTCCCAGCGGGCCAGCAGCTCGTTGATCGCCCGGTGGAAGGTCTTTCGGCGCAGGCCGGCTGCACCGGCCCACGGACTTCCGGACGCAGTCACGCCGTAAGAGAAGACGGGGGCCCGGAGGATTCTTCGTCTTTCGGACACCTCGGCGGTCACCGCCTCCGCCACGCGCACGTTCGCGCCCAGGGGGAGGTGCGGCCCATGTTGCTCGAGGGCTCCAACCGGTACCAGCAGACGAGAGTCCCGTGCCAGGGCACGTCCGGCGGCCACCCAGCTCAACTCGTTCAAAGCGTATGATGTCACAGTCGAGATTCTCTCCGTCCGTCAGGCAGGCCGCTGCCGCCTTTGGGTGGTTGGGTCCCTGGCTGGCGCTCGGCTCCTTGAGTCTCTGGACTTCGGCCCCCGACGCAGCGCTCCTCGCGGTGGCCGCGCTCGGGGTCACGGCTACGGTCGTCTGGGGCCACCCCGGTCGTAGCGGCTCTCTGGGCACCGTCCTGCTGCTCTTGGGCATCCTGGCGGGCTTTGCGTCCCACCGCCAGGTCCGGAACCTCGAGGGTGGGTGGGATCAGTACTGGACGACCAGGGTGGACTGGGTCGGCGATCGTCTCAACCAGGCCCTCGACGATCATCTCCGGGCAGGGGAGGAGGCCGCCGACGGCCTGGCCGAGCTCGTGACGGACCTACCGGGCGACACCGTTGATCCCCTCGCGGTCACGGCGCTTCGGCGGCGGACGAACGCCAGCGCGATGGCTCTCTACGGACCCAATGGCAGCCTTCTGGTCTGGGATGGCGACCACCGTGGCAAGGTGCCCGAAGAGGTCCAGCACGGACTCCGTCGATACGTCTACGAAGAGGTGCCGCTGTTCGGCTATCTGTACGTCACGGCTCCCACGGTCAGCGGAGGGGTGGCGGTTGCGGCTTTCCTGTTGAAGACGGATCTGCCGCCACGACTCGGGGCGAACGTGGGGGATTTCGCCTCGAGCTTCAGGGCTGAGGTCGGAGAGGGGATACGTATCCTCCCGCAGGCTCCTCCGTGGAGCCAGGGTGTGTGGGATCTGGAGCTTCCGGATCGAAAGCTCCTGAGCGTGGTGCTTCAGCAACCGGATCCCGAGGTGCGCCGGGGTGAGGTCGTGGATCTGTGGCGGGGGCTGATCGGAATTCTGATGGTTTTGGCCTGGGCGTTTCTGGCCGCGGGTGGCCCGCCTCGCATCGCTGCGGGCGCCGTTGCGTCTGGAGGACTGGTATTCCTCGCCTCCACGCTTCCCTTCTCGCTGGTGGGACGTCTCGAGTCGCTCTTCGTCGCAGGCAGTTACGAGCCGTTCGGACTCCCCGGGCTCGGTGTCGGGAGGTTCGCGGCGCTTGTGATGGCAGGTGTGACGATCATCGCCATCTTGCCCAGACCGCACTTCCGCATTCCCCACTGGACCTCGGGCGCCATCGCCGGTGTGCTCTTTCCGCTGTTGCTGGCCTGGCTCGGCTCCGGGGTGGCGCCCGCGACATTGGCGGAGGACAACCTCGCCTGGATCGTCTACCAGGGCTCCCTGGCAACGCTCCTGACGCTGCTGACGGGCTCGCTGCTCGTCTTCACGGCGTCCCGTGCAGCTTCGCCGTGGCTTGGGGTGGCAGCTACCGTCGCGGCGGGAGCCCTGGGTTGGGTAGCGGCGGCCTTCGTGTGGACGTCGGTCTCCCCGCCGGTCTGGTGGCCGGCGCTGATGGCGCTTCCCGTGGCGTTGGCAGCGAGGTCACTGGGTGCCTGGTCCGGGTGGCAGCGTCCTGTGGCGCGATGGGCTCTATCGGTCGTGATCGCTGGGGCCGCAACCATTCCCGTCGCCTGGGGGAATCGGGTCGAAGCGAGGATGGCAGTCGGGGCCGAGCGGCTCGACCAGCTGCAGGCTGAAGACGACCCTGAGCTCGAAGACGTGCTGATGAACCTGGCCAGGGTCGCCGCCTCCATGGACGGCGCAGGCTCGGACGAGGCTGAGTTCCTCTACGGCGCATGGCGAACCAGCGGACTGGCGGACCTGGGCAGTCCTGCCTGGCTCACCCTGTGGTCGGCGTCTGGCATTCCGGGAGAGGAGCTGGACGTGGGAGTCGGCGCCCGGCCCATGGTGGCGGGAGATCATCTCGACGAACCGGAAGGGGACCAGTCCGTGCGCCTCATCCGGTACAATCGGGATGACGCGCGGTACGTGCTGCGAGTGCCCCTGTCCGGGGGGCGCGTGTTGACCGTCGTGGCCCCGCCGTTCGGTGACCTCACGCTGTCCTCGCCCCTGCGAGCCCTCCTCGCCGGTGGAGCGACCTTGGAGGACACGCCGCTGACGCTGATACCGCTGATCTCCGGAGACGAGCGGGAGAGCGTGACCCTGCGGTGGGCTGCTACGGAGGACGGATGGCAGGGAGAGCTTCCGCTGGCCTATCAGAACGCGATCTACCATGCCCATTACGCGGTCAACCTGCCCACGGCGATTCTGGCCGCAGCCAGGGGCACGCTGCTCCTTCTGTGCAACCTCGTGTTGTTTCTCCTCTTCTGGACCGTGGGAAGGGCGCTGATTCACGAGGCCTTGCCGGTCGAGGCGCGTTGGGCCGGATTCGCCGTGTCCTTCCGCTCTCGCGTCACGCTCGCCCTCTTCGGCTTCTTCCTGCTGGCGAACGCCCTGTTCGGGACGCTCGCCTATCGAACCCTGGACGGTGCCTCTCACCGTGCCGCACGCGTTCTGGCTGAGCGCGTCGTGGAGGACGCGGCCTCATTCTACCTGGAGGTCTCCGGCAGCATGGACCTTCTGGCGGGTCGCGTCGGAAGTGAACTTCTGGAGTACCGGGACGGAGAGTTGCGGGAGGGGTCGGTCGAGGAGTTGGTCGAGTTGGGTCTCTACGAGGGATGGATCCCCTTCGAGATTCTCAAGCGGCTCGATGGACGCGAAGGACTGCGGGAGTTCACCGAGACCAGCCTGGGCAAGTGGGAGTACGTCACCGCCTTCAGGCGCCTTCCCGACGGGGATATCCTCGCCTCACAGGTACCGCTCCAGGCGGGTGCTACGGCCATCCGTACGCGCGATCTGGTGGAACTCCTCGGGTTCGCCGTGGTGCTTGGTGGCCTGCTGTCTCTGGGGCTCGCGTTTCTCGTCGGCCGCGCCCTGACCCAGCCCATACACGCCCTTCAGGTCGCTTCCGAGCGAGTGGGTGCCGGAGATCTGGATCTTCGCCTGCCTGAAGAACGGAATGACGAATTCGGCTCCGTGTTCCGGGCGTTCAACCGCATGGTGACCCGAATTCGTCGGGCCCGGCGCCAGCAGATTCGTGCGACGCGAAGGACCCAGGCCATCATGGAGGAGGCGGCGGTGGGGATGGTGGCGCTGGATCCGGAGGCGCGGGTCACGCTGGTCAATCCCCGGGCCGAGGCCGTTCTCGAGGCGCCGGTGCCGGTGGGCGAGCCCCTGGCAGTGTCGGGTGACCTGGGTTCGGCACTGTCCCGGTGGCTCTCGACCTATCTCGCCGGCGATGAAGAAGAGGGAGGTGTCGAGCTGCATGAGGGTGAGCGCAGGATCAGGGTGCGTGCGAGGAGGCTCGGCCAGCGACCCGCTCCGGGTGGAGGGGTGGTAATTGCACTGGAAGACGTGACCGACGAGCTTCGCACCGAACGGGTCCTCGCATGGGGTGAGATGGCGCGGCAGGTTGCTCACGAGGTCAAGAATCCTCTGACGCCGATCAAGCTGAGTGTTCAACACTTGCGGCGCGCGTGGGACGACCGCCCGAGCGACTTCGACTCCATTCTAAAGCGGAACGCCGACGCGATTCTCCGGGAGATCGACAGGTTGGCGGCGATTGCCCACAGCTTCTCGAGGTTTGGGGCGCCTTCGGACACCGCAGAAGGCCCACTCGCTCCAGTGGTGTTGTCGGAGGTGATCGGCGAGGTCATGGACCTCTATGGTGCCAGTGATGGTCCCATCGTGTTCGAGGCGGATGTCCCCGACACACTTCCCGCGGTCACCGCTCGTCCGGCACAGGTCAAGGAGGTTCTCGTGAACCTGCTCGAAAACGCGCGGGCCGGAGTCGGGGAGGAGCAGGGGACGGTTGTGGTAGAGGCGCGGCAGGCCGAGGGCGGCGGGGTGGACCTGCACGTCCTCGACGACGGAGCGGGGATTCCGCGCGACCTGCTGCCCCGCGTGCTTGAACCCCACCTGAGCACCCGTGCAGCGGGCACGGGGCTGGGGCTCGCTATCGTCCAGAGGTTGGTGGAATCGTGGGGAGGAACGGTCTCGTTGGAGAGCCAGGAGGGCAGCGGCACCCGGGTGAAGGTGCATCTGGTGTCCTGGCGGAGCTAGGCGTTCGGCGGGGCTGGCCAGCCGACCGCGGAACGGGCATCTTGAAAGGCTGGGCTCAGCGTTCTCAGCGGAACGCGGCGACTTCGGCGGGTCCAGCCGGTGACGCTGCAAGACCCCAAATCAGGCGAAGATGAGGAACTACCTGATCCAGGAAGGATCGACTCGACCAGCGCGTTCATACGCGCAGCGGGCCACCTCGTCCGAGGTTAGCCGGCTGCTGGAGCCCGTAGAACTGGCCGATTGGGTTGAGAGCCGTCTGACGCGGATTTCGCGGCGCTGGTACCTCGACGTGGAGCGCCGCGACGGCCTGGGGGACGGGCCGATGTCGAATGTCATGGAGGAGTTTCTGCACCTCCTGGTGTGCTTCCTACCCGGGCTCATCGGCGCGCGCCGGGACCAGGTGGACTCTCTCTGGGCCCAGGCATCCGAGCTGTTCGGGACGATGGCTGCCCGGCGTGGACTCGCTGCCGGCGAGGTCGTCGAGGAATTCCAGATTCTGCGCGAATCCGTGGTCCGTCTGCTGTATCAGGACCCGCCGCTCGGGGGTCGCGTGCCGCTTTCCCTGCGCGAGGTCCTCCGGCTGAACCGCGCCATCGATCGGGGTGTGACCCACGCAAGTGTGGGATACACGGATGCCCTCTTCTTTTCGCTGTTCGAAGGCTCAGGCGTCCCGGACCCGCCTCGTACGGATGATCTCGTGGGCGAACTCAAGGTGCAGTTGGTGTCGCTCCGAAAGGAGCTGCGCGAGCTCCTCGGCCGAATGCCAGGTGAGGGATACCTCGGTGAGTTGCAGGACGAATAGCGCTCGTACCTTCTCGGCATGCCCCCTTTGACCAGGCCCCCGATCGGTGACCAGCCGCCGGAAGACTTTCGGCGACTCGCCCACGAAGTCTCCGACTGGATCGCTGACTATCTCGCGGACGTCGGCGACCTGCCTGTATACCCCTCCGTCCGTCCTGGCGACATTCGCGACCGGCTCGCGCCGAGCGCACCCGAGATCGGAGAGCCTCTCGACGCCGCTCTCGAGGACTACCGCGATATCATCGTTCCCGGCCTCACGCATTGGAACCACCCCGCGTTCCTGGCCTATTTCTCCATCACCGGTTCTGGACCGGGCATACTCGGGGAGATGCTGGCCGCCGGGCTGAACGTCAATGCGATGGTGTGGAGGAGTTCTCCGGCCGCGACCGAGCTGGAGGAGGTGACCCTCGACTGGCTCCGACAGCTCGTGGGACTCCCCGAGAGCTTCGACGGCGTGATCAATGACACTGCCTCCAGTTCCGGGTTGTATGCCCTCGCTGCGGCCCGCGAGGTGGCCTATCCCGAGGTCCACCGCGAAGGTCTGTTCGGGCAGCCGGTCGGGCGAGTCTACGCTTCCGATCAGACGCACTCCTCGATCGAGAAGGCTGTCCTGACCCTCGGTCTTGGTGAGAGCGGATACCGGGCTCTCGAGACGGACGAGGCTTATCGCATGAGGCCCGATGTCCTGCGCCGGGCTCTGAAGGAGGACATCGCCGAGGGAATACGCCCGGTAGCAGTCGTATCCACACTCGGCACGACTTCGACCGGGTCGGTCGATCCGGTCGGCGACATAGCCGACGTCTGTGAGGAGTTCGGGTTGTGGCACCATGTCGACGCCGCCTACGGCGGCCCCGCAGCCATCGTTCCGGAGTGCCGTCACCTATTCCGTGGATGGGAGCGGGCCGACTCGGTCGTGGTGAATCCGCACAAGTGGCTCTTCACCCCCGTCGATTGCTCTGTGCTCTACTGCCGGCGGCCCGAGCAGCTCATTCGCGCTTTCTCCATCGTGCCGGAGTACCTTCGCACGACGGAGACCGGAGAGGCTCGCAATCTCATGGACTACGGAGTTTCCCTCGGGCGCAGGTTCCGGTCTCTCAAGCTCTGGTTCGTCCTGAGGTACTTCGGCCGTCAGGGGATCATCGACAACATCCGCCACCACATCTCATTGGCGCAGGAACTGGCTGATTGGGTGGACGAAGCGCCGCAGTGGCAGAGGATGGCCCCGGTCGAGTTGGCGCTGACATGTCTCCGCTACGCTCCGGAGGGGATGCCTGCCGAGGACCTCGATGCCATGAACCAGCGGATCCTCGACCGCGTGAACTCCACAGGAAGGGCGTTCCTGACGCACACCAAGCTTGACGGTCGCTTCACGATCCGCGTCACGGTCGGGAATCTCAAGACGACACGCGAGCGGGTCGAGGAAGTGTGGAGCCTGCTCAAGGACGCTGCTGCCCGAGGCTGAGGCTTCAGGGCCTCAGAAGGGCTTCCAGGTCATCACGCCGGGGGCGGGCCAGGAACATCGTCCAGACCCCCACCAGGGTCACACCGGTCACCCAGCTCACGGAACCCGTCAGGAGGCTGAGCACCCCGACGGCAAGGACCGGTCCTTCCTGGGAGGCCAGCGCGATGATCCGGGCAGTCTGGTACCGGCGGATCTTGTCCTCGGGCGACAGCTCAGCGGCGATCGCGTTCTGCAGACGTCGACCCAGGACCAAGCCAGCGGCCATCATGACGAGGGCCAGCGGCGCGATGACCGCCATCAAGGCGGGGTCGAGCGAGGCGTCGAGATCAACTGCACCGGTAGTCAGCAGGACGTAGATCGCGCCAGCGAACAGGACGATGCCGGCAGTCAGCACCAGCCAGATCGCGGTCATCATACGGATGGGTGTGTCGAGGTCGTGCCTGTCCAATGGACTCTCCCTTGGTCCCCGATAGAGAAGGGGTCGGCACGATGTGTCGCGCCGACCCCCAATACTCTGGCTCGAAGTGCGCCTAGGCCAGTTCCCGCACCTCCCGCACCAGGTCGGCCATGGACTGCTTGGCGTCGCCGAAGAACATGAGGGTATGGTCCATGTAGAAGAGATCGTTGTCGATTCCGGCGAAGCCGGGGGACAGCGAACGCTTCATGACGATGACGCGACGTGCGTAGTCCACGTCCAGAATGGGCATGCCGGTGATGACACTGTCCGGCTCCCGGGCCGCGGGGTTGCAGACGTCGTTGGCGCCCACGATTAGCACCGCGTCGGTGTTGCTGAAGTCGTCGTTGATCTCGTCGAGATCGAAGAGCTTGTCGTACGAAACGTCGGCTTCGGCCAACAGCACGTTCATGTGCCCGGGCATACGACCGGCCACTGGGTGGACCGCGTACTTAACGTCCACGCCGCGCTCTTCGAGGAGGTCTCCGACCTTGCGCAGCTCGTGCTGCGCCTGGGCGACGGCCAGGCCGTACCCGGGGACGATGACCACTGAGTTCACGTACCCGAGCTCAGCTGCGACGGCTTCCGCGTCGGCGGAGCGATGGGGCCGCTTGCCGATCTGGGACTTGTCGATGTTCGCCGTGCCGCCGAAGGCGCCGAAGGCCACATTCGCCAGCGACCGGTTCATGCCCTTGCACATGAGCATGGTCAGGATCAGACCCGACGCTCCAACCAGGGCGCCGGAGATGATCAGCACCATGTTGCCGATGACGAAGCCGGCAGCACTCGCTGCCAGACCCGAATAGGAGTTCAGCAACGAAATCACCACCGGCATGTCTGCGCCGCCGATGGGAATCGTGAGCGTTATGCCCATGACGAGGGCAACCGCGATGAGGATGTAGAACATCGTCAGCGGGTCCTGCGTGCCCACGCCCAGCGCGAACGCGCCGAGAACGATGGTGCCGATGAACATCAGTGCGTTCAACGACTTCTGAAGCGGGTAGGTGATGGGGTTCCCGGTCATCAACTCCTTGAGCTTCAAGAAGGCGATGAGCGATCCGGAGAACGTCACGCCACCGATGAACGTGCCCAGCATAATGGTCACGCCAGCCGTCTGCGTCTCGGGGTTGGCCCCCGTGCCGACGAACTCGGCGATGGCCACTAGGGCGGACGCGCCTCCGCCCATGCCGTTGAACAGCCCCACCATTTCCGGCATGGACGTCATGGCCACCATGCGGGCCCCGATGGCACCGATGACGCCGCCGGTGGCGATACCGATGAGGATGGGCGTCCACGACAGGATTTCGTTGTCCGCGATCGTCGCGATGATGGCGATGAACATGGCGAACGCCGCTATGGCGTTACCGGCCCGCGCGGTGGCGGGCGACTGGAGCCGCTTGAGTCCTACGACGAAGAGAATCGCCGAAACGAGGTAGGTCAGCTCGAATAGGATATCCGTGTTCATATCGAGCGCCCCCTAGTGCTTGCGGAACATGGCGAGCATGCGGTCGGTGACCATGAAGCCACCAATCACATTGAACGTGGCCATGGCGATGGCCACGACTCCGAGCACCAGTTGTGTCGTTCCCTCGGCCCTGCCAGCCACGACCAGGGCGCCGACGATGGCGATCCCGGAAATGGCATTCGCGCCCGACATCAGGGGCGTGTGCAGGGTGGGGGGCACCTTCGTGATTACCTCACGGCCGGTCAGGGCCGCCAGCACGAAGACATACAGTCCGATCATCAGCTCGCCCATGTGATCTCCTCGGAGTTGGGCGTTGTCTTTCGGTTCAATTCGGAGAAGTCGATACGCCTCAGGCGCCGACCGCTTCCTTGACCCGCTCGTTAACGATCTCTCCCTGGTGCGTCACCGTGGAGGGACCCACTACGTCGTTCTCGAAGTCCAGCTCGATGGCACCTTCATCTCCAACGAACTCACTGATCAGCGTCACGATGTTCTTGGAGTACATCTGACTGGCGTGCACGGGGATGGTCGCCGCGATGTTCGCCGGACCCATGATGGAAACTCCGTGTGCCGTAACGGTCTCGCCGAACTTGGTGAGTTCGCAGTTCCCGCCGGTCTCGGCAGCCAGGTCGACGATGACCGAACCCGGCTTCATGGACTTGACCATGGACTCGGTGATGAGAATCGGAGCCTTCCTGCCCGGGATCGCCGCCGTGGTAATGACTACATCGGTCTTGTCGATATGGGCGGCCAAGAGCTCCAGTTCCTTGTCGTGCTGCTCTTGAGAAAGCTCCTTGGCGTAGCCTCCCTCACCCTCGGCGACCACGTCGTCCTCGGTCTCCAGGAATGTGGCTCCCAGGGACTCGACCTGCTCCTTCACGGCGGGCCGCACATCGAAGGCCTCCACGACAGCACCCAACCGGCGCGCCGTAGCGATGGCCTGAAGCCCGGCGACGCCGGCACCCAGGACCATGGCCTTGCCGGGACGGATGGTCCCCGCGGCAGTCGTGAACATCGGGAGGAACCTGGGCAGTTGGGCCGCGGCCATGAGCACGGCTTTGTAGCCTGCTACCGTCGCCTGTGACGATAGCGCGTCCATGGACTGGGCTCTCGTGATGCGCGGCACCATCTCCATGGAGATCGCGGTCACCTTCCTGGCGGCCAGCGACTTGACGCTTTCGGCGTCTCCCAGCGGATTCAGGTACGACACCAGAATGGTGCCCTCCGAGAGCGCGTCGATCTCGGCGCCCGTCGGGGGATTGAGGTGGAGGACCATTGCGGCGTCCGCTAGAGCCTCGGTGGCGCTGGCGGCGATGGTGGCTCCCGCCTCCTTGTACTCGTCGTCGGAAACGCCGGAGCCGGCTCCGGCGCCGCTCTCCACGACAACCTCGAGCCCCTTCTTGATGAGCGTCTGGACCCCGAGGGGCACCAGGGCGACTCGATCCTCGCCCGGGCGTGTTTCCTTAAGGACGGCGACCTTCATGGACGCACTCCGTTGTGGTTCAAATCGTCGAAGAATGCAGACGGTCACCGGCCCTATCCTCGGTTTCCGCCGCCGAAGGGTACCCGACCTTGCTGGGGGACACAAGCGGGGATTTCCCTACGCTTGCCCTGGCTATCTCCCCACCCCACGATATGCCCACTATCGGGCTTGAGCGCGGAGGGCGATGGATGGTGGGGGAACGCAGGAGCACAGGGGCGGATAAGGCTCGGCACGGTGCCGAGTCAGGCGCTCGCGAGACGAGCCTCGAGCTGGATCGGCGGCGCTTTGTGCAGTACTTCTCGGCGGCCGGACTTGGAGGAACCCTCCTCCCGGGGGTGCTCTGGGCCAAGGCCCAGGAAGCCGGGGCCGTGACCAAGGAGATCCTGGCTGACGCGGAGAAGGTAGCGGGCCTGGAGTTCTCGAACGACGAGCGGGAAATGATGCTGAGGGGGCTCCAGCGCAACCTCGACGCGTACGAGGCTCTCCGCGAGCACGCCATCCCGAACTCGGTCGCGCCCGCGGTTTCCTTCGACCCGCAGCTCCCCGGTCGGGCGTACCCCACCGAGTCAGTGCCCCTGCGACGGTCCCGTCCCATGGGCATTCAAAGGCCCGCCGATCTCGAGCAGGTGGCGTTCTGGTCGGTTACGCGCTTGTCGGAGCTCGTCCGGACCAGGCAGGTTTCGTCGTTGGAACTCACCGAAATGTACCTGCGGCGCTTGAAGGAGCACGGCCCGACGCTGGCGGCCGTCATCACGCTGACCGAGGACCGGGCGCTGCGTCAGGCTCGCCTCCTGGACGCTGAACTGGAGGGTGGGAACTACCGAGGTCCGCTGCACGGCATCCCCTGGGGGGCCAAGGACCTGCTGGCTGCGCGCGGATACGAGACGACCTGGGGTGCCCGACCTTTCGCGGATCAGGTTCTGGATATCGACGCCACCGTGATCGAGCGCCTCGACGCGGCCGGTGCGGTCCTGGTGGCGAAGCTGACACTGGGCGCTCTGGCGATGGGGGATTACTGGTTCGGCGGTCGGACCCGGAACCCGTGGAATCTCGAGCAGGGTAGCAGCGGTTCGTCCGCCGGCTCAGCGGCAGCGACGGTGGCGGGCCTCGTCGGATTCACGATCGGCAGTGAAACGCTCGGGTCGATCGTATCGCCGGCGACACGGACCGGAGCGAGTGGCCACCGGCCCACGTTTGGGCGCGTGAGTCGCGCCGGGGCGATGGCTCTGTCCTGGACCATGGACAAGCTGGGCCCCCTCTGCCGCGAGGCCGAGGACTGCGCTCTCGTGCTGGACGCCATCCACGGAGCCGACGGCATCGACCCGACCGCCCGAACGGTGCCGTTCAACTGGAATGCCGACCGTGACGTGAGTGAGTTGAGGATCGGGTACTTCAAGAGCGCGTTTGACGCCGATCGGCCCGGAAGGGCCCTCGATGAAGCTGCGCTCAGTGTGGTTCGGGGCCTCGGCGTCGACCTCATCCCGGTCGAACTCCCGGATCAATACCCCGTAGGGGCCCTTCGCATCATTCTCAGTGCAGAGGCCGCGGCGGCCTTTGATGGCCTCACTCGATCGGGCCAGGACGACCTTCTCGTGCGTCAGACCGCCAACAGTTGGCCAACGTCATTTCGAACCGCCAGGATGATTCCTGCGGTCGAGTACATCCAGGCGAACCGCATGCGCACAATGGTCATGGGGGCCATGGAGGCCGCGATGGACGGTATCGATGTTCTGGTCACCCCGAGTTTTGGCGGCTCGTCGGACAACGGTGTCCTGATGATGACGAACTTGACGGGCCACCCCGTCACCGTCGTCCCCAGTGGGTTCACCGATGACGACACACCCGTGAGCATAAGCTTCGTGGGCGCGCTGTGGGGTGACGCCGAGTGCCTGCGTGTGGCGAAGGCATACCAGGACGCAACCGACTTCCACACACGCCAGCCGCCGCTTTTCGCAGTGTGATGCGCGGATGAAGGATGAGTGAGCCCCGAGGGCCGGCGGGATGAACCGCCGGCCCTCGGGCGTCTGGCTCATCCGGTCATTCGACTGCCCCGGCCCGAGCGCGATCCTGACCCATGATCGCACACGTCACCACCGCCGCAGTCCGCGGCGTCGACAGCTACCGGGTACAGGTCGAGGTGAACCTCGCCCCGGGGCTGCCGGCCTTCACCGTGGTCGGCCTCGCGGCGGGAGCAGTCCGCGAGGGGAGGGAGCGGGTCGGTACTGCGCTCAGGAACGCCGGGTACCCGCTTCCGCCGCGTCGGATCACCGTCAACCTCGCTCCGGCGGACGTCAGAAAGGAGGGCAGCGCCTTCGATCTACCGGTGGCCGTCGGGCTTCTGGCCGCATCGGGCCACCTCGCCATCGAGCGACTCTCCCGGGCCGCGTTCCTGGGTGAGCTTGGCTTGGACGGGACGCTGCGACCCGTCCGCGGTGTTCTGCCGATGGCGGCGGAACTCCAGCGGCGGGGAGTCCATGAGCTGATCGTACCCGAGGGCAACGCCAGAGAGGCTGCAGTGTGCGCCGGCCTCGAGGTCCTAGGTGCGTCTACACTAGGGGAGGTGGTTGCCCATCTGGACGGTCGGACTGCCCTGGCACCTCTCGTGATGGATCTGGGAGCGCTATTGGCGGCGAAGCCACCCAGCGGACCGGACCTTGCCGATGTGAAGGGTCAGGAGGCGGCGAAGCGGGCGCTCGAGGTGACCGCCGCGGGCTCACATAATCTGCTGCTCGTGGGTCCGCCCGGCGCCGGCAAGACGATGCTCGCCAGGCGGCTGCCCGGAATCCTGCCGCCCCTCACCATGGAAGAGGCGATGGAGGCAACCCGGGTGCACTCCGTGGCAGGTCGGATCCCACCTGGAGGGGCTCTGGTGGCCCAGAGACCGTTTCGCGCCCCCCATCATACGGTCAGCGACGCAGGTCTGGTGGGCGGAGGCGTACCGCAGCGCCCGGGCGAAGCGAGCCTCGCGCACCACGGCGTCCTGTTTCTCGATGAGCTCGCGGAATACCGTCGGAACGTCCTCGAGTCCCTGCGGCAGCCCCTGGAAGACGGGGAAGTCCACCTCACCCGAGCGCGAGGCGCGGTGCGATTCCCGTCACGCTTTCTGCTGGTCGGTGCCATGAACCCGTGTCCCTGTGGATATCACGGAGACGGCTCGGACCGCTGCCTCTGCGACGAGGGTCGGGTGGCACGGTACAGGAGCCGGATCTCAGGCCCACTGCTCGATCGGATCGACCTGCAGTTGGAGGTCCCTGCCGTCCCGTTCCACGAGCTGAATCAGGGTCGGCGCGGCGATGCCTCGGAGCGGGTGAGGGAGCGTGTGTGCGCCGCTCGCGCGGTTCAGGGAAGGCGATTCGTAGATCGACCCGGCGTCCACGCGAATGGACAGATGGGGCCTGCGGAACTGCGCCGCTGGTGCCGGCCGTCAAGCAAGGTCGCCGGTTTCCTTCAACGGGCGGTCGATGGCCTGGGCCTATCGGCGCGGTCCTACCACCGGGTGCTGAAGGTCGCCCGCACGATCGCGGATCTGGCGGGCGAGGAGGTGATTTCCAGGGACCACGCTGCAGAGGCTCTTCTCTACCGGAGGATGGATCGCTGGACGACCGGGTAGGCCACCGGGACCGGGGGGCTCGGGGCGTTGACGGAGGGCGTAGTTTGACGAGATGCAACACCACACCCATTCCTCCGCCGCAGAGCCTTCGCCGGTTCGCCTCCTCCTCGCGTTCGCAGCGATCTATGTCATCTGGGGCTCCACCTATCTCGCCATCCGCTTCGCGATCGAGACCATCCCGCCGCTGATGATGGCCGGAGCCCGCTTTCTGGTCGCGGGGGGCGTCATGTACACGTGGGCTCGTGCTCGGGGGATCGCTCATCCGACGTCCCGGCAGTGGAGGGACGCCGCCATCGCAGGTGCGCTGATGCTGGTCGGTGGCAACGGCGCGGTCGTGATCGCGGAGCAATGGGTCCCGTCGGGCCTCGTGGCCCTGCTCGTCGCCGCGGTTCCGTTTTGGATGGTCCTGCTCGACTGGGGTTGGGGATCCAGGACGAAGCCCACCGCCAGGGTCGGCGTGGGTCTGGCGGCGGGCATTGGCGGCGTCGCGCTCCTCGCCGGCGCGCCCGGCGCCGGGGCGGGGGGACCGCTCGAGTTCGTCGGGGCAGTGATGGTTCTGTTCGGGGCGTTGTCCTGGGCTACCGGGTCTCTTTACTCCCGGTACACGATCGCGCCTCCCCAGCCCCGCATGTGGGTGGCCATCCAGATGCTGGCCGGGGGCGCGATGTTCCTGCCCTTGTCGGCTGCCCGCGGCGAGTGGGGCTCATTCGACCTGGTCGCGGTCTCGCCGAAGTCTTTGCTGGCGCTGGCGTTCCTGATCGTGTTCGGCGCGCTCGTTGCATACTCCGCCTACATCTGGCTCCTCTCCGTATCGACCCCCGCTCGCGTGGGGACCTACGCCTTCGTGAATCCGCTGGTAGCCCTCCTGCTGGGATGGGCTCTCGCGAACGAGCCACTGACGGTGCGCTCGGCAGTGGCAGCTTCGGTGATCGTGTGCGCGGTCATCATCATCACTACCGGGGCGTCGGGCAGGAAGACGAGCGGGAGCGAGACGCTCAAATCGCGGGAACTTCCCGCAGGCTCGCGGGGAACATGAGGCGGACATACTGTCGGGGATGCGGCAAAACGACGTTCGGGCTATCGCGTGGCACCCGGTGCCGGCGTGGCTTCAAAGCACTCCAGCTCAGAGCATCATGAGGCTTTTCATCGCCCTCAACCTTCCAAAGAAGGAACGGCAACGGATTCATCGTGCGACGCGTCCGCTCCGGGAGGAGGAACTTCCGGTCCGATGGGTCGATCTCGACAATTTCCACCTGACGCTGAAGTTCCTGGGAGAGGTGCGTCCCGAAGGGATTGAGGGAATCACTGATGTAATCGGACGCGTGGCTTCCTCGACTTCAGTGTTTAGCGTCGACTTCGGGGGCTTCGGAGCCTTCCCCACGATCCGCAAGCCGAGGGTCATCTGGTTGGGGGTAGACGCCAGCGCCGAGCTTCGGTGCCTGAAACAGGACATCGAGTGGGGTCTCTCGGAGGCCGGGTTCGAGGCGGAGACCAGAGCGTTCCACCCCCACCTCACGCTGGGTCGTGCCGACAGCACGTTCGGCGCCGGCGCGTTCAGGGGCCTCGACGGGTTCGTGGCCGACATGTCGTTCGAGGGTCAACTCAAGGTGCGCAGCATCGACCTGATGCAGAGCACTCCGTCAAAGGAAGGGCCCGCCTACAGCGTCATCTCCAGCGCCAAGCTGGCGACTCGCTAGTCAGGGCCGGAGAGACATGATCCGGACGATCAAGAGGTTCTTCCTGCTCATCGCCCTCATTGGAGCGGCGTATGCCGGATTCCGCTGGGGGCCTGCCGTGTTCCCGCGCGTCGAGGAGGCTCTCGGTATTGCCCGGCAGGGTCCGGCACCGGGTGGCGAGACTGCGCCCACAGCCGAACTCGCGGACTCGACATTGGACCGGTTCGAGCGTTTCAGGGATGGAGCGGGCGCAGATCGGTTGGCGCTGAGTGGGCGGGAGCTGTCCGCCGTCCTGAGGTTTTCCTTGCCCGGCATCGTTCCGCCCGGGGTAACGGAGCCCACCGTGACGCTCAAGGACGGCCAGATGTATCTTTCCGCACGCGTTGCCGTGGCGGCGTTCCCGAACCTGCCCAAGCTCGATGACGTACTCGGCATTCTGCCGGACACGGTCCAGGTGGAACTAAGGGGCTCCCTGGTTCCGCATGACCAGCGCAATCTCGCGCTGCTGGTGGATCGGATTTCGGCTGCTCGGATTCCCATTCCCACTCGGCTGGTCGCCGACGTGCTCGCGGGGTTCGGTCGTGAGTCGAGGGCCGGCCTCGGCCCTGATGCGCTCCCCGTGCCGCTTCCCGACGGCCTCAGCTCGGTGCACATCCAACGCGACAGCCTGGTGCTGATCGCCGCGAGAGACAACTAGTGGCTCGGCTTCTGGTCGTCGACGACGAGAAGGGCATCCGCGACGCCCTGGTTCAGGTCTTCGAATACGAGGGTCATGAGGTGCAGTGGGCGGGTGAGGGGGTCCAGGCTCTCAAGGTCGCCGCGGCCTTCCACCCCGATGTGATCTTCCTGGACGTGAAGATGCCGGGGATGGACGGACTCGACGTCCTCGCGCAGCTCCGGGAGGACGATCCCGGCGCCCTCGTGATCATGATCTCGGGTCACGGGACGATCGACACTGCAGTGGATGCGACCCGGAAAGGCGCGTACGACTTTCTCGAGAAGCCGCTCGACACCGACCGACTGCTCGTCACGCTGCAGAGGGCTCTGGAACTCAAGGGGCTCACCAACAGCATGGCGGCGCTTCGGCGTGCAGTGGAGAGCCGCTACGAGATCGTGGGGATGTCCTACCAGATCCGTCAGGTTCTCGAGTGGGTGGAACGGGTAGCAGCTGCCGATGCGCGGGTTTTGGTCACCGGTGAGAACGGAACGGGAAAGGAGTTGGTGGCAAGGGCGATTCACAGATTGTCCGGCCGGGCAGAGGGGGCGTTCGTCGACGTGAACTGCGCCGCCATTCCCTCCGAGCTCATCGAGTCGGCTCTGTTCGGGCACATCAAGGGATCGTTCACCGGTGCTGTTGCCGACCGGGCCGGCAAGTTCGAGCAGGCCGATGGCGGGAGCCTCTTCCTCGACGAAATCGGGGACATGTCCATGGCCGCCCAGGCCAAGGTCCTCCGCGCCCTCGAGGAAGGGATCGTCATGCGAGTCGGCGGCTCCAAGCCCATCGAGGTCGATGTTCGGGTCATCGCCGCCACCAACAAGAACCTCGAGGAGGAGATCGAGCAGGGGCGATTCCGCGAGGACCTCTTCTATCGACTGAATGTGGTGCCGATCCACATCCCGCCTCTCCGGGAGCGCCGGGAGGACATTCCCATGCTGGTGGGGCACTTCGCGGCACTGATGACAGAGGGTTCGCGCATCGCTCCGCGCGTGTTCACAGACGGGGCTCTAGATCGGCTGTCGGAGCTCCCATGGCCGGGCAACGTGCGCGAGCTCCGCAACGCAGTGGAGCGCCTCATGATCCTGAGTTCCGGTCAGACCGTCGAGGCCTCGGACGTCGATGTACTGGCGTCCGGGCGGGGAGTCACGGGCGGCTCGGTGGCGGAGTATCTCCAAGCGGACACGTTCGCGGACTTCAAGGATCGGGCCGAGCGCGCGTTCATCCTGCTGAAGTTGAGAGAGAACGATTGGAACGTGGCCGAGACGGCTCGGCAGGTGGACATGCCGAGGTCGAATCTCTACAAGAAGATCGAGAAGTTCGGACTCGTTCGCGACGCGTGATACCGCCGCGGCGGGGGGCGGCGAGTGTCGTCTTGTGCCCGGCCTTCCGGGTCGGTTAGCTTGCCCCCTGCAATCTGAATAGGCGGGTGGGTCAAAACGGAAGCCGGTGAGATTCCGGCGCGGCCCCGCCACTGTGAGAGGTCCGAGTTCAGTTTCGGAACGCACCTTCGATCGAGCCACTGGGGAAGGAATCCTGGGAAGGCCGAGGGCGCGGCCTCGAGCCAGGAGACCTGACCCACCCGTGTCACTGCCATTCGTCTCCGCGGGGAGATGGGCGCGACCGGGTGTCTCAGGCGTGTCCCGTCCTCGGCCAAGGGGGTGGGCTTTTTCTATTTCGAGTGCTCGCGAGGGGCGAGTCGGCGAAGTGGAAACCGCCGGCCATACCTCGGCAGTTGGACTCCGCGGAGCCCAAGCGACACAGCTGAGAGGATACCCAATGACGCGCTCGATCATCACCGCCTTCCTGGCGCTCCTGGCCGGTGGTCTCTCCATTCAAGCCCAGGTGAATCCCGTGACCCTCGAGGGGCTGGTCGTGACCGCCAGCCCCACGCCGCGGGCTGCCGATGCGGTGGCGACCCACGTGACGGTTCTCGACGGGGCGGACCTGAGGGCTCAGGGGGTGAAGCGCCTCGATGAGGCCCTCCGGGACGTACCGGGCCTGACCGTCGTGCAGAATGGCCCGATGGGTTCGGTGACCTCCGTCTTCATGAGGGGCGGTGAGAGCGACTACGTCCTGGTGCTCGTGGACGGAGTCCAGGTCAATCAACCCGGAGGAGGCTTCGACTTCTCCGGACTCACGTTGGCGAACATCGAGAGAATCGAGGTCGTGCGTGGTCCGGCGAGTGCCCTGTTCGGGTCGGACGCGGTCGCCGGTGTCGTGCATGTCATCACCCGCATGGGGCGCGGCGGGCCGGAAGCATCGGTGTCGGCGCTCGGCGGATCGTATGGACGCATGGATTGGTCGGCGGCCGTGACCGGCGGCGGGGACCGCGGAGGCTACTCCCTGTCCCTCGACCACATCTCGACGGATGGGATCCTCCCCCTCAACAATGCACATAGGAACACCGGTCTGAGCGGCTCCTTCAGGTTCCAGCCGGATGACGCCACAACGGCCCGGATTTCCGTGAGAATCACCGACCGGGTCTACCACTTTCCCACGGATGGATCAGGCCAGGTCGCCGACGAGAACTCGTTCACATTCACGGATGCGACGATCGCCAGCTTCTCGCTCGACAGACGCGTCTCTGAGGTAGTCGATGTCCACGTGCTCCTGGGGCTTTCCGGCTCGGATGGGGGCACCGACGACGCCCCGGACGGGCCTGCAGACACGTTGGGCTACTTCGGCTTCACCAGCCTCGATCACCTGCGAAGGGCGAACGCCGACGTCCGGGCCAATGCCCGGTTCGGGAGAGAAGTCGTGACGGTCGGCTGGGAGGTCGAGGAGGAGAAGCAGCGTTCCTTCACCGAGTCCCTGAGCCAATTCGGGGCCAGCAGCGGGAACAGCGAGTACGGGCGGTGGAATCGCGCCTACTACGGGCACTTGACCGGCGACCGAGGCCCGGTCGCGTACAACGTCGGCGGCAGGCTGGAGCACAACGAACGCTTTGGGACGCTCGTTACCTGGCAGGCCGGTGCGGTGGCGGGCATCCCCGGCACTCGCTCGACCCGATTGCGCGCCTCGGCCGGCCAGGGGATCAAGGAGCCCACCTTCTTCGAGAACTACGCGACGGGGTTCGCCTCGGGGAACGCTGATCTCGACCCCGAGCGGGCGCTGTCCTGGGAGGCGGGCCTGGACCAGACCCTGGCGGGCGGCAGGGTCGTTCTCAGGGGCACCTACTTCCATCAATCATACAGAGATCTCATCCAGTACACGTTCGTTCCGCCGACCCCGGGCGGACCCAATTTCCTGAACGTGGCGGCCGCGGATGCCCAGGGTTGGGAGATCCTTGGCGAGGCCCGTGTGGGTCGTCTGGAGTGGACCGCCTCGGCGACGTTCCTCCGCACGGAGGTGACGGACGCGGGGGTGGACGAGGGGCCCGGTGCTGCCTTCGTGGAAGGCGGCTCGCTGCTACGGCGACCCAACCGGGAATTCGCTCTCTCATTGAGCTACGACATGGGAGACGGTGGACGACTGTCGGTGGGTGCTCGCACTGTGGGTGCACGTGACGATCGCGACTTCTCCACGTGGCCGGCCCAGCCGGTCCAGCTCCCACGCTACACGACGCTCCATCTCGGGGGGGAAGTGCGGGTGGTCGAGGCCGCGGGCCGACGCCCCGGGTTCAGCATCACGTTCCGCGGTGAGAACCTCACCGGTGCGATGTACGAGGAGGTCCTCGGGTTCCGGGCCCCCGGTCGGGCGTTCTATCTTGGTGGCCGCGTCGAGACCGGTAGCGTCCGCTGAGCGCTGGGGTGCCCGCTCGATGGGGCTCCCTCGGCGATATCGAGGCTCCCGCGGGGCGGCCGACTGGTGGAGGGGCCCCGGGGCGGTGGAGCCGCGCGAGGCGGGCTTCGGTCGCGGGGGGAACGCGGTGCCTCGGGAACGGCGCCCCCGCAAGCCGTGTATGCACGAAATCCAGGGCCCCGGGGTTCCGGGGCCTGCCCTGTCGGGAGCCGGCGGGGATTGGAGTTCAGTGGGGCGAGGAGGCTGCGCGTGGACGAAGGCCAATCTGACTCTGGGGCACCCCCGGAGGGTGAGAAGGCCGCAGGGCGCCCGCGTAGGAAGAGCTTGGCCGTGGGCTTTTCGGAGTGGGCTCGGTCGATCCTCATTGCCTTCGCCCTGTTCCTCGGCCTGCGGGCATTCCTGGTGGAGGCCTTCAAGATTCCCACGGGATCCATGGAGGGCACACTTCTCGTCGGTGATTTTCTTCTGGTCAACAAGGCGGTCTTCGGCGCGAAAATCCCCGGGACCGGCCTCCGCCTGCCGGGCTTCGCCGAGCCTGAGCGCGGGGACGTGGTGGTGTTCACTCCGCCGCACGATCCCGTCAGGAGTTACGTAAAGAGACTCGTCGGCGTGCCGGGCGACACCTTGGAGATGGTGGACAAGGCACTATGGGTGAACGGTGAGCAGATGGCCGAGCCCTACATCCGGCTCAGCGATCACCGTGGAGACGCCCTGCACCCGAGGATGAGTTGGCAGTCCAACCATCTTCTGGCGAACTCCAGCCCGGGATACCGGCCGACGAGAGACAACTGGGGTCCCATCGTGGTCCCGAACGAACAGTTCTTCGTTCTCGGTGACAATCGGGACAACAGCGAGGATTCGCGGTATTGGGGATTCGTGCCGCGGAGATCCATCCGCGGCCGCCCCATGTTCGTCTACTATTCCTTCCAGTCTGCGGTGTCCAGCGAGCGGCGATGGGCGGGATCCGTCCGCTGGGGAAGGATTGGACGCGCGATCCGCTGATCGGCTTTCGATCGATCCAGCCTGCCACTTCTCGCTCGAGACTCCGGCCCGCTGGTTGCGGAAGTCGGACGGGGCTCCGATCATTCCTCAAGTCGGTGACGCAGGACAGCCCCCTGTGGTCCACGGTGAGGCTTCCTGACGGGTTGTCGACAGGATAAGTCGCCCCATCCCTGCGGGATCAGAAATGGCCAGCTTCTCAGCCCGACGCGGTTCCTCCCGGGGGGGTTCGCTGGACCAGTATCTCAAGGAAATCAGCCAGTACCCCCTGATCGATCGTGCCGAGGAAGTCCGGCTCGCCCAGCTCATTCGCAAGGGTGAGGAAGAGGCTCTGGACAAACTGGTGCGATCGAACCTCCGTTTCGTCGTTTCAGTGGCCAAGAAGTACCAGAACCAGGGCGTGCCTCTGTCGGACCTGATCAACGAGGGGAATCTGGGCCTGATCCGAGCCGCCCATAAGTTCGACGAAACCAAGGGCATCAAGTTCATCAGCTACGCCGTCTGGTGGATCAGGCAGGCGATCCTTCAGGCGCTGGCCGAACAGAGCCGTATCGTGAGGGTCCCCCTGAACCGGGCGGGGGCGTTGCACCGGATCGGGCGAAGAAGCTCGTCACTGCTTCAGGAGCTCGGCCGCGAACCGACCGTGGGAGAGATTGCCGAGGATCTCGAGATCTCCACCGACGAGGTCGAGCGCACACTCGCGATTTCTCAGTCTCATCTTTCCCTCGATGCCCCCATGACCCCGGGTGAGGACAACCGCCTCCTCGACTACCTGCCGGACCAGTATTCGCCGGGGCCCGAGGACGATGCCTACGCGAACGCGCTGGAGGCCACGATCGAAGTGGCACTGGCGACGCTCCAGGAACGCGAAGCCAAGATCCTCCGACTCTACTTCGGCCTGGACGACCAGGATCCGATGACGCTGGAGGAAATCGGGTCTATCCTGGGGATTACACGTGAGCGGGTCAGGCAGATCAAGGAGAAGGCGCTGGTGCGCCTCCGGCACGCCTCCCGGGCGCGTTTCCTGGAGACCTTCACGTGACCTTCACGCTCCAGTGAAAAAGCCACGCCGGACAAGGCGTTGAGCCCTCTTTTTCCCCGTTGACACCCTTTGGCAGCTCGGATAGCTTTGAAAGCTATGTTTTGAATCCGCCTCAGGAAGTTGCCGGGCATGAGAACGTATACGCCGAAAGCCGAAGACATCCAGCGCGCGTGGTGGGTCGTCGACGCGGCAGAAAAGCCGCTGGGTCGACTGGCCACACAGATCGCGTCAGTCCTTCGTGGTAAGCACAAACCCATGTACACGCCGCACCTCGACACGGGTGATCACGTAGTGGTCATCAATGCCGAGAAGGTACGCCTCACGGGCAACAAGGCAGATCAGAAGACGTACTTCCGTCACTCCGGATACATGGGCGGCGAGCAGCACATTCCCTTCCGTCGCATGGTTGCGACGCACCCTGAGCGGGTCATCGAACTCGCGGTGAAGGGCATGCTGCCCAAGGGCGCCCTTGGCCGAGCGATGCGCTTGAAACTGAAGGTCTACGCCGGTGGGGACCATCCCCATCAGAGCCAGAAGCCCGCTCCGCTAGAGATGTAACGAGGAATTCCAAGAGATGACCGAATTGAATCAGATCCAGACTGTAGGTCGGCGGAAGTCGTCGGTCGCGAGAGTCATTCTTCGTCCCGGATCCGGTGATTGGAAGATCAACGGACGGGAGTTGGCGGAGTATTTTCCGAGGGGCACCCACCAGATTCGGATCTCAGAGCCGCTGAAGGCCACAGAATTGGATGGACAGTTCGACGTGATGGTTCGCGTCCACGGTGGCGGCCTGACGGGCCAGGCGGACGCCGTTCGTATGGGGGTCTCCCGCGCCATTGTCGAACATGACGAGGAGCTGCGTCCGGCGTTGAGAGCCCGCGGACTCCTCACGCGTGACCCGCGCAAGGTAGAGCGGAAGAAGCCAGGGCGACCCAAGGCCCGCAAGCGCTTCCAGTTCTCTAAGCGGTAGTCGTTCGCAGCCGGAGAGGAACTGCCGCAGCATGGGTTCCCTCCCGTTGTACATATCCTGATCGGGGCGTAATCGGTCCCATAAAGAAGTCGAGAGCAGAATTATGCCGGAAGTCGGCCTGAACGATCTCCTTCAAGCTGGTGTTCATTTCGGACACCAGACCCGCCGTTGGAACCCGAAGATGCGTCAGTTCATCTTCACTGAGCGCAACGGCATCCACATTATCGATCTTCGGAAGACCCTCGATCGCCTTCTGGTTGCCCAGCAGGCGGTGCGGGAAGTCGTCCTCCGCGGTGATCGGGTGCTCTTCGTCTGCACCAAGAGGCAGCTGAGGAGCATCGTCGAGCAGGAGGCTGAGCGGTCTGGAGCCTTTTATGTGACCGAGCGCTGGCTCGGGGGCATGCTCACGAACTTCCAGACGATCCGAAAGCAGATTCGACGCCTCAAGGAGCTGGAGCGGGGCGCCGAGGACGGCGCCTTCGAATTCTACACGAAGAAGGAACGCCTCCTCCTGGAGCGTGAGCGGCTCAAGCTCGACAAGTACCTCGTGGGTGTGAAGGACATGGGCCGCCTCCCCGGCGCGATGTTCGTAGTGGATGCCCGGCGGGAGACGATCGCGATCCGTGAAGCCAAGAAGCTGGGGATTCCGGTCATCGCCATCACCGACACCAACGCGGATCCCGGAGTGATCGACTACCCCATTCCGGGTAACGACGACGCGATCCGTTCGGTCCATCTCATCGCGGCGGCGATTGCCGACTCGATCCAGGTGGCGCGCCAGGAAGTCCCGGCAGACGAACGGCGACGTTCGGAAGAGGTCGAAGCGACCACGTACTCGACCGAGACCGGAGAGACGACCGAGAAGGACAAGCCTCAGCGTCGTCGGCCGCGGCGGAAGCGTCGTCCGCGTCCGGAGGTGATCGCGCAGCACGCGAAGGCCGCCGGCTCCTCAGATGCCGACGTTGCTGAGGGTGATATGCCCGCGGCAGAGGCTCCGGACGCATCGCAGGCTGAGGCGGTAGCCGAGGACTCCCCGGCTGCTCCTGAGGCTCCTGAGGCTCCTGAGGCTGCCGCGGATGAAGGTCCTTCGGACGAGAAGGCTGAAGCCACCGAGAGCTAGGCTCGCGCCGTCGGGATAGATGCCCGACTGGGTGATGATCAGCTCCTCGGGGTCAAGGGAACTGCCAGAGGCGGCAGAGGAGTCGGCTTCGGCCGATTCGCTCCGCCTCTTTCCATAGTCCGGCGAGTTGTTTGGCGCCGGAAACAGCACACGAGAGGCACGATGAGTGAAGCTACGATGACGATCAGCGCAAAGGACGTGAAGACGCTCCGTGACATGACCGGGGCGGGAATGATGGACTGCAAGAGGGCCCTGACCGAGACCGGCGGGAACTTGGAGGCGGCTGTCGATCTCCTGCGGGCGAAGGGGGCGGCCAAGGCTGCCAAGCGAGCGGAGAAGTCGGCGAACGAGGGGACGATCGGCAGCTATGTCCACTTCGACAACAGAACCGCCGTGATCGTCGAGGTGAACTGCGAGACGGATTTCGTGGCAAACACGGACGACTTCAAGGCTTTGGCGAAAGACCTGGCCCTGCACATCGCCTCGATGGCTCCGTTGTCGGTTTCCAAGGATGACATCCCGTCCGATGTCATCGAGCGGGAGCGCGCAGTCTATCTCGAGCAGGTGAAGGAAGAAGGCAAGCCCGACCACATCGCCGACAAGATCGTCGAGGGCAAGCTGAACAAGTTCTTCAAGGAAAGCACACTCCTCGCTCAGCCGTTCGTGAAGGATCCGGACAAGACGATCGAGCAGCTCATCACGGACATCTCCGCGAAGACAGGCGAGAAGATCGAAGTGGCTCGGTTCGCGCGGATCAAGGTAGGCGAGAAGGCCTAGACGCCCTCTCCACAAGGAGTCTTCATGGGCGACCACGCGCAGGGGCCGAAGTTCAAGAGAGTCCTTCTCAAGCTTTCCGGAGAGGCTCTCGCCGGCGAGCGGGGATTTGGGATCGAACCGTCGGTCGTGGATCGGCTCACGGACGAGATCCGATCAGTCGCCGGCATGGGGATTGCGCTCGGTGTCGTAATCGGAGGGGGGAACATCGTCCGAGGCGCCATGGCGTCCAGTCAGGGCATGGACCGTGTACAGGCCGACTACATGGGCATGCTGGCCACCGTCATCAACGCCCTCGCGGTCCAGGATCTGCTGGAGCACAAGGACGTGGAGACGCGGGTCATGACCGCCATCCGCATGGAGCAGCTCGCTGAGCCCTACATCCGCCGGCGGGCGATGCGGCACATGGAAAAGGGCCGTGTGGTCCTATTCGCCGGCGGGACGGGCAACCCGTATTTTTCGACGGATACGGCGGCCGTGCTCCGCGCCATCGAGATGGAAGCCGACGTCGTCATCAAGGCTACCAAGGTCGATGGGGTCTATTCGGCAGACCCGATGAAGGACCCCTCTGCGGACTTCTTCGAGAACATCTCGTTCCAGGAGGTCGTGCAGCGCGAACTCGCAGTGATGGACGCGCCGGCGGTTTCCCTGTGCAAGGACAATGAGCTTCCCATCATCGTGCTCAGCCTCGAGAAGACCGGGGCCGTTGCGGCGGCCATCCGTGGTGAGCACGTGGGAACTCTTGTATCGTAAGAGTCTGAGCCGGACGGATACGCCTATCGATCGACCGTAGCCGGCTCGTCGAGAGTGTTGAAGCGACCATCCGAAGGGGGAAGAAACGCATGCCGACCGTCGAGGACGCCAGGAAGCGCATGGAAGATGCGCTGGACGCCGTTCGCCGGGAGTTCGCCACCGTTCGCACGGGTAAGGCCACTCCGGCCCTGCTCGACACGGTGAGGGTGGACGCGTACGGCGCGAAGATGCCCCTGAACCAGGTGGCCACCGTAAGTACGCCGGAGCCGACCTTGATCATGGTGCAGCCTTTTGACAAGACCCTGATCGGTGACGTCGAGAAAGCCATTCTCACTGCAGATCTCGGGCTGAACCCAGCCAACGACGGGAACGTGATCCGGGTTCCCATTCCTCCGCTCAACGAGGAGCGGCGCAAGGAATACGCCCGGCTCCTTCACAAGATGGCCGAGGAGGGCAAGATCTCCGTTCGCCATGCTCGCCGGGTCACCCGCGAGGAACTGCATGTGAGGGTCAAGGACCACGAGATCGGCGAGGACGAGGGACGTCGGCGTGAAGACGCTCTCGAGAAGTTGACGCACGAATATACCGAGAAGATCGACACCCTGTTGAAGCAGAAGGAAGCAGAGGTGATGGCGATCTGAGGTCGCCTCACGCCGTCTACTTTCCCGCATGGCATCCGACCTACTCGACCGCATTCGCCTGAGCGGTGACGTGCCTTCGCACGTCGCCATCATCATGGACGGGAACGGCCGTTGGGCAGGCCAGCGCGGTCTTCCCCGCCACCTAGGCCACCGGGAAGGGATGAAGGCCGTCCGGGAGGTCATCGAGGGTGCGGTCGAGGCCGGCGTTGCGGTCCTCAGCCTCTTCGCCTTTTCGACCGAGAACTGGAACAGGCCTCCCCGGGAGATCAGCGCCCTGATGGGCCTCCTTCAGCTGTATGTGCGCAAGGAGCGCAGTGAACTCAAGCGTCAGGGCGTCGAAGTGCACGTTCTCGGTGAGTTGGCCCGAATGGACACGCGGACCCGCAAGGCCGTGGATGACATCGTTCGGGCAACCGCAGGGGGTGCCGCGCTGCGGCTGAATCTCCTGATAAGCTACGGCGGCCGGGAGGAGCTCCTGCGCTCAGCGCGAGAGTTGGCGCAGCGCGCCGCAGCGGGAGAGTTGGACCCGGACGCCATAGATGAGGGCGTTCTCGAGTCGACCCTGTTCACTGCAGGCTTGCCGGATCCTGACCTCCTGATCCGTACATCCGGCGAGTACCGAATCAGTAACTTCCTTCTCTGGCAGATGGCCTATACGGAGATGTACATCAGCGATGTCCTCTGGCCCGACTTCGATCGAGATCGCTTGTTCGAGGCCATCCTGGACTACCAGCGCCGGGATCGTCGCTTCGGCCGGGTATCCACGTCCTAGATGGCGGCCAGTGAACTGACCCGGCGGGTTGGAGTCGCTGTGGTGGGAATCCCCGCAGTCGTACTGATCCTGTACTTGGGCGGGTGGGTGATGAGTGTTCCCATCGCGCTTCTCGGGGCCGTCGGGGCAGGGGAGGTCTATGACCTGGCCGAGGCACGGGACACGCGACCCCTTCGTTGGCTGGGCATGTCTGCCGTCGCCGGGCTCGTCTTCGGTGCCGCGGCCCTGCCGAGTTTCGGCGCGCTCGCGCCGTGGGGCTTCGCCGGCCTCGGCGCGGTGGCGGGGGCTGCCCTGATTCTGGCGATGCCGCTTCGCGGAGTGGGACAGCATCCCCTGAACGCCGTGTCGGTCACATTGTTCGGGGTCGTGTACGTGGGGACACCCCTCATGTTTGTCATGCTGATGCACTCCTTGCCCGCACACTACGACTGGGGTGGGCCGACGCCCTCCAGTTGGACCGGGGCGCTCTTGGTGCTCCTTCCGTTGGCCGTCACGTGGGTTGGGGACTCGGCTGCGTTCTTCCTGGGTACGGCGTTTGGGAAATCGAAAATCGCGCCATCGATCAGCCCCAATAAGAGCTGGGTAGGGGCACTGGCCGGGGCGGTGGGCTCAGGCCTCGCGGCCGTTGTCTGGCTGCTCGTGGCGGAAGGGCTCCTCCCGGGGCTGCCGGTACAGTCGTTATGGGTTGCCGCGCTTCTCGGGGTGGTGATCGGTGTGGGAGGGCAGGTCGGTGATTTCCTGGAGTCCCTGCTCAAGCGCGATGCGGGGGTGAAGGACTCCGGCTCTCTGTTCCCGGGACACGGCGGCGTTCTGGATCGTCTCGACGCTCTGGTTCTCGCCTTCCCACTGTGCTACGCGTGCCTTGTCGTTGCGGAGGCCCTTGGATGATCCGGGTCGCCATTCTCGGCTCGACCGGGTCCATCGGCCGCAGTACGCTGGAACTGATCAGACGCCATCCGGGGCGCTATGAAGTCGTGGCCCTCGCCGGGCACCGGAACGTCGGGTTGCTCGCGAGCCAGGTCGAGGAATTCCGCCCCAAGAAGGCGGTTCTCGCGGACGAACGAACGGCGCCACCGTCATCGGGTGACAGCCGCTGGGCGGTCGGGCGCGCCGCACTTCTCGACATCGCGGGTGGGGACGGCGTGGACGTAGTGGTCAACGCCCTCGTCGGCGCTGCGGGTCTCGAGCCGACGTTGGGGGCTCTCGAGGCTGGCCATCGGCTGGCGCTCGCCAACAAGGAGTCCGTTGTCGCCGGTGGGCCTCTGGTGCTGGAAGCAGCCGCGCGAGGGGGTGCGGAAATCATCCCGATCGACTCGGAGCACAGCGCGATCCTCCAATGCCTGGAGGGACAGGATCAGGCGGCTGTGCGCAGATTGGTTCTGACGGCGTCCGGTGGTCCGTTCCGGGGCAAGACTCCGTCCGAGCTGGAGTTGGTGCGGGCCGAGGACGCGCTCAAGCACCCGACCTGGGACATGGGAGCCAAGATCACGATCGATTCTGCTACATTGGCGAACAAGGCCCTGGAAGTGATCGAGGCTCACTTCCTGTACGGCGTGGATTACGGGCGAATCGATGCGGTGGTCCACCCCCAGTCGGTCGTGCATTCCTTCGTCGAGTTCGTCGACGGCTCGGTCCTCGCACAGATGGGCTTTCCGACGATGGAGCTGCCCATCCTCTACGCACTCAATTACCCCGAACGAATCGAAGACCCGACCCTCCAGACCTACGACCCGGTGAGTTCGTCTCCCCTTACCTTTGAAGAGGTGGATCACGACGCTTTTCCGATGTTCGGCCTCGGCGTCCAGGCCGGCAGAGACGGGGGCGCGGCTCCGGCTGCGTACAACGCGGGGAACGAAATCGCCGTCACGGCGTTCTTGGAGGGAACGATTCGGTTCCCGGAGATGGTGGACGTGGTTCAGGCCGCTCTCGATGAAGCTGGATCTCTCGGTGTCGGGAGCGTGACGGACGTGCTTGCGGCTGACAGCGCCGCGAGGGGTGCAGCCACCCGCGCGGCCGCGAAAATTGGTGGAGCGAAGATGGGAATGAAGTTATGACGATCCTGGCGACGATCATCGTGCTCGGTGTGCTGATTTTCGTGCACGAGCTCGGTCACTTCGCGGCGGCCAAGGCTGTCGGGATCGAGGTCCAGCGCTTCTCGATCGGGTTGGGCCCCAAGGTCTTTGGCTTCACCAGGGGTGAAACCGAATACGTGCTGTCGGCCATCCCGTTGGGTGGCTACGTGAAGATGGGCGGCATGGATGACGAGGTCATGGATCGCATGGAGGGGGGAGCCGGCGAGGAGCCCCGGCAGCCCAGCGACCGGGACTTCGACGCAAAGCCGATATGGGCACGAACGCTCGTGATCTCTGCGGGCGTCATCATGAACATGGTGTTCGCCTTCGGCGTGTACACGTTCTCTGCCGCTCAATGGGGGCGGCCCGAACTCGATACCACCCGTATCGCCGGCGTCCAGGCTGAGACGCTCCCACCGGGGACGGAAGCTCTGGGTACGGTGACGTCCGGGTCGCGCTTCGTGAGCATCGGAGGGCGGGAGGTCGCCCATTGGGGAGATGTGCGCGATGCCTTCCTCCTTTCGCCGCCGGGGCCCGTGGTTCTGGAGCTGGTCGAGCCCAGCCGCACGATCGAGATCCGGATCCCCGCCAGCGAGAGCGAGCGCGTCGCCGTGGTGCGGTCAGTCTGGTCTTGGATCGAGGCCGGTGTCGGCGGAGTGAGTCCAGGTTCGCCGGCGGAACGCGCAGGGCTCGAGCCGGGGGACCGCCTGGTCGCGGTCCAGGGACAGCCGGTGGAGCACTGGTTTCAGTTCCGCGACCTCATTGAAGCTCGGCCGGGAGAGCGCACGGAGGTTACGATCTCGCGTGACGGCCGGGAACTCATCCGGGCGGTCACGCTCGATACCGAGGAGACACGCCTCAGCGACGGGTCTACGGTCGAGGTGGGCAGGATCGGCCTTGAACCCCCGCTCGGCCCCGTGACTCACAGCGACGTGGGTTGGGCGCAGGCGGCGGTGTTCGGGTACCGTGAAACGGTTGCGGTCACCGAGTTGATTCTCGGCTTCCTCAAGGACCTGGTGACCGGCGGGATATCCCCGAAGTCCATGGGCAGCATTGTCACGATCGGCACCTACTCCGGTCAGGCCGCAGCTGCCGGCATTGAGCCGTTCCTGCGTTTCATGGCCATGTTCAGTATCAATCTGGCCATCCTGAACCTCCTTCCGATCCCCGTCCTGGACGGAGGCCATCTCCTCTTCCTGGCCATCGAGGCGGTGCGGGGCCGCTCGCTGTCGATCGAACAGCGGCTGCGCTGGAGCAACGTTGGGTTCCTCGTCATCGTCGGGATCATGCTCTGGGCGCTGTCGAACGACTTCCTGCGGCTGCTGGGCCTCTGAGGAGAGCTGTCGGCTAACGGCGAGAACCCGCCTGGGCCGGCCGAGACTTCCTAGAGATTCCGCTCGACCGTTCGCTTGAGGCCCTTGAGGCCCGAGCGCATCTCGAACAGCAGCACCCGGCGGACGAAGACCCAGTCCACGAAGGCTCCCACGGGTCCGAACCAGAGTTCGTACTCGACCGCGCTCCGAACCCGGGCGCCCGACACCGAGGGCGTGACGGTCCATGTTTCGAAGAAGTTGCGAAGCGGCCAGGGGGCCTTGAACACGGTGTACGAAAGACTTTCGCCGTCTTCCCAGTGCGTCACGACCTGTTCCATCCGGAAGAGGCGTCGGTACTCGACGGTGCGACGGGAGCCAATGCCGATATCGCGCCCGGTGGTGCGGAACGCGTCCGAGAGCGCAGGAGCCCACGCCTCGACCTCGTCGAAGTCGCCCAACACGCTCCACACGTCCTTCGGTGAGCAGTCAATCTCGATGCTTGCCTCGAGTGTCCCCGTGCGGGGCGGCCCTGCCATTCAGTTCCCCTCCCGTGATCCTTGACCAGGGTCATGGTTCGACCATCCCACAAGATACCCAAGTACTCTCGTTTGTCTCCTCTCGTTTCAGAGAAGCGTGAGCTGAGGAGGACCCGCTCTGAACCGCAGTTCCTCCAGGTCGAGCAGCGTGGTGGGTTCGTCCTGTCGCGCCACCTCGAGATGGCCCGACCATCCCGCACCAGCCAGAGCCTCTGCGACGACCTGCCGGGCGAGGTCGGGCCGGTTGCATTCGCGTGACAAATGGGCCAGCACGACGCCCGAGAGGCGAGGGTGCAGCAGTTCCAGCGCAAAGTTCGCCGCGGCCTGATTGGACAGATGTCCGTGGCTCGACGCGATCCTGCGGCGCACCGAGGGCGGGTAGGCGCTCGTGTGCAGAAGGACCTCGTCGTGGTTGGCCTCGAGGATCAGGAGGTCGCACCCCTCCAACGCCATCCGAATCTGGGCCGTCGGCCGCCCCAGGTCGGTCGCCACGCCGAGGCGGAGTCCGGTGCACTCATCCACGAGGGCGACGCCTACCGGGTCCGCTGCGTCGTGTACGGTGATGAAGGGCTCCACGCGCACGTCTCCGACCAGGAAGGGGTGTCCGGGTCGGTAGGTGTGCACGACTTCCCGTCCGCGGAGCAGGCTCGAGCACGCCTCGCGGGTGGGGTCGGTCATGTAGATGGGCGTGCCGTGCCTGCGAGAGAACACGCCGATGCCCTTGGTATGATCCCCGTGATCGTGTGTGACCACGATGCCGTCGATGTCGTCCGGGCTGATGCCAAGGCTGTCGAGGCGACGCGCCAGGTCCCGGGCGCTGAATCCAGCGTCGACCAGCACCCGTGTGTTTCCGGCCCAAGCGAGAGTGGCGTTGCCCGCACTCCCGCTTCCCAGCACCGCCACCTTCACGAGGGAACGGCCTCTGTCACTCGGCGCGCCGTCCCGCCGTGTCGGACCAGGCGTCTTGGAGGATCCGCCGCACTCCATCCGTGAGGGACTGCCCGCGGCGCGCCATGGAGCGCTCCGCCGTCTCGAGGAAGCGATCCATCCGATAGTCCCTGAGGTCGGCAGCTGTTCCCCAGGAGAACGGGGGCACGACCGTCGGTGGCGTTCCCCCTCCGAAGACGTTGCTTCCCGCACCCACGACCGTCCCGGTGTTGAAGAGCGTGCCGATTCCCGTCTTCACGTGGTCGCCGAGGAAACACCCCACTTTGGCAAACCCGGTGTCCCTCGTGCCATCGGGTGTCCACACCTTCACGGGACCGTAGTTGTTCTTCAGGTCCGAGTTCGACGTCTCCGCACCGAGGTTCACCCAACTCCCCAGGATCGCGTGGCCGAGATGGCCGCCGTGGGCCTTGTTGGTGAACCCGAGAATCACGGAATCCGACACCTCGCCCCGGATCTTGCAGTGCGGGCCGATGGATGAGGTGCCGACATCTCCACCCAGGATGACGGTATCGCTCCCCACGAAGAGAGGCCCGGTGAGTCGAGCTGGACCCCGCACGTAGGCGTCCGGGTCGAGGCGGATCGGACCACCGCGGGTATCGACGACGACTCCCGATTCGATGACCGAGCCCGGAGCCATCGACAGGACTCCGTCACCGATTCTGATGACCCCGTCCGGCTGGCTGTCCTCGGGCCACCAATGCGTGAGGTCGCGCTTCACCTGATCGGCGTTGTCCGCCATGAGGTGCCAAGGTCGATCGAGGACATGTCCCTCGAGTTCCAGCTCGGCATGACGCCAGGGCTCCTTGTGAGGATCATGGATCGAAAGCTCGGACGGCAGCGGCATACCCTCCGGGATGATCCAGCCGACGATGTTGTCCCCCACCCGCAGCCGCGCGGGCCCTTCCAGCGGCGGCAGATCCTGGTAGTGGAGTGTTGCTCGGCTGGAGAGGAGGATCCGTTCGCCTTCGTCCGCGATCTCGACCAGAGTGAGGGTCTTTCCCGACCCCGGTTCATCGAACCCGAGCAGGGCGGGACGGGAGACGTATCCTTCACATGTGAGTCCGAATATCCTCTCCGCGCGTTCACGGATTCTCATGCACCCGTAGAGGAGTTCTCCCACCGGACGGGTGAGCGTGAACGGGGCCCAACGCCGCGCGATGCGGTCATCGAATATGTACAGATGTGCGGCACTCATTCTTGCCCGCCCTCCAGTTCCGCCAGGAGCTTCTTGAGGTCCGCGGCTCGTTCGCGGGGCATCACCAGCGTGGTACCGTTGGCCACGACGACGACCAGATCGTCGACTCCCCACAGAACGGTCTTCGAATCGTCACTGTACACGACGTTGCGCTGTCCGTCCACGACCTGGGCGGGTCCCTCGAGGACGTTGCCGCCCTGATCGGTCGGCCGGGTCCGTGAGAGAGCCTCCCAACTGCCGACGTCATCCCATGCGAAAGCGGCCTTCACCGTAGCGGCCCTCCGGGTGCGCTCCATGATCGCGGTATCCACGACGCACACGGGCGTGGCTTCGAAGAATGCTTCCGCCCCTTCGCGCTCCAGAGTGTCGAAGCATGCGGCGACCTCCGGCGCGTGCCGGCGGACCTCGTCGAGGAAGACGGAGGCCTTCCAGACGAAGATGCCCGTGTTCCAGAGATATCCGGCTTCCATGTAGCGAGCTGCCGTAACTGCGTCGGGCTTCTCGTGGAACGCCGCCACCCTGTAGGCCGGGGTCGAACCCGTCGACTCCAACTCCTCTCCCGGCTGAATGTGCCCATACCCGGTCTCGACGCGGTCGGGCTCTACTCCGACCGTGACCAGGAGGTCCTGAGTGCTCGCGAGGACGGCCGCTGCCCGCACGGTTTCGAGGAAGCCGTCCAGCGGCCGTATGAGGTGATCCGAATGCAGGGAAACCAGGACCGCATCCGGATCCAGGCGCTCGAGCTCCCAGGCGGCCCACGCCAGCACCGGACAGGTGCCTCGAGCCCGGGGTTCGACCAAGTAACTGCTCGAGGGCAGATTCGGCAGGGCCCCGCGGAACGGCTCCACCAGATGTCTGCCTGCGAGTACTCGAATGCGTTCGTCGGGCACGAGGCTGCGAGCCCGTTCGACCGTATCGACGATCAGCGGCTGCCCGCTGGCGAGCGGGAGGAGCTGCTTGGGGCGGTCAGCCGTGCTGGCGGGCCAAAAGCGCGAGCCGATCCCGCCGGCGAGGACCTGAATCCACAGCGCGGAATCAGCGGTCGTGGAGGACTTGTTGGAGTCTGGCAACGAGCTTCTTTGGGCTGAAGGGTTTGGTCATGAAATCGTCGGCGCCGGCGGAGAAGGCGGCGTCGCGATCGGAGTCATGTCCCTTTGCGGTGAGGATGATCACCGGAGTGTGGATGCCGTGCTCATCCTTGCGGATCTCCTGCAGGATCTCGATGCCGGTCGCGCCCGGCATCATGAGGTCGATGAGAGCGGCGTCGTAGCGTGGCTGTGAACGCCACAACTCCAGCGCGGCGGTCCCGTCGGGTGCCTCGTCGACCACGTAGCCAGCTTTGCTCAGCAGGGTCGAGAGTACGCGCCGGATGTGAGGCTCATCGTCCGCTACCAGTATCCGGAAGGCAGACGGTGCTGGGAGCGAGTCGCCCACGGTCTGGTCTCCGTTGAAACGGTCTTTTCCGACGCGGTCGGGACGACCCCGAAACGGTCCATGGAACAGGGTCGGTCCCAGCGGGCGGGGAACCTACCCAGCGAGTGGGGTAAAGTCAAGGAATGACGGGGCTTTGTGGGGTTGACACCCTGGCCGGATTTCTGGCAGTTTTCCCCGCTTTTCCTGCGCCGCCAACTTCGGGAGTACCGCTCGGCATGAAGCTCAGCCCATTCTTGAAATCCTCGACACCCCGACGGGCCGTGTGTGGGGTCCTGGCCGTGTGGATCGTGGCGGCAGGATGCGGCGACGACCCGTTCGCCATCCGGTGGTCAGAGAACCCGGACTCGGTGTTCCTTTACTCCCTGGCCCGCCCGGAGTTGAACCTGGTTTCGGGATTCAATTTCCAGAACCGGATCCCGATCACCGTCGAGGATCCCACCGCGACGGGGAGTTGGGACGTTGCGGTGGACACACGTGATGGGCGCATCGTGCTTCTCCCGCCAGGCGCGCTCGGCATCGCTTCCCGGGCCGGCATCGCGGAACTGGAGGGGACGACGTTTCAGGAGGTCGAGGAGGCACCCCAGGATACGGCCGCGTACACGTCGTCTGATCCAGTGCAGGTCCGGATGGGCAACGTCTACGTGATCCGGACCAACGAGTCCCTCGGAGGATTCGGGAGACGCTGCGTCTACTACTACAAGCTCGAGCCGCTGGAGATCGACCCTGAACGCGGCACTCTCAGATTCGTTTTCGACGGCAGCCCCGTCTGCAACGACTTCCGACTCATTCCGCCCGATTGATTCCCGGGCGGCTCGCCCCCGCCGATCCATGCTTGACGTCAGACGGTTCAGACACGAACCAGAGGAAGTGAAGGAGGCCTTGGCTCGTCGTGGCGGGGAAGCGTTCCCTGCCATGGTGGACGAAGTGCGCTCGCTCGACGAGACGCGGCGCGCGGCGTTGAGTGAGGTCAACGACCTCAAGGCCGAGCGCAACGAGTCGTCCAAGCGCATCGGCGAACTCAAGCGGACGGGGGAGGACGCCGACGATCTCATCGTGGCCATGCGTGCGCTGGGAGACCGCATCGCCGAGCTCGACCGCGAGGCCCGCGAGTGCGAGGAACGCATCGACGAGATCGTGATGTCCATTCCCAACACGCCTCTCGATCGCGTACCCGAGGGCGGGGAGGAAGACAACGAGCTCATTTCCAGCTGGGGTGAGCTCCCGGTCTTCGACTTCGAGCCCAAGGCTCACTGGGAGATCGGCGAGACACTCGGCATTCTGGATCTGCCTGCCGGAGCGCGGGTCAGCGGCTCCGGTTTTCCGGTGTTGAAGGGAATTGGCGCGCGGCTGCAGCGGAGTCTCATCAACTGGTTTCTGGACGTTCACACCGGAGAGCACGGCTACACCGAACTGCGGGTTCCGTATCTGGTGACGCAGGAGTCCATGACCGGCACGGGACAACTCCCGAAGTTTGCGGAGGAGTCCTACCAGACGGAGCGGGACAACCTTTGGCTCGTTCCCACCGCTGAGGTTCCGGTGACGAATCTGCATCGCGATGAAATCCTCACACCCGATGGGATGCCGGTGCGGTACACAGCGTACTCGCCCTGCTTCAGAAGGGAGGCAGGAGCCGCGGGAAAGGACACCCGGGGCCTCTTGCGGGTCCACCAGTTCGACAAGGTGGAACTCGTCCGCTATGAGGCACCCGAGCGCAGCCTGGAGGCTCTGGAGGAGCTGACCCGTGAGGCCGAAACACTTCTGGAGCGCCTCGGACTCCATTATCGGAGGGTGCTGCTGGCTACGGGAGACCTGGGCTTCAGTGGCGCAATGACGTACGACCTCGAAGCCTGGGCCCCCGGAGTGGGTGCATGGCTCGAAGTGTCCAGTTGCACGACGTTCACGGACTTCCAGGCCAGAAGGGCGAACCTCCGGTTCCGGCGAGCGCAGTCGGAGAAGCCCGAGTTCGTGCACACCCTCAACGGGTCGGCCCTCGCGCTGCCGCGGGTCGTTGCGGCTCTGCTCGAGACCCATCAGCAAGAGGACGGGAGCGTCATCGTTCCGGAGGTTCTCCGTCCCTACATGGGCGTCGACCGCCTCGAAGCCTGACGTGAGCGCGGTGCCCCCTGGCGGACGGGTGCCCCCGGGGGCACTCTGACGGCATGATCCGGATCAAGTGGCCCCTCGCCCTCGCGACACTGTTCGTGGTTCTGCTGGGATGGTACCTCGTCTACTCGCAGCAGATCGTCAGGGCGCTCAGGGCCGATTCGGAGACGCTTACTCGCATCTACTCGGAAGTGAGTGCCGGGCTCGCGTCCACCGAGAGGGGCCGAGCCGACGACGCCCTGTACAATCTCCAGGGCATCATCCTCAACTCCCGGGTGCCGTACGTGATGACGGGTGAAAGGGACACTGTCCTCGCAGTGGCCAACCTCCCGTTCGCCGTGGACCTGGAGACTCCCGAGGGGCAGGAGCGTGCCCGTGACTTCGTGCAGCGCCTGGACGCACGCAACCCTCCGGTTGGAAATCCGCGGTTCACTGAGCTCCACTTTGGTGACAGCCCGGAGGTGCGCCGCCTGCGTTGGATCCCGTGGCTTCAAGCCGGGGGCCTTCTACTGACGGTTCTCGTCGGCTTCAGCATGATCCGGTACCAGCGTCACGCCGAGAGCGAACGCGCGTGGACCAGCATGGCGCGAGAGCTGGCTCATCAGCTCGGCACACCGTTGTCGTCGCTCCAAGGTTGGATCGAAGTGCTGAAGCTCCCCCTCTCGGAACGTCCTGCCGGCCTCAAGGCGCGCGAGGTGGCCAGCGCCATCGAAGAAGACGTCGAGCGCCTGGAGGGGATCAGCCGACGCTTCGAACTCATCGGGCGCGAGCCGGAGTTGGAGAGCACCAGCCTGCAGAAAGTCGTGCGTGAGCTCGAACATTATCTCGCCGCCAGGCTGCCCCGGTTGGGCCGAGGGGTCGATCTCACCATCGACCTCCCAGATGATCTGCCCCCGGTGCTGGGCAATCGGGTGCTGCTCATCTGGGCGTTGGAGAACGTCGTCAAGAACGCTCTGGACGCTCTTGCCGGGCGCGGTGGCCGGATCTCCATCTACGGCCGCGACGTGGGCACCGGTTGGGTGAGCCTTCGCATCCGGGACACGGGTCCAGGCGTGGACCCCGAAATCCGCGACAGGATCTTCCAGCCGGGAGTGACTTCCAAGTCTGCCGGATGGGGGGTGGGGCTGGCGCTGTCGAAGAGAATCGTCCAGGGCGTGCACAAGGGCCACATCGAGCTGCTCGAAGGCACCGGGGGGACGACCTTCCAGATCAGGCTGCCCGTAGCCGATGGATGAACCCCTCGACTCACGTGCACATCTCGAAGGGCTGAATCCGGAGCAGTCGGCCGCCACCCAACACCTCGAGGGCCCTATCCTGGTGCTCGCGGGAGCCGGATCCGGCAAGACGCGTGTTCTGACTGCCCGGGTCACACACCTCATTCGCGAGCACGGAGTCCCGCCCGATCGGATCCTTGCGGTGACGTTCACCAACAAGGCTGCGCGTGAGATGAGAGATCGGATCGCGGCGTACCTCGGAGCGGCGCCCGCCGGCATGTGGGTCGGGACCTTCCACTCCGTCGGCGCGCGCATCCTCCGGCGCCATGCCGACCGTCTGGGGTGGGATCGTGCCTTCACGATCAACGACCAGGAGGCGACGCTCAGGCTGGTCAAGAAGGTGGAGGAGCAGGTAGGACTCGACTACAAGAAGTGGAGTCCCAAGGCCATCAGAGCCGAGATCAGCAACGCGAAGAACCAGCTTCTCACCGCAGAACAGTTCTCCCAGGATACCGATGGCACCTTCGATCTGTTTCTGCGAAACGTAGGTAAGGTCTTTCCCGCGTATCAGAACGCCCTCCACGAGCAGAACGCCTTCGACTTCGACGATCTCCTGCAGAAGCCGGTGGAGCTCTTCGAGAAGGATCCCGGGCTCCTCGAGCGGTATCGAGGCAGGTTCTCGTTCATACTCGTGGACGAGTACCAGGACACGAACCGGGCTCAGTTCCGTTTTCTGGAGCTTCTCGCGGCGGAACATGAGAATCTGATGGTGGTGGGAGACGACGACCAATCCGTATACGGTTGGAGGGGGGCCGACATCCGGAACATCCTCGGTTTCGAGGAGGCTTTCCCGGGTGCCGCGGTGGTGAGGCTGGAGCGCAACTACCGCTCCACCCAGAAGATCCTGGAAGCGGCCAACCACGTGATTGCCGAGAACGTGAATCGGAAGGGGAAGACGCTCTACACCGAGAGGACCGGCGGAGAAGGCATCACCGTGATGGAGACTTTCGACGAGAACGACGAGGCCCGTTGGATCGTCACCGAGATCGAGGCGCGTTTCCAGGACAATCCCCGGTACGCGTTCGCGGACTTTGCAGTCCTCTACCGGACCAACGCTCAGGCGCGTGCCCTGGAAGACGCGTTTCGCAGGCAGGGAACGCCGTATCAGGTGATCGGTAGCGTCCGCTTCTACGAGCGTCGTGAGATCCAGGATGTCCTGGCCTATCTTCGCCTGATCTCCAACCCACGCGATGAAGGGGGCTTCGATCGTGTCGTCAACTACCCGCGGCGCGGCATAGGTCTCGCTTCTCAGGAGCGTCTGGCCAATTGGGCTCGCGAGCAGAGGATCACCCTGCTTGAGGCCGCGTCCCGGGCCGACGAAGCCCCGGGTGTGCCCGCGGGGGGTGCCCGGGGCCTCCAGGCTTTCGCCTCCTTCATCCAGCGCTTCAGCGTGCGTGCGGCGCAGGCCACCGTCGGGATCGTCCTCGAGGAGTTGGTCGAGGAGTTGGATCTGGTGCGGCAGCTGCAGGATGAGGGTCCGGAGGGGGACGACCGTGCGCGGAACATCGCTGAACTGATCGCTGGCGCGCTCGACTTCGACGCGAGCCTGATGTCCAACATGGAGGGTGAGGATCTGGACAGCTTCACCGAGTTGGACCTCTTCCTTCAGCAGGTGGCCCTGGTCTCCGACGCAGACCGCCTCGATCCCGATGCCGACACGGTCACGCTCATGACGCTCCACAACGCGAAGGGTCTGGAGTTTCCGACGGTGTTCATCGCTGGCCTCGAGGACGGGCTCTTTCCCCTTCGTGGGAGTTTTTCCGAACCGGACCAGCTCGAAGAGGAGAGGCGGCTCTTCTACGTGGGGATCACGCGGGCCGAGGACAAGCTCAACCTGTCCTGGGCCAGGCAGCGGAGGCGTGCGGGGGACTTCACGTACGGGACTCTCTCCTCATTCGTCGAGGCGATTCCCGATGAACTCCTCGATGAGAGACGCAGCGAGCGCCTGCGGCTCCTCAGCCAGAGCACGCCGCACCGCGGGGGAAGGAACTTCGACGGGGGCGTCAGGTCGACCCCTTCGTCCGCACACGAACACTTCGAGGCAGACGCCGACGTGGGGATGAACCAGGATCAACCCCGATACGTGAAGGGCGAGCGCGTGGTGCACAAGACGTTCGGGTCGGGCGCTGTGGTGGAGGTCTCAGGCTTCGGCAGCGATATGAAGATCGTCGTGGATTTCGACGACATCGGCCGCAAGAATCTTCTCGTGCGCTACGCGGGTCTGGAGAAGGACTGGCCGTGAGTCTGTCTGCCGCGGACGTGCTTCGGATTGCGAACCTCGCCAAGCTGAGACTGGCTTCGGGTGAAGAGGAGCGCCTGCGCGAGGATACGACCAATATCCTCGAGTTCGTCGATCGCCTCGGGGAGGCAGGGGCCGAGGAGGGTGTGGCCCCGACCTCGTTGACCGACGGGCGCGACGACGACGCGCGCGAGGGCCGGCGCCGCCTCGAACCGGATCCGCTATCCCACGAGCCGGGCGCGATGGCGCCTCAGTGGGAGGATGGATTGTTCCTGGTGCCTCCCCCCAGCGGGGTGACTCCGGAGGGATCGTGAAGTCCCGGGGGGGCCGCCCCTGGCTCGCTGCGCGGGATCAGATTCGCGCCAGCGAGGCCGGACCTGAGTCACTCAACGCCTTTCTGGCGTTGGCTGAGGACGGCGATATGCCCGATTCGGTGCCGGACGGACCGCTGTCGGGCGTCCCAGTGGCTGTGAAGGACAACCTCGTCACGGCGGGCCTGCCGACGACCTGCGCGTCGCGGCTCCTCGAAGGATATCAGTCACCGTTCGAGGCTACGGCTGTGCGTCGGCTCCGCGCGGCGGGGGCGGTCGTCATCGGAAAGACGAACATGGACGAGTTCGGGATGGGCTCTTCCAATGAGCACTCGGCGTTCGGCCCCGCGCTGAATCCGGTGGATCGGAACCGGGTGCCCGGCGGGAGTTCGGGTGGGTCCGCGGCAGCCGTGGCTGCCGGCTACGTGCCCATCGCGCTCGGATCCGATACCGGGGGGTCGGTACGGCAGCCGGCGGCCTTCTGTGGCGTCGTGGGGGTAAAGCCCACGTATGGGCGCGTGAGCCGCTACGGCCTGGTGGCGTTCGCGTCGTCCCTGGACCAGGTCGGCGCGCTCGGCAGGACGGTGTACGATGCAGCGCGGCTCCTGCAGGCTGTCTCCGGCCATGATCCGCGCGATGCTACATCGTCCACGCGCCCCGTCCCCGACCTCCGTGCCGCCGCGAGCCGGGGGGTCGGTGGGCTGGTGGTGGGAATCCCGGATGAGTACCTGCGAGACGGACTCGACCCTGCCGTGCGACGCTGCGTGGACGAAGGGGTGGAAGCGCTGCACGACGCTGGTGCTGAGATCCGGCAGGTGTCGCTGCCACACACCCGGTTCGCTGTACCGTGCTATCAAGTCCTCGCGGCCGCAGAGGCCTCGAGCAACCTCGCCCGATTCGATGGCGTTCGGTACGGACGTCGCTCGGGTGGGGACGGGGATTTGGGCGATCTGTACGAAGTGACCCGCACCGAGGGATTCGGCCGCGAGGTGAAGCGTCGGATCGTGCTGGGGACGTTCGTTCTATCGGCGGGATACCAGGACCGGTACTACAGTCAGGCGCAGAGGGTGAGGGCGCTGATCTCGGCGGACTTCGGGAGGGCCTTCAACGACGGTGTGCATGCGCTCTTCACTCCGACCACGCCGACTCCGGCCTTCCGGCTCGGTGAGCGACTGGGTAATCCAGTCCAGATGTACCTGTCGGACGTCTATACGGTACATGCCAATCTCTCTGGAATTCCGGCCATGTCGGTGCCCATCGGGACTGTGGATGGACTGCCTGTGGGGGGGCAGATCATGGCTCCGTGGTGGGGGGAAGAGACCCTCGTTTCCATCGGCGCGACGCTGGAGGCCCGTCTGGGCGAGGGGGCCGGGTGACCTGGGAGGCCGTGATCGGACTTGAGGTGCATGTTCAGCTCCGGTCAGGCCGGAAGTTGTTCTGCGGGGACCGCGTAGTCTTCGGCGACCCTCCCAACACCCACGTCTGCCCGGTCTGCCTGGGTCTCCCGGGCGCGCTGCCCGTACTGGACCGGCAAGCGGTGGATCTGGCGCTGCGGGCTGCTCTGGCCCTGGGGTGCACCGTGCCACGCACCAGCACGTGGGCCAGGAAGAACTACTTCTATCCGGACCTTCCCAAGGGCTACCAGATCACGCAGTTCGAACATCCGATGGGCATTGGGGGCAGGGTCGACTTCGATTCGGACGGGGGTGCAAAGTCCCTCAGAATCCGCCGCATTCACGTGGAGGAGGACGCGGGAAAGTCCCTTCATGCACGACGTCCGGGACGGACCGGAATCGATCTCAATCGAGCAGGCGCTCCCCTGGTCGAGATCGTCACGGAACCAGACCTTCGGAGCCCGGGGGACGCACGGGCCTTCCTGCAATCCCTGAAACGGGACCTGGCATACCTGGATGTTTCGGACTGCAACATGGAGCAGGGTGGCCTTCGCGTGGACGCGAATGTCTCAGTGCGACGGGCAGGTAGTGCAGTACTTGAAGCAAAAGTTGAAATAAAGAATGTCAACTCGTTCTCCTATATAGAGAAAGCATTGACCCAAGAGATCGCACGACAGATCGAATCTCGCGAGGCGGGCTCTGCCGTTCGGGCTGAAACGCGCGTCTGGGACGACCGCCGCCGGGAACTCCGCACCATGCGATCCAAGGAGGAGAGCAGCGACTACCGCTACTTCCCCGAGCCTGATCTGCCGCCCCTCGCGTTCGGGCCCGAGGAGTTGGCCGCGGTCCGAGCCACATTGCCGGAGCTCTCCCGCGCGCGCCGGCGGCGCTTCGTCTCCGAGTTCGGGGTTTCGACCTACGCAGCCGGCGTCCTCACGCGCACGCGTGCCTGGGCGGACTATTTCGAAGCACTGGCGCTGGACGTCGCCCCCGGGGAAGCAGCGAACTGGATCATGGGTCCCATCTCAGCCATCGTGGGTGAGGGGGGTGGCTCCGAGGCCGCAATTCGGGTTCCGCCGCACCGGCTGGCTGAACTGATCGCGCTGGTCGAGTCCGCGGCCATCTCGCGCAGCGCAGGCCGTACCGTGCTCGAGGCGATGGCCGCGGAGGGAGTATCCGCGCCGGAGGTGGTCCGCCGCGAAGGCTTGGGTCAGGTGGCGGATCGTCAGGTCCTGGAGGGGTGGATCGATACGATCCTGAACGAAGACGAGGGCGCGGTGGCCCGTTACCGGGCGGGCGAGGAGCAGGTACTGGGCCATTTCATGGGGCGGATCATGACGCTGAGTGCGGGCAGGGCGCACCCGACCGAGGTCCGGAGGCTTCTGCAGGAGAAGCTGCGGGAGGGCTGACAGCCTACGCTCCCCCGAGTCGACGCAGTACCGCCCACTGAAACTGTTGTTCGATACCCGCCGGGGTCGTGTGGACCTGGGTGAAAGCCCTTTTCAATTCGAATTCGTCTCCCAGGGCAGCGGCGATGTCGCGGTCACTGCAGCGGGCCACGTCGAGCCCGCTGCACCTCGGGGGACCGTCGGGACCGAAGGTGGCGAGAACGGCCCAGCCCCCGGGCTCCAGGGAGCGCTCGAGTGCGCGGCGATAGCGATCCTGCTCGGCCGGCGATCGGAGGAAGTGAAATACGGCGCGGTCGTGCCACAGATGGAACGTGGACTGGCTTTCCCACAGGGTGACATCGGCGACCACCCAACGCACGAGATCCGCGCGACTCCCGAGGCGGGCCCGTGTGGCCTGGAGAGCCTCGGAGGCGATGTCGAGTACGCAGATGTTGGAGTACCCCTGCTCGAGCAGCCCATCTACGAGCCCAGACGTCCCGCCTCCGATGTCGATGATGCCCATGTCCGAATCCAGCCCGCAGGCCTCCACCAGCTCCAGTGAGGTCTGAGGCGCCGTCTCGTACCAACTCACGGAGTCGTGACCCTTGGTCCGATACACGGTCTCCCAATGTTCCTTGCGATCCAATGTCATCTCCCGAGAGCTCTCCCGGATGCTCTCCGAGCCGTCACACCGGCTGCGAAGTCCGCATCCTGGATCTGGGGCCAGTATACCAGCGGTTCCCGCGGAATGGGAAAGAAATCGTCAGCGGCCTGGGCGAGGGACTCGTGGTGGTCGGTGGCGTGGTCGGCGGTTGCCCGCCGTCGGACCTTCTTCGCCAGACGGAGGTTGAGGTCTCCGACCGGGTCGAGGGCGGCGGTTGCGGAACCCTCACGATCCCTCAGGTAGCCGACCACGTTCTCGAAGGAAATGCGGAAATACTCGTCCACGAGCGGGTCGGGCAGGTCAAAGCGTGACTTCGCCAGCACGCGCTCGAAGATTCGCTGCCACCGATCATGGCCCTGAAACCGGATCATGCCCCTGAAGATCTTCCGGTTGGTCTGGAAGCTGAAGATGGTGCGGCTCAGGACTTCGTCGAACAACGCATCCGCCTCCGTGTGGTCGTTGTCCACGACCAGATGCCGGGCCTTCCCGAGGAATTCCTCACCCACGTGGATGTCCATGCGGTGCTCCCAGTACGTGTGTCCGATCGCCTGGGTCGTGGACGTCAGCAGGAGCTGGCGAGGTACGAAGACGTTGTGCGCCACGGTGTCGGCTGCCAGATGAGCGAGGTAGCCGTACCCGACGGAGGACAGCGGACCCGATCCGGCCGCGGCCAGGATCTCCTCCCCCACGTGCCAGTTGTGGCAGTGCCGCCCCTCGGGAACGTACTTCTTCGCGAGAGAGATGTCGGCCGCAATCGATCCGTATAGAAAATGGAGCGGAAAGCGCCCTATGACTGCCGAGATCGCCGGTGGAACGAGGTAGAGTGCGCCCAGGAGCGCTTCACCGAGAGCGATGTGCGTGGCGGGTCCCCAAGCGAACGCGGGGTCGGGCAGCAGGAGCAGCCATCCTACGGCAACGAAGAGCGCTGCACGGAGTGTCACGTAGCTGCGCCGCAGTCCCTCAGGCCCCTCCGGGGGCCGAGGGTTCGCCTTCCCCCCGAGATGGGTCCGGGTCGGACGCGGATGGCTCTCCTCGGGGGAGGGCGTGTTCGTCGGGAAGTTCACCGTCTCGATCAGCCTCCGGGTCGGGAGCGGCGATACTTCTCGCTCCCTCCCTCACGCCGCGGACCGTGGCGGCCGTGTCGAGAAAGATGTCCTCTGCCTCGGTCTGTACCACCTCCATGAGGGCGTTGAATTCCTCTATTCGCTCCTCCATACGGTCGGAGGCCTGCTGGAGTCGATCGGAGAGCGACTTCACCGAGGCGTTGAGACGCTGGACGTCCGTGCGCAGAGCCTGCGTGATGAAGTCCACATTGTCGCTGATGGAACGTGCTCGATCCGAGACAGGCCCCAGGCTCTGGTCCACCCGCGTCCGCACGTCGAGCATCGTCCGCTGCAGGCTGCGGAGAAGCCGCACGAGGAAGACCACGACGACGATCACCGCCAGCGCGACGACGATCGTCGCCACGTCGGAGGCCATGGCGATTCCGTTCTGGGCCGCAGAGCCCGTTTGGAGCGTGAGCGCACTAGGCACGTAGATCATGGAAGGAAGTCTAACGTTTCCGGGCGTTGGACAGCCAGGCATGCCTGCCTCCCCTCGGGTGAATCGGCGAGTTGTCGATGCCCGTCACGTCGCACTGTCCGGCCGGTCGGGGCCGCTGTAATGGCGCAGTGCTTCTCTGCGGGCCCGCCTGTCGTCTCCGTCTGCCAGCGCTCTTTCGACCTCGGGTGAGATTTCTCCCGCCCGGCGCAGGAGCGACACCGTGAGAGGGGGGCCTACCAACTCCGAGATCACCACGCCCATTACGACGGCCGTGAACAGCGCGGACCCAGCGTCGACGCCCTGGATCTCCAGGCCGGAGTACATGAGGACACCGGACACCGCCATTGCGAGGCTGATCCCACCTTGCGGTATCAGCCCGAGCCCGAGCCGACGGGGGACGTCGAATCCGAACGGGATCGCAGAAGCAAGCGCAGCCGATGCCGCGGTCTTGACGATCCCCCGGAGGACCGCATAGCCGATCGCCAGTGCGGCGACCCACGCGGTCGGCACCTGAAGGAGTGCCCCAGCGACCAGGAGAAAGGTGAGATAGACGGGCTTCTCCCACTTCTCGAGCAGGGCCAAGACCCGTCGCCGGTCGGGGCTGAGGTTCGACACCAGGGCTCCCATCGTCACCGCCACGAAGAGCGGCGAGAGACCCCATTGCAGAGCCGCACCGGAAGCGAACGCACAGATTCCAAGCAGGAAGAGCACCAGCTCCTCGCCCGCCGGGCGGCCGCGCATGAGCCACAGGAAGACGATTGCGCACACCACGCCCAGCCCGAGGGCCACACCCATGGGCACCCAGAAGGGGAGGGAAGCGAGCGCCGGGGCGACACCTTCGGGCCTGTGGTAGGAGTAGAGAAACTGGAGCGCGATGACGCCGACCCCTGCGTCCAGCGACGAAACGAAGAAGAGTAGGTCTCGGACCCGTCCTCGCACGAGAAAGTTCGAGGACACCACTGCGATACCGGCCGGAGTGGAAATGCACCCGGTCGCCGCTGCGCCGATCACGAGGATCGCGGCGACCTCTCCCTCCAGGCCGAATCCCCGCATGAAGAGCCAACCGATCAACGCGAACAACCCGAACGAAATAATGGCCTGACCCACGCCCAGGACATGATACGACAGGGGAAACTGCTTCAGGGTGGCCACGTCCAACTGCAGCCCGAAGTGGAATCCGACCCACCCCAGGCCCAGTGCCATCAGCGGGAAGAACTGTTGGGTCGCCGATGTCGAGACAAGTCCGAGACCCGCTGGGCCAAGAAGTGCTCCGATCAGCAGGAAGTGGATTCCTGTCCTGAACAAGAGGGCCGGCCCGGCCTTGATATGGTCGGTCGAGAACGAGACCCGTGCCCCCAGGAGTGCCAGGAGTACGAGGATGAGCGTCGCGAGGAGCGGTTGCATGGGAGCCTGGCAGCCTGCGGTCAGATCGGGCTTGAAGTGCCCCCCAACTCGGGGGCCAGACCCACAACCTGATCGACAGGCAGCGTGAACACGATACCCGTCGCTGGCGAGTTCAGGTTGCCCGTGACGTCCTGGAGCAATTCGATGACGTCGGGGACGGCCGATTCCGGAAGGACGCTCAGAATCGTTCTGTTTTGGGGGCGTGATCCGCTGAGGAGGGTATGAAGGCCGGCAAAGATGGGAATGTCGTGAGACAGGAGCTGACCCATGCCCTCGCTGCTGATGATCGTAGCTCCCCTGATTCCGAGTTCCAGGAATCCAGCCAGGATTTCGTCCACCTTCTCGGGATCGTTGACGATGGCGACCAACAGACGGTCAGAGCCCCCGGGCGTCATACGTGTTGGTCGTCGATAGTCCGTATCAACTGGACGATTTCGGCCGCGTCGCCTGCGGCGTCGAGAGCATCCATGAACCCGTCATGCCGCACGAGGCGACAGATACGAGCCAGAAGCTTCACGTGCTCACGCTCGTGCCCCGGCGGAGAGAGCAGTACAAAGAACACCCTGACGGGATCAAGATCCGGCGCTCCGAAGTCGATGGGCTCAGGTGCGAGGGCTACCCCGATCACCGGTCCCTCCAACCCTGGAACGGTGGCGTGGGGAATCGCGAGCCCCGTCCCCATCACAGTCGGGTGTGCCTCCTCGCGCTCATAGAGCTTGTCGCTGATCAGGTCCGCTGACCCTACGCCGACTTCCTGGGCGCGGGCCGCGACTTCATCGATGACACCCCGGACGCCTGTCGCCTGGAGGCGGGGTACCACGAAATCCGGCTTCAGAAACTCGCTGAGACGCATCTAGCGGTCGGGTTGGAGGTGAGGTCTCGGCATGCGCGATCTTACGCCGGCCCGGGTGGGCCGTGCAAGGTGATCCGAGTCACTCTGGCACGCATCCTGCGACTGACGCTGTGTCGGATCATGGAGCTAGTGACGGAGCCCGGGGGCGGCTTCGCCCGGACTCTGCTGAGGGAGGTGCAATGTACATGGCGACACGGGATGGCGTTCGGTATGTTCCGCCCGACCACTCACCTTCGCACGGCCCGGAGCCTATGGCGACCTTCCTGGTGGAGGGTGGAATCCGTCTCTCTGGATCGATCCGCCCTGCTGGAAACAAGAACGCCGCGCTCCCCTGTCTGGCCGCCACCGTGTTGGCCGATGAACCGGTCGTCCTCGAAAACGTCCCCCGGATCCATGATGTCGAGACGTTCGTGGAGATCGTGGTTTCGTTGGGCGCCGAAGCCGAGTGGACCGGACCCAACGAGATCACGATCGACCCGCGCAACGTCGAGTCCGACGCCGTGGACCGGGGCCTCGCCGAGCGGATCCGTGCGTCACTGCTCTTGGCGGGGCCGCTTCTGGCGAAGTTCGGTCGGGTCGAGTTGCCCCCGCCCGGCGGAGACGTCATCGGCCGCCGCCGCATGGACACACATTTTCTCGCGTTCCGTGCCCTGGGCGCCAAAGTAGAGTTGAACGGAGGCTTCTCCCTTCATGCGGCCGACCTCGCAGGGGCCGATATGTTCTTGGACGAGCCCTCCGTAACCGGAACCGAGAACGCGGTGATGGCGGCTGTGCGCGCTCGCGGTGTGACCCGCATTCGCAACGCCGCTGCCGAACCCCACGTGCAGGATCTCTGTAACCTCCTCAATGCGATGGGGGCCAGGATCACAGGCATTGGGACCCACATTCTCGAGATCATCGGAGTCGATCGCCTGCGAGGCACCCGGTTCACGGTGGGTGCTGATCACATCGAGACAGGCTCGTTCGTGGGGTTGGCCGCCGTGACTCGCAGCGAGATCGTCATCGAGAATGCGCCGATCGAGCACCTGGATTCGACCCTGCTGGGCTTCCGGCGTCTTGGCGTGGAGTGCACGGTGGAAGGGCGGGACCTGCGCGTGCACGGAGACCGGGAGCACATCGTCCAGCAGGATGCTTTTGGGCACCTTCCCAAGGTCGACGACGGTCCGTGGCCTGCATTCCCGGCCGATCTGACGTCGATCGCGGTGGTTGCTGCTACGCAGTGCACAGGGACCGTCCTGGTGCATGAGAAGATGTTCGAGTCTCGCATGTTCTTCACGGACAAGCTCGTGGGAATGGGGGCACAGATCATTCTCTGCGACCCGCACAGGGCCGTGGTGGTGGGGCCCGCTCCACTGCGTGGGAGCGTGGTCGACAGTCCGGACATCCGAGCCGGGATGGCGCTATTGATCGCCGCTCTCGGGGCGGAGGGAGAGAGCCGTATTGGCAACATCCGGCAGATCGAGCGGGGCTACGAGCGTATCGACGAACGTTTGGCCGGCTTGGGCGCCAGAATCGAGCGCTGTTCGGGGTCGGGGAAGGGCGGTGACCCCCGCCGTTGAATCTCGGACTGCTGAAGCGCGTAGGTAGAGGTGTGCCCGCCGTGGCATACTGGGCCAGGTGTCGAACAGAGAGGACCGTCAGATGACCGAGGAAAAGAAGAAGGCCAGGGCCAAGGTGTCCGATGGGATCAAGCAGGGTATCGGGGTCTTGTCTGCGCTGAAGGATGCGCTGGAGGAGACCATCGAAGAGGCCAAGGATCGCGGAGATCTTTCGGCGGAGCGGGCCAAGGAAGTCGTGAAGGACGCCCTCAACAGGGCGCAGGAGGCTGCGGGTGATGCCAAGGAACGGCTGGACTTCGTCACGCAAAGGGAATTCGAGGCGCTCCGTGAGACCGTGGAGGCGATCGCAGCCCGGGTGACCGCCGTCGAGGGCGGTGTTCGAGGCCCCGAGGCTGATTCCGCGGAGGATGAGGTGGCCGAGGAGGAGTCTCCTCCCGCCTGATAGGCCATACGTAAAGAGCAGGGGACAGGCATACGCACTTGAGGCGGTGTTCGGCCTCTCATATATTGATCGATCGGCAGAGCCGTCCTCCGGGACGGTGTTTTTCGAAGTGGGGGAGCGGTTCGCCCCCGCTTTTTTGTTCCCTGTGGGTCGGGGTCCGAGTCCCCGTCACAGTTTTCAGAGTGGAGGTCCGGAAGGATGCGGTCCGTTCCCGAGATCGATCGCGAGCTTGGTGCCCGGGTGCAGGCTGAGGGTTTCGAGCTGGTCGATGTGAAGTGGTCCGGCAGCAAGAATCGGCCCATTCTGAAGGTTCGCATTGATCGGCCGGAAGCTGTGGCCGGTACTGGCGTAACCGTAGGTGAATGTGCTCAGGTCAGTCGTGCTGTGGAGCCCTGGCTCGACAGTCATTCGGCTGTGCCGGAGCGGTATGTGCTGGAGGTGTCTTCGCCCGGGGTCGATCGCCCCTTGGTGAGGGATCGGGACTTCCAGCGCTTTAAGGGCGAGCAGGTGGCCATCAAGGGTCACGACGTGCTCGCAGGTCGGAGCAGAAGGCTCGAGGGAGAACTCCTCGGGCTGGAAGAAGTCGAAGGGGAGGCCACAGGGGCGGTTCGCCTGCGGCTTCCGGATGGCGACGAGGTGAGCATTCCGCAGGCTGAAATTGCGGGAGCGAACCTCGTCTTTACGTGGAAGTGAGAGAGGAACAATGCCTGACGCCCATCAGATCGTAGCGGCCTTCAGGGACGTAGCGGCTACCAAGAGCTTGTCCCCGGAGGAAATGAACGATCTCGTGAAGGACGGGATCCTTGCGGGTCTCGCCCGTATCCATGGACCGAACGTCCAGGCTGAGATCGATATCGACGACGACACCGGTGGTTTCGACATTGTCGTCCTTCGCCGAGTGGTGGATGTCGTTGAGGACTCCAGCTGCGAGATCTCCCTCGAGGAGGCGCGCTGGGACGACGATACATACGAGGTGGGCGACGTGATGGAGGTCCCCGTCGATTTCAACCAGTTCGGGCGGAACGCGGTGATGGCCGTCAAGCAGCGAATCGTCCAGCGGGTTCGGGAGAATGAGCGCGAGCGGATCCGTGACGAGTTCACCGACGTGGTCGGAGATCTCCTGTCCGGGGAATTGCAGCAGATCGAGCGTGGCAAGCTGGTGGTCATGCTGAACCGCTCCAAGGATGCGGAGGCGATCATTCCGTGGAAGGAGCAGAATCCGCGAGAGCGCTTCCGCCAGGGAGATCCGATCCGGGCTGTCCTCAAGAAGGTCGAGGAGACCCCGAAGGGACCGCGGTTGATCCTGTCGCGGGCAGATCCTCTGTTCGTCGCCGCCCTCTTCAAGCTCGAGGTGCCTGAGATCTATCAGGGCATCGTCGAGATCCGAGAGATTGCCCGGGAGGTCGGAGGTCGCACAAAGATCGCCGTCTACTCGCGCGATGACTCGATCGATCCGGTGGGGGCCTGCGTGGGGCTCAAGGGGTCGAGAGTGCAGGCGGTGGTGTCTGAACTCGGCGGCGAGCGCATCGACATCGTGCCGTGGCACCCGGAAACCGAGGTGTTCGCGAGGCGGGCCCTTGCTCCCGCTCGGGTTTCGAAGGTTCTCACCAGCAGCGAGCGGCAGGTGATCACCGCGATCGTGGACGAAGACCAGCTTTCGCTCGCCATCGGACGGAATGGTCAGAACGTGAGGCTCGCCTCCCAGCTGATCGGGTGGCAGATCGACCTATACGGCTCTCGGGAGTGGCTCGAGCGCGGCGCCGACATGTCGCTATTCACCACCAGCGCCACCGAAGACTACGAAACCTCGGACTTTCCGCTGTCCGAGTTGGAACTCAAGCCTACGACTCTGGCGGCCCTACAAGCCGCTGGATATCATACTTTTCTGCAGATCATCGACATGGAACGCCGGGATTTTCTCGGCATTGCGGGTCTCGGAGAGAAGAGTGCAGATCGGCTTCTTCAACTCATCGACGAACTCACCGTAATCGAAGGGGAAGTCGCTGAGCAGCCCGCAGAGGGCGAGGCGGCCTTGAATTTCGAGGGGGAGCCCCCCTCGGCCGAGGATGACCCCTCAGAGGAGGATGCCGCAGAGGGAGCTGGAGACGAGCCCTCAGATGTGGAAGGCGAGGCCGACGAGGTGACCGCAGAGGGATCTGAAGACGAGCCCTCAGACGAGCAGGGTGAGGCCGACGAGGTCACCGCCGAGGCGGAGAGTTCGGAGGAAGACGATGTTGAGCGTGGACCGGAGGACTGAGGTCCTTCGGCTTCTGGGCCTGGCCCGGCGGGCTGGTGCCGTAGTCTCCGGAACGGAGGCTGTACGGGGCGCCATCCGGCAGGGTGAGGCCCACATGGTTTTGTTGGCTGGGGATGCGTCCCATTCGCAGCTGAAGAAGGTGGAACGGACGTTGGAGAATAGGTCGATTCCCCGGTCTAGACTGGGGACTCGGGCCATCTTGGGCGCCGCCGTTGGCCGGGCACCGGTCTCGGCGGTTGCTGTAACGGGGGCTTCGTTCGCGAAGCAGGTTCAGTTGAAACTGGATCTGCTCGCTGGCGGGGTCTCCGATGAAGCGGAGGAGTAGCGAGAGGATGCAGGTCAACGAGCTAGCCAACGACCTCAGGGTCGGTGCGGATGCGCTCATTCAGCTTCTTCGGAGCATGGGAATTCTCGTGCACGACGAAGACGACGCCATTACCGATGGTCAGGTCTCCAAGGTTCTGGCGAGAGTAGAGCGCGAGCGACGTGCCGGCCACAAGGACCCGGCAGAGGCCATCCAGGCTGCGTTGGAAGACGCCGCGGCCGGGGCCAAGCCTCGCCGCCGTCGCCGGCGAGCGGCCGCCGAGCCCAAGCCGGAAGCCGAGGTAGAGGCTGAAGCTGAGCCCGCGGCTGAGGATGACGAGCCCGTTGAGGGCGACGTGATCGAGGAGTCCGACTCGGCCGACGAAGTGGGCGAAGACGCCCTCGAAGCCGAGGAAGACGAGGCCGTGTCCGCGGACCGAGGTGTCGAGGACACAGCTGAGCTCGAAGACGATGCCGCTGCCGAGCCGGAGACCCAGATCGCCTCTGAGGTCGAGGAGCCCGCTGCGGAGGTGGAAGACGTGGTGGAGGAGGTCCCGGTGGAGGCCGTCGCAGACGCGAGTGAGGTCGCGACGCCCGAAGTCGAAGCTTCCGATCAGGCTGGCGAGGCCGAAGAGACCGAGGTCGTCGCAGAAGTGGCCGAGGTTGTCCCACCGGGCTTGAAGCCTCAGCCGGTGAGGCGCGGGGCCCCGGACGGGCCTGCCCGCGTGATCCGCCGTCCTGCGCCGTCAGCGAGTGCAGCCCCGGGTGGACAGGTACGCGTTCAGGCCGAAGGGTACACCGCCGACGGGCATCGCCAGCGCGGTGACAAGGCCAAGAAGGGCAAGAAGCGTCAGCGCGTGGACCAGGACGCGGTACAGTCCAACATCCAGCGCGTCATGGCCGAGCTCAAGGGGGGTGGCGGGAAGAAGCGCCGCCGCAAGGGCCAGAGAGTCAGCGCCGAAGAGCAGGAGGTTCAGGAGGAACAGCAGAGGGAAGAGCAGGAGCGGGAACGGACGACGGTTCGGGTGAACGAGTTCCTGACCGTCGCGGAGCTCGGCGACCTCATGGACGTTTCGTCCATGGAGATCATCGGCTCAGCGTTCAAGAACCTCGGGTTGCTCGTCACGATCAACCAGCGCCTGGACTTCGACCAGATCGAGATGCTCCTCGACGAATTCGGCTTCATAGCCGTTCGCGAGGAGGAGTATGGAGCCGAGCCGGAGGTCCAGGAGGATGAGGACGACGAGGCCTCGCTCGAACCCCGCCCGGTGGTCGTGACGGTCATGGGTCACGTCGACCACGGTAAGACGCTGCTGCTGGACAACATCCGCAGCACGAACGTGGTCGCCGGTGAGGCCGGGGGCATCACACAGCATATCGGAGCCTACCACGTCGAGGTCGAAGGGGGACGCACGATTTCCTTCCTCGACACGCCTGGCCACGCAGCCTTCACCGCGATGCGTGCCCGGGGCGCCGACGTGACGGACGTGGTCGTCCTGATCGTGGCGGCTGACGACTCGGTCATGCCGCAGACGGTCGAGGCCATCAGTCACGCCCGGAACGCCGGCGTTCCCCTGGTTCTGGCCATCAACAAATGCGACCTGCCGGCTGCCGACCCGAACCGGGTCAAACAGGAATTGCTGCAGCACTCCGTCAATGTCGAGGACTTCGGTGGGGATGTGCTGTCCGCGGAAATCTCGGCGAAGACCGGACAGGGTATCGACGATCTCCTGGAGAAGGTTCTCCTGCAGGCCGAACTGCTGGAGCTGAAGGCCAACCCGAACCGTGCCGCGTTGGGTGCGGTGATCGAGGCCCAGCTGGACGTCGGTAAGGGTCCGGTCGTGTCGGTACTGGTGCAGAAAGGAACCCTGCGTGTGGGTGATTCCTTCATCTGCGGCAGATACGACGGCCGGGTGCGAGCGATGCTCGACGAGCGTGGCAACTCCGTCGAGGAGGCAGGTCCAAGTATCCCCGTGCAGGTGCTGGGTGCGGGCGGCGTTCCGCAGGCGGGCGACACGTTCCAGGCGATGGAAGCCGATCAGGCCGCCGAAGTGGCGGCGAACCGTCAGCGCCTGGACCGCGAGAAGCAGCTCCGGATCCGAGAGCGGGGAGCCAAGCTGGGCGACTTCTCCCATTTGGCGAAGCAGGGAGAGCTATCGAAGCTGCCACTCGTCATCAAGGGAGACGTGGACGGGTCGGTTCAGGCGATCGCCGATGCCCTGGAGCAGCTCGGCACCGACGAGGTCCAGGTGGAGATCATCCATCGGGGGGTGGGGGCCATCAACGAGTCCGACATTCTCCTGGCTCAGACCGCCGGTGCCGTGATCATCGGGTTCCGCGTGCGACCGCAGCAGGCCGCCCGTCAGGAAGCCGAGCGTTCGGAGGTCGACATCCAGGTCTACGACGTCATCTACGAGGCGGTGGATGACATCAGAGCGGCGCTCGAGGGCATGCTCGCTCCCGAGAAGAAGGAGACCGTCGAGGGCACTGCCGAGGTCAGGGAGGTCTTCAAGGTCAGCAAGGTCGGGGCGATCGCTGGCTGTTATGTGACCGAAGGCCGAATCGACCGCAAACACCACGGTCGGGTGATCCGGAATGGAATCGTGGTCTACGATGGAGAGGTCTCTTCGCTCAAGCGCTTCAAGGACGACGTCAAAGAAGTACGCGAGAGCTTCGAGTGCGGCATCGGCATCAAGAACTTCAACGACATCAAGGTCGGTGACGTCATCGAGACCTACTCCGTTGTAGAGGTGGCCCGGACGTTGGCAGGAGCCAACTGACGGGTCGCTGACGGCACGGGTTGAGTCATGGTCGTTGCATCCCAGAGTTGGGATCTGGCATTGCCCGGCTGCTCGTCTCTCAAGGAGAAGCGGGCAGTCGTGCGTTCGCTAAAGGACCGACTGAGGCACAAGTTCAACGCGTCTGTGGCCGAGACCGCGCTGCAGGACGTGCACACACGGGCCCAGATCTCCGTGGCTCTGGTGGGTACCGACAGGCGCTTTGCCGAGTCCGTGCTGGACAAGATGGACCACTTCGTTCAGGAACACGCGCGTGCGGTGATTCTGGGCACTCATCGTGATCTCTATTGAAGCACCGGTGACATGTCGAAACGCCTCGCCCGCCTGAACGAACAACTGAAGCGTGAGATCTCTGCGCTGGTGCGGACCCAGGTCCGAGACCCTCGTGTGGGCTTGGTCACCGTGACGCACGTTGAGACAGCTGGCGATCTGGGGTCTGCCCGGGTGCGGGTCCGCATCATCGGTACCGATGCCGAGCGGGCAGAGACCCTCGCGGGGCTCAAGGCTGCCGCTCCCTTCCTGAGGCACAGCCTGGGCCAGATCCTCAGCATCCGGCACATTCCGGAACTTCGGTTCATGGAAGATCATTCGCTCGACCACGCCCTCCGGATTGAGAAGATCTTATCGGACGTGCTTCCTGCTCCAGAGCGCGAGGGCGAGGACGAGGACGAAGAAGCGACGGGTGAAGCGGCCGCGGACGACGAGCAGGGTGGGGGCGCTCCTTCCGGGTCCGACGCGTGAACCCCATCGACGGTGTTCTGCCGGTCGACAAGCCGGAGGGCCCCACCTCGCATGATATCGTGACGCTCGCTCGACGAAGCTTGGGGGAGCGTCGGATAGGTCACACCGGGACGCTCGACCCCTTCGCTTCGGGTCTTCTGCTGCTCTGTATTGGTCGGGCGACCCGCCTTGCCGAGTTCCTTACAGGGCTGGACAAGAGCTACGAAGCCGTCGCCAAGCTGGGGGTAGCCACAGACACGGAGGACCGACTGGGCTCCGTCGTATCGGAGAGCGCGGATTGGAGGGACCTCTCGCGTGCCCAGATCGAGGCCGGCCTGGCCGGCTTCCTGGGGGATACGGAGCAGGTCCCGCCGCAGTTTTCTGCAAAGAAGGTGGGCGGCGAGGCCATGTACCATAAGGCGCGCCGGGGAGAAAGAGTCCGGTTGGAGCCCTGCCCCATACGGATCGACGACATCGAGCTCCTGGGCATGGATCTGCCCGAGGTCTGCTTCCGGGTGCGCTGTTCGAGCGGGACGTACGTGCGCTCGCTCTCCCGCGATCTGGGCGAAGCGCTGGGGGTCGGTGCTCATCTGACCAGCTTGCGTCGGACTTCGGTCGGCCAGTTCGAGGTGGACCGGGCGCTCTCGCCGGAAGAACTGCAGGACCCTGCACGGGTCTCCACGGCTTGGATCGACCCCCTCGTCGCTGTCGGACACCTGCCGCGCATCGAGGTGGACGCCCGGGCCGCCCGCGACCTCAGACACGGGCGCCGCGTGCCCTCGCCCGAGGCGGGAGGATCGGACCTCGATCCCGTGGCCGTCTCGATGGGAGCTGAGCTTGTCGCAGTAGGGGTGATTTCAGGTGGTGTGCTCAGGCCCGCCAAGGTCTTTCCTCATGGCTGACGTTGGTTGGGGCTACCAGGTCGGGCTCCCGAGAGACCGCGGCACGGTGGTCACGGTCGGTATGTTCGACGGGGTTCACCGTGGGCACTGGACGGTGCTCCAGGAGATTCGCGAGCGCGCCGCGGCCACAGGTCGCCGGAGCGTGCTGGTCACATTCGACCCGCACCCGCTCCGCATCCTCAGACCGGAGCATGCGCCGCCGCTGCTGACGACTCCTGTCGAGAAGAGGGAGATCCTCGCGGAAAGTGGACTGGACTGGGCAGTCTTCCTCTCGTTCACCGAGGCCCTATCCCGTTATCAACCCAGGCGTTTCGTGGAGGAGGTCCTCGTCGCGAGGCTCGGAGTGCAGGAACTCGTGATCGGTTATGACCACGGGTTCGGGAGAGACCGCTCCGGAAATGCAGAGACCCTCAGGGGCATCGGTGACACACTCGGCATCGAGGTCGACGTGGTGCCGCCGGTCGGGATTGAGGGAGACCCGGTATCGTCGTCGAGAATCCGGAGGGCGGTGCAGGACGGTCGCATGGTCGAGGCCGCCGCCTGTCTCGGGCGGCCCTATTCCGTCAGGGGCATTGTGGTGCGGGGCGATGGGAGGGGCCGCGAGCTCGGATTTCCGACCGCGAACATCATGGTGAGCAACGGTGACAAGCTCATGCCATCTCCCGGAGTGTATGCCGTGCGCGGTGTGCTGCGCTCCGGCACCTACCCGGGTGCGCTGCACCTGGGCCCCCGGCCCACCTTCCAGGGATCACCTCCTTCAGTGGAACTGCACCTCATGGACTTCGACGGGGATTTGTATGGTGAAGAGGTGCGCGTGGACTTCGTGGAGTATCTGCGCGAAGTGCGGCCGTTCTCCTCCGTGCAGGCCCTCATCGCCCAGATGAAGGAAGACGTGGAGCAGGCGCGGGAACGCTTGGCCCCGGAGTAGCGGGAAAGCCCCTCAGACTCCGTGGGGCAATCCTCTACGTAGAGTCACCCAGCCGCGCTTACGTAGTGCGCCGAATTACGCTAGATCCCTCAACTTCAGACGTTTAAGCAGGTCCAAATCCCGGGCCTGAAGGTCAGCAGCCACCCGTGAGAACCGGGGGACCCGTTGCACGCGTCGAAGACACCTCAAGTGATCGTGGTAGGATGCAGTCACCGCGTCGCTCCCGTCGAGATCCGCGAAGCGCTCTTTCCCAGCCCGGAACGCATCGAGGAGTTCTTCGCGGTTGCCCGTGACGGCCGCTTCAAGGCGGAGGAGGCTGTCATGGTGTATACCTGCTCCAGAGCTGAGTTCTATCTGGTGACGACTCATGCTTCGCTGACCGTGAGTCGGTTGCGGGACTGGTTCCTCAACGGGGCCGGGCAGTACCGGGATTCTACCTTTGCATTCACCGGCGACGAGGCCGTGGAGCATCTGCTGTCGGTCTGTGCCGGACTCGACTCCATCATGTTGGGCGAACACGAGATTCTGGGTCAGGTCCGGCAGAGTCTGGAGCAGTCCCAGGAGCGCGGCACGGTGGGGCCCGTGCTCGAGCGTCTGATGCAGGCCGGCCTGAGGACGGGCCGCCGGGCTCGCCAGGAAACCGACATCGGAAAGGGTGGCACCTCTCTGGCGTTTGCCGCCGCGGATACGGCGCGGAGTGAAGTGCCTCCGTCGCAGCGCGGCCGCGTGGTCATCATAGGGGCCGGTCAGACGGGTGCCATGGCCGCCACGCACCTTTCGGAGGGCGGTTGGTCGGAAATCCTGGTGCTGAACCGAACGCTGGCCAAGGCAGAGACCCTGGCGAATCATGTCGGCGCTCGTGCGCTCCCCCTGGATGACCTGCAATGGGCCGTTCGCTCGGCGCGGGTTGTGGTGACAGCTGCCGGTGGAGACCGGCCCCTCGTCACTGAGGAGATCATGACGGACCGCAGCGAGAAGCCGGTGATGATGCTGGATCTGGGGCGCCCCCGGAACGTTGACCCAGCCGTTGGCTTACTGCCGGGCGTCGAACTCCGGGATCTGGATCGACTGCAGGAAGTGGCCGACACATACCGGCAGCGCCGGGCCCTGGAGATTCCCCTGGTCGAGCCCATCGTTGCGGAGGAGGCATCGAAGTTCAGGGCGTGGCTGGCCCATCGGGCGGTCATTCCCATGGTGAAGATCCTCCGTAGCTCGTTCGCCGGGATCGCCGAGCAGGAGCTGCAGAAGCATAAGCAGCTGTTCCCGGAGCCAGAGCAGGAGAAGCTCGAGCGCTACACGCGATCACTCTTGAACAAGCTGCTGCACTACCCCACCGCCCAGCTCAAGGAACTGGCCGAGGTCGAGCCTGGTGAGGAGGATCGACTGGCTGCCCTTCAGGAGATCTTCGTGTCCGCCGGTTGGGAGAGTGACAGCGTGCGGAAGGGGGCGCGTTAATGGACTCCCTGCGGATTGCTACGAGGGGATCCCGGTTGGCGATGTGGCAGACCAACCACGTGTCTGACGCCCTGCGCAGTGCGACGCCGCGGCTGGATATCGACGTGGTTCGTATTCGGACGAGCGGCGACATCATTCAGGACGTACCCCTTTCGAGCGTGGGAAGCTCTGCGTTCTTCACACGGGAGATCGAGTCGGCACTACTTTCCGAGGAAGCCGACGTTGCCGTCCATTCATTGAAGGACCTCGCCTCCATCGACGTGCCGGGGCTCACCATCGCAGCAGTGCTGCGCCGTGAGGACCCGCGCGACGCGCTTCTCTCTGCCGATGGATGCACGCTGGCGGAGCTTCCGGCAGGCGCGCGGGTGGGTACCAGCAGTGTGCGAAGGCAGGCCATGCTCAGGGCGCTTCGCCCGGATCTGCAGTTGCTCGATCTTCGGGGTAACGTCCCGACGCGGGTGGAGCGCTTGGACGAGGGTCTCTACGATGCCATCGTGCTCGCCGCTGCGGGCCTGAGAAGGTTGGGTCTGGGCGAACGCATCACTGAGTATCTCCAGACCGAGACGTTGCTGCCGCCGGCGGGGCAGGGCGCCATCGCCGTTCAGGCTCGGGGGGACGACGAAGAGACGCTCAGGTGGGTCCGGCCGCTCAATCACCCGGAAACGAGGGCACGCGTCGACGCAGAGCGTGCCTTTCTGGCCGAGCTCGAGGTCGGCTGCCAGGCACCCGTGGGCGTGCACGCCGAGATTTCTGAAGGGCTGCTCTCGGCGCGTGCCGTCATCATTTCACTGGACGGCACCCGTGCTCTCGAGACCCGCGCCCAAGGTCCGGCCTCGGAAGCAGCTGCGCTTGGTATCCGGCTTGCCGAAGACATGCGGGAACTGGGTGGTGCCGAGTTGCTCAACGAGACCCGTGCGGGGGACAGCGGCTGATGATCCTGCGGCGGGCTCAGGATCTTGGTGCGAGAGTCGTGGCGGTCACGCACGAGTTGGAGCGCCCCGACCCGCTGTTGGAAGAACTCAATCGTCTCGGCGTCGAGGTCCTGGAGTGGTCCGCGGTTCGGACCCGAGGGCCTGCTGACCCTGAACCGTTGAAGACAGCGCTGCAGGAGCTCGACAGCTTCGAATGGCTGGTCTTCACCAGCCGGCGGGCGGTGACGGCGGTGCAGCCGCTGGTCGCCGATATGCCCCGGACGGTGCGCGTTGCCGCCGTGGGGCCCCGGGTCGAAGCAGCCGTGGCTTCAGCCGGCTGGACCGCCGAGGTCGTGGGCCATGAGGGTGCAGAGGCGCTGGCTGGTCTCTTGACCCGTGAGGTATCGCCTGGCGCTCGCGTGCTCTTTCCCGCTGGGGCATTGGCGTCTCGTGCGATGGAGGACTCTCTGCGCGCCCATGGTGCCCATGTACGGCGGGTCGAAGCCTATCGCACCGAGCCCGCGGCTCTGGCCGGCGTCCAGTGCGCTGCGGACCTGGGTTCGGGCCGGGTGGAGGCTGTCACGTTTCTGAGCCCATCCGCCGTCGAGGGTGTGGTCCACGCTGCCGAGGCGGCTGGCTGCGGACAGGAGCTGCGCCGCCTCCGGGCCGTGTGCGTGGGGGCCACCACCGCCTCAAGTGCTGCGGATCATGGCTTCAGCGATGTCCACGTCAGCCCAGAAGCCAGTAAGCAGTCCGTGGCGTGTGTCCTGGCCGATCTCCTGGCCCAGGCTGACCGAATCTCATCAGAACCAGACCACAACAAGTCACCCCACTAAGGAGCTCCACTTGTTCCCCTTCGACCGTCCCCGCCGTCTGCGTCGCAGCGAGAGCTGGCGCCGCATGGTGCGGGAGACCCTGCTTCGGCCGGAAGACCTGGTGTATCCGATGTTCGTCGTGCCCGGTGAGGGCATCCGCAACGAAGTGTCTTCCATGCCCGGCGTCTACCAGCTTTCAGTGGACGAACTGGTCAAGGATGCTTCCGCGGCGTGGGAGGCCGGAGTCCGTGCGGTGATCCTGTTCGGCGTGCCCCACCCGGAGGACAAGGACGCGCAGGGTTCTGCCGGGTGGGACGACGAGGGATTGGTGCCGGTGGCCACACGCGCGCTCAAGGCCGCCTTGCCCGAGATGTTGGTTTGGGCCGACGTCTGCCTCTGCGAGTACACGGACCACGGCCACTGTGGTTTGCTGCGGGAGGACGGCTCGGTGGACAACGACGCCACACTGCCCCTGCTCGCCGCTGCCGCGCTGACCTATGCGCGCGCCGGTGCCGACGCCGTGGCCCCCAGCGACATGATGGACGGTCGCGTGGAGGTGATTCGCGAGACCCTCGATGAGGGTGGCTTCAGCGAAATCGCCATCGTGGCGTACAGCGCCAAGTACTCGTCGGGCTATTACGGACCCTTCCGGGATGCAGCCCACTCGGCGCCTTCCTTCGGGGACCGACGGGCGTACCAGATGGACCCGCCCAACCGGCGTGAGGCGCTCAGGGAGATGGAGCTCGACGCGGGCGAGGGAGCCGACATCCTGATGGTGAAGCCGGCGGGCCCGTACATGGACATTATCTCCGACGCGAGGGCTGCGTTCGATCTGCCGATCGCAGCCTACCAGGTGTCCGGTGAATACAGCCTGATCAAGGCGGCCGTCGCCAACGGTTGGTTGGACGAACGCCGCGTGGTCATGGAGAGCCTGATCGGGATCAAGCGAGCGGGCGCGGACATCATCCTCACATACTATGCGCCGCAGGTTGCCCGCTGGATTCGGGAGGAGGAGCGATGAGGGACCTGGATCGCAGCAGGGCGCTCTTCGAAGGGGCCAAGCGCGTGGTGCCCGGTGGAGTGAACAGCCCCGTGCGGGCCTTCGGTGCAGTGGGCGGGACCCCGGTCTTCATGGCCTCGGGGCAGGGATCCATCATCACCGACGAGGACGGCAACGACTACAACGATTACGTGGGCTCCTGGGGCCCCATGATTCTGGGGCACCGGTATCCTGCCGTGATCGAAGCGCTGGACGCGGCCCTGGCGCTCGGGACTTCGTTCGGCACGCCTACGAGAGGTGAGGTCGACCTCGCGGAACTCGTTGCGGAACTCGTACCCTCGGTCGAGGTGTCTCGCCTGGTGAGCTCCGGCACGGAGGCCACCATGAGCGCGGTACGACTGGCCCGCGCGTTCACAGGGCGGGACAAGGTGATCAAGTTCCGAGGAGGGTACCACGGCCATGCCGATTCCTTCCTCGTGGCAGCGGGTTCCGGTGCGGCCACGCTTGGCGTGCCATCGTCACCTGGCGTCACCGAAGGCACCGCGCGCGACACACTGCTCGCGGACTTCAACGACGCAGAGAGCGTCGCCGTGCTTCTCCGGAGCCATCGCGACGATGTCGCATGTGTCATTGTCGAGCCCGTAGCCGGGAACATGGGATGTGTGCCTCCGGACGCCGGGTTTCTCGAGAGCCTGCGTGACCTCACGACCGCAGCGGGTACGTTGCTCGTCTTCGACGAGGTCATGACCGGGTTCCGCGTGGCTCTGGGCGGGGCACAGGAGCACTTCGGCGTCACGCCGGACCTCACGACCCTGGGCAAGGTCATCGGTGGGGGCCTGCCGGTAGGGGCATACGGGGGCGCGGAGGAAATCATGCGCCAAGTGGCCCCCGACGGTCCCATGTACCAGGCCGGAACCCTTTCGGGGAATCCGCTCGCAACGGCCGCAGGGCTCGCGACGCTCCGTGCTCTGGCCGCGGATCCCGGGCTGTACGATGAACTCGAGAGCCTCGGTCGGCGTCTCGATGCCGGGTTCGCCGCAATCATCGCCGACACCGGGCTGCCGCTCTGTTGGCAGCGTGTGGGTGCCATGGGGACCCTGTTCTTCAGGCGTGATCGGGTGAGGAACTGGGAGGATGCCGACTCCTGTGATACGGAGCGCTTCGGTGCCTTCTTCCGAGGCATGCTCGAGCGCGGGCACTACCTCCCACCAAGCGCGTATGAGGCGCTCTTCCTTTCCGCGGCGCATAGCCATGAGCAGCTGGACGCTCTCCTGGCAGACGCGGCCGACGTTCTGGGGGAGGTCTTCGCATGACCGACACCATGACCACGCCGGCCTTCCTGGCCGCCGCGAGTGGAGCCAAGCCGAGCCATACGCCCATCTGGGTCATGCGCCAGGCCGGTCGGTATCTCCCGGAGTATCGCAAGATCCGGGAGGGTGTGGACTTCCTCACGATGACGAAGACTCCGGACCTGGCAGCCGAGGTCACGCTCCAGCCGATCCGCCGCTTCGGCATGGATGCCGCGATCCTGTTCAGCGACATCATGACGCCCCTCGAGGGCATGGGTGCGCCGCTGCGTTTCGAGGGTGGGCCGGTGGTGGATCCGCCGCTCCGTGCTGCCTCGGACGTCGATGGTCTGAGGGTGCCCGATCCGGAAGAGAGCGTTCCGTTCGTGCTGGAAACGGTGCGCATCCTGGCCCGGGAGCTTCCGGACACGGTTCCGCTCATCGGCTTCTCGGGTGCGCCGTTCACGCTGCTGTGCTACCTGGTTCAGGGCCGGGGCACCAAGACCTTTCCGGAGGCTCGAGCCTTCCTCTATCGGGAGCCGGAGGCCGCCCACAAGCTGCTCAACCTGCTCGCCGAAACGAATCTGAAGTATCTGCGCGCTCAGGTAGCTGCGGGTGCCCGGGCCGTCATGGTCTTCGATTCGTGGGCCGGGCTTCTGTCCGTGCGGGACTACGAGAACTTCGCCCGCCCAGCGGTGAGCCGGATGCTGGACGGACTGGCGGACCTGGGCGTTCCGCGGATCTACTTCCCCAATCTCGGAGGCCATCTGCTGCCCTCAGTAGCGCCCCTGGCGGCGGACATCGTGCAGGTGGATTGGCGCGTGCCCCTTTCGACAGCGCACCGCGCACTCGGGGCGGGGAAGACGCTGCAGGGCAATCTGGATCCGGCGGCCCTCTTCGCCTCCCCTGAGCGGCTCCGTGCCGAGGTGGACTCGGTGCTGGACCAGGCCAGCGAAATCGACGGACACATCTTCAACCTCGGTCACGGGATCGAGCGCACGACCGAACCGGACCAGGTCGCTCGCTTGGTGGACTACGTCCACGATCGCACGAAGGAGTAGGAGCACATGTCTGCCCAAGATTGGACCCAAGCACTGGAGAACCTCCGCCGGTTCGACCGCCCGGGCCCTCGGTACACGTCCTACCCCACCGCTGTGGAGTTCCACGAGGGTGTCGGGAGCGAGGCGTACGATGAGGCCCTCGGCAGGGCGAACCGGGAGCGGGCGGGAGAGCCTGTGAGTCTCTACGCACACCTCCCGTTCTGTGAGCACCGCTGCCTCTTCTGCGGCTGCCACGTCGTCATCACGCCGCACCTGCCGGTCGCGGAGAAGTATCTGAGCTATCTGCTCAAGGAGATCGATCTCCTGGCCGAGAGGCTCCCAAACCGCCGGGACATCGTACAGATGCACTGGGGCGGGGGCACTCCGACCTATTTCGCTCCCGAGCAGCTGAGGGAGCTCTTCGACCGTATCGGTACTCACTTCCGCTTTTCAGAGGGCGCGGAAATCGCCATCGAAGTGGACCCGCGGGTCACGTCGGAGGAACACCTCGCTACGTTGGCGGAGCTGGGCTTCAACAGACTGAGCCTCGGCGTTCAGGACCTCACGCCCGCAGTGCAGGAGGCCATTACCCGGAACCAGACCTTCCAGGAAACCGAACAGCTCATCACGTCGGCGAGGAGGCTCGGCTTCTCCGAAGGCATCAACGTGGACCTTATCTATGGTCTGCCGAAGCAGAACCTCGATGACTTTGGGGACAGTGTCGACGGAGTCATCGCCATGCGCCCTGACAGGGTCGCCCTCTACTCCTTCGCCTACGTGCCCTGGATCAAGGGACACCAGAGAAAGCTCGATGCCGCCGATCTGCCCGCGGCGGACCTGAAGCTCCAGCTCTATCTCGACGGCATGCGCCGCTTCCTGGAGGCGGGTTATGAGCCCATCGGCATGGACCACTTCGCGCTTCCCAGCGACGAACTGGCGCGGGCAGCCCGAGCGGGGAGCCTGCATCGGAACTTCATGGGTTACTCGGTCATGCCGGCGCCGGACATGCTCGCCGTGGGCGTCTCGGGCATCGGGGAAGTGGGCGATGCCTTCTTCCAGAATGAGAAGAAGCTCTCCACGTATTACGAAGCGCTGGATGGGGAGCGAATGCCGGTTCAGCGCGGGTACGCCCTGGACGCGGACGACCGGCTCCGTCAGCACGTAATCCGCGAACTCATGTGCAACTTCACGGTGGACCGACTGGCCGTTGAAGCCGAATTCGGGATCGTCTTCTCCGAGTACTTTGCGGAAGAACTGGCCTCCCTCGAAGAGCTCAAGGAGGTGGGGTTCGTGGAGGTGGACGAGTCCGCTGTCCGCGTAACGGAGGCCGGACGGCTCTTCGTGCGTAATGCCTGCATGGCCTTCGATCGGTACCTGAACCAGAAGCGGGAAGAGGCCGCCCCCGTCTTCTCGCGGACGGTCTGACATGAACACCAAGCGTGTGGTCGTTGTCGGGGGTGGGATCGCGGGCCTTGCGACCGCCTATCGGATCATGGAGGGGGCTCGCGCCGCCGACATGAAGTTGTCGTTGACGGTCCTGGAGTCCACCGAGCGAATCGGCGGTAACATCCGCACAGAGCACACCGACGGGTTCACCTTGGAATGGGGCCCCAACGGCTTCCTGGACAACGTTCCATCGACGTTGACGTTGGCACGGGACCTGGGGCTGGACGATGAACTTCAGCCAGCCGACCCCAGGGCTGCCAAGCGATTCATCTGGCGCGGTGGCAAGCTTCACGCTCTTCCCACCGGTCCCGGGTCCTTCCTGTTCAGCTCCGTACTGAGTGTGCCGGGACGGGCGCGCGTGCTGATGGAGCCGCTGCAGCCGAAGGGACCTGTCGACGCTGATGAGTCCGTGCGGGACTTTGGAGCGCGCCGGATCGGTGAAGAGGCCGCAGACGTGCTCATCGACGCGATGGTCTCGGGAGTCTTTGCGGGTGATGCGGCCGAGTTGAGCCTACCCAGTGCGTTCCCGAAGATGCGCGCTATGGAGGCAGAGCACGGAAGCCTCGTGAAGGCCATGGTCGCGCGCTTGCGGGAAGGCCGCCGCGAGCGGGGTGGGGCGGGGGGCGGGCCCGCAGGCCCGGGCGGTAGATTGACCTCGTTCTTCGGCGGCATGGAGACGCTCCCCCAGGCCCTGTTCGACGCACTGGGCCCGAGGGTGAGGACCAGCGCTGGCGTGGATGGAATCACGAGAGAGTCCGACGACGCCTGGCGCGTGCACCTGACCGGCGGGGACCACTTGGACGCCGATGAGGTGCTGCTTGCGGTTCCGGCGCGATCTGCAGCCGACATCGTGGGCACACTCGATCCGACGCTGGCCGGTGGCCTGGCCGAGGCACCCGTTGCGGGCTTGGCCGTTGTGGCGCTCGGTGTAGACGAGACCCAGCTGGCCAATTCGCCGGACGGCTTCGGCTTCCTCGTGCCGAGATCGGAGGGCCTGCGCATGCTGGGGTGCCTCCGGGACTCGTCCATCTTCCCGGGACGCGCACCCGCGGGCCGTGCGCTGCTCAGGGTGATGATCGGTGGAGCACATGATCCCGCCGCCATCGATCTGGATGACCAGGAGTTGGTGGAGACTGTGCTTGGCGAGCTGCGGATTACCCTCGGCCTCACCGGGGAGCCCTGCCTTACCAGGGTGATCCGACATCCCTCCGGGATCGCCCAGTACAACCTCGGCCACGGAGCCCGCTTGGAGGGGCATGAAGAAATGTTGCGACGCCTACCCGGCCTGTCCCTCGCCGGCAGCGCCCACTATGGGGTGGCCATGAACGCCTGCGTGGAACGCGCCGCCACGGATGCCGACGGGGTCCTGCGGCGCCTCATGCAGAAGCAGTACCACAGCGTTTCGTTGGGGACGTAAGTACACAATCGCCCGACCTGCCACGACGGAAAGAACCATGACCACGACAAACGGAACCAAGACCAGCGGCCCGACGGGCATCGTCCTCATGAACCTGGGTGGACCCAAGACCCTGGACGATGTGGGGCCTTTCCTCCTGCGTCTCTTTGAAGACCGGGAGATCATTCAACTGCCCTTCCAGAGCTTTCTCGGGCCCTTCATCGCCAAGCGCCGAACGTCAGCGGTCCAGAAACTCTACGAGGAGATCGGCGGAGGCTCACCCATCCTCGAATGGACGGAACTGCAGGGACGCGAGATGGCACTGCGTCTCGACAGCCTCTCGCCCAGCACGGCACCCCACAAGTTCTACGTAGCCTTCCGCTACATCGAGCCCTTCAGTGAGGACGCGCTCCGACAGATGAAGGAAGACGGTGTACGCAGGGCGGTGGCGTTCACTCAGTATCCGCACTTTTCCTGCGCTACCACCGGGTCGAGCATGAATGAACTCTGGCGGGCTGCGCGGCGGTTGGGTCTGGAAGACGCTTTCGAGTGGAGCGTAATTGATCGGTGGCCCACGCACAGTGGCTTCATCGATGCGATGACGCGCACGGTGCGGCGTGGGTTGGACACCTTCGAGCCCGAGGAGCGGGATGATGTCCTCGTCCTGTTCAGTGCCCACTCACTCCCCACGGATGTGATCAACCGGGGGGACCCTTACCCCCAGGAGATCGGGGCGTCTGTCCACGAAGTCATGACCCGATTGGACTTCTGCAACGAGTACCTCCTGGCGTATCAATCCGAGGTCGGGCCGGTTTCGTGGCAAGGGGCCAGCACCGAGAAGGTGATCAAGAAGCTCGGCGCTGCAGGGCGGAAGAACGTGCTCGTAGTGGGTATTGCGTTCACCACCGACCACATCGAGACCCTTTCGGAGATCGATATCGAGTACGGTGATCTGGCGAGGCAGGCGGGGATCGAGAAGTTCGTTCGCGCCCCCGCGTTGAACGACGAGCCGCTCTTTCTGGACGCGATGGCTTCTATCGTGCACGAGCACATGCAGTCCGGGGAGGCATGCTCGCGGCAGTATGGGCTGCGCTGTCCTGGCTGCACGAACCCTGCGTGCCGCGAGATCCTCAATCCGGTGAGTTCGTTCACTCGGAGGCCTATGGGCGTGTCGGCCTGATGGGAGCGCGTCAGTGGTTTCTGGTGCTCGTCTTCGGCGTGCATTGGTTGGTCTTCGTCCGGCTCTATCTCAGGGAGAGGCGGTGGACCCGTCTGCTTCCCGTCGGCGTGTTCACGCTCTTGATACTCACCCAGGCATTCTGGGACAGCCCTGCTGAGTTCTACCTCTGGGGAGAGGACCCCATCCCCCTTCGGACGGCTCTGCGGCACGGTGCGTGGACCATGGCGGTTCCCTCGGTCGGACTCATGATTCGCAGGCTCGTCCTGCGGGTGCGCGCGGGTCGGACCAGGCTGCCCGCGGAGGCCTTGGCGGAGACCGGATCGGATTGATTTAAGGTGAAGAATCGACCAGTATTTACAGCGCACTTGAGAATGGTTCTCAATCGCATTCGATTTCCTCAGTTCTCAGATGTGAACTCCAAGGTGATCCCCCATCGGAGTACGGTCTCCCGCAGCACCCGCGCACTCTTCTCCCTAGTCCTCATGGTCGCCGTCACCGGCGCGGATGCGGGCGAAGCCGATTGCCAGACTCCGGACCGGCATGTCCGCCGGACTGTGGGAGTCATGGGCACCCTGGCTACGATCGAGATATGGGCGTCGACAGAAGCGACGGCGCGAGACGCGTCCGACGCGGTGGTCCGGGAACTGACGCGGGTCGAGGATCTCCTGTCGACCTGGCGGGACGACACGGAGCTGAGTGCCCTGAACACACTGCCCCCCGGTGTGCCCGCCGAGCCATCTCCCGAGCTCGATCGGCTCCTCGATGATGTCCATGCCTGGAGCGTGCGCACCCGTGGAGCATTCAGCCCCGCGGTGGGATCTCTCATCGATGCATGGGACCTGAGAGGGGCTGGACGCCGCCCGACATCGACGGAGATCACAGACGCGGTAGCCAGAGCCGGCGTGAGGGGCGTCTTGTACGACCCCGAGGCGCACACGATCACCCGGCTACATGACGCCGCATGGTTGGACGCCGGCGGCTTCGGCAAGGGTGCCGCCATTCGGAGCGCGGCCGACTCTCTCAAGGCGTACGGCGTCAGCCGCGCCAGACTGGATGTCGGTGGGCAGCTGCTCCTGGAAGGCGGAGTACCTGTGACCATCGGCGTGGCGCACCCGGATAGCAGGGGGGAGATAGCGGCGACGCTGCGCATCGCAGACGCATCGGTGGCCACGAGCGGTCAATCCGAGCGCGGGGTGGAGGTCGAGGGCGAGCGTTTCGGCCACATCATCGACCCCAGGACGGGCCGGCCGGTGACGCCCTGGGGCAGCGTCACGGTGGTGGCGACCGATGCCCTCGTGGCAGACGTGCTTGCCACGGCATTGTTCGTGCTCGGTCCTGACGCTGGGATGGAGCTGGCCGAGCAGCTCGACAACGTGGGAGTGCTCTTTCTGGACGATCGTCGAACGCGGCTTCGTGCGACATACAATGATGCCATGAAGTCGTACCTCCAGGATGTCCCCGGTGGGTCGATTCCCGATCGTCACCAGTCAACCTTCAGAGAAGGACCCATATAGATGAAGTCCATACCCTGGTGTCGCATCGCGGGCTGCGCCACCGCGATCTTCACGATGGCGACGACCCCGGCGTCAGCTCAGGTGCCGGAGAGTCCGGACTCGGTCCGGATTCGGCAGTTGGAAGCGCAGGTGGAGGCCATCACCCGTGAGCTCGAGCGCATGAGTCTTGGCCGGGACGTGGTGGCGGCCGACTCCGCTCAGATGGGGTTCGGTCCCGCAGCCTCCAAGATCTACCGGGTGAATCAGGGAGTGTCCATCGGTGGATACGGCGAGTTTCTCTACGAGAGCTACGCCGGTGAGCGCGAGGATGGTTCACCGGCCGGCAAGACGAATCAGCTGGACGCCCTGCGTGGGATCGTGTATGTGGGCTACAAGTTCAACGACCGCATACTGTTCAACTCAGAGACGGAAGTGGAGCATGGGGCCACCGGACAGGCCGGGTCGGTCAGCCTGGAGTTCGCGTATCTCGACTATCTGCTGTCCGACAACTTCGGAGTGCGTGGAGGCCTGCTGTTGGTCCCCATGGGCTTCGTGAACGAACTGCATGAGCCTCCGGTCTTCCTGGGAACGGAGCGGCCCGTCACGGAGAACCGCATCATACCCACGACCTGGCGTGAGTCTGGCATGGGCGTCTTCGGAGGCCAAGGTCCCTGGAGCTACCGGGCCTATGTCGTGAACTCGCTGGATGGCGTGGGAGGCGGTGCGTCCAAGGCGAAGGGCTTCTCGGACTCCGGGCTGCGGGGAGGCCGTCAGAAGGGCTCCAAGGCCCTCGCGGAGGACTTCGGCTTCGTCGGCCGGCTCGACTATTCGGGCCTACAGGGTCTGACCGTCGGTGGATCGGCATACTACGGAGAGACTGCGCACGGCCGCGAGTTGGATGGAGTCGAGGTCGGAGGTGCGGCCTTCATCTGGGAGGGCCACCTCGCCTACAAGGCCCGGGGCTGGGACGTGCAGGCGCTCGTCGCCGGTGCGGAATTGGACGAGGTGGACGAGCTGAACCGGTTGCGGGGGCTCACAGGAGACGAATCCATCGGCGATTCCATGCGCGGCTGGTATGTCCAGGCAGGGTACGATCTGCTCCGGAGCAGCCCGACCCGGCATCAGCTCCTCCCGTATGCACGATTCGAGCGGGTGGACACGCAGCGCTCGGTGCCGTCGGGCTATGCGTCCGACCGCTCCAACGACGCCACGGTACTTTCGATGGGAATGGCCTGGAAGCCGATCTCCAACACCGTCCTCAAAGCCGACTACCAGTTCCACAGCAATCAGGCGGAGACCGGCGTCAACCAGTTCAACGTGGCGATGGGCTACCTGTTCTGATGGGACGCCTGTGGTGGGTGCTTCTCGCAGCGTTCACAGCGTCCGGGGCGGCGGTCTTGCCGGTCCGGGCGCAGGCGCTGCTTACGCAGGACGAGGCGCTGGCCCTCGCCTATCCCGCTGCAGACTCCTTCGAACGCCGTACTGCCTTCCTCACCGATGAGGACGCCGCGGCCGTGGCCCAGCATGGAGGCACGGAGATAGATCAACGCGTGGTCACATACTACGTGGCGCTGCGCGGATCATCGCCCGTTGGGGTGGCCTACTTCGATGCCCACCGAGTTCGGACGCTGCGGGAAGTGCTCATGGTGGCCCTGGGCGAGGAGGGTAGGGTCCGTCGACTGGAGGTGCTCTCGTTCGCCGAGCCGAGAGAGTACCTGTCTCCCGAGGGATGGCTGGCGCTCTTCCGGAACGGGGACGATGCCGAAGCCGACGTCCGTCGCGATGTCCCCAACATCACCGGTGCCACGCTTACTTCCAACGCCGTGAAGGACGCGGTAACCCGGGTGTTGGCTCTCCACCACGTGATCGCTCCGGGGCTGGGGGGCGCGTCGTGACCCGATTTCAACGCGTGCTGCTCTGGACCAGTACGGGACTCACCGCGGCCACGGGGCTGCTGTATATGTGGATGAAGTACGGGATGACGGCCCCGGATCCGTGGGCTGTCGCCAATCATCCTCTTCAGCCGTGGGTTCTCAAGGCGCACATCCTCGCGGCGCCCACAATGCTTTTTGCCGTGGGCATGGTGTGGTCTGGGCACGTCTGGCGTCATTGGGCGTCCAGACTGCCCACGGGTCGCCGCACGGGGGCCATCACCGGTTTGGTCTTCGGCCCCCTGGTACTCACGGGCTATCTGATTCAGGCCGTGACAGCGCCAGTACTTCTCGGGGTCGTCACGTGGAGCCACATCGGCCTGGGTGTGGTGTGCGGGGCAGGGTTGGTGCTTCACCGGCAGGCCCTGCGGGGCCGCAGGGCCGTGCGCCCCGGGCGGCTGCCGGTGATCTCTCTCCCCGTCCAGAAGGCGGCGACGGCAGCCGAGTCCCCGGAGCCGCAGGTGCAACGCGGAGAAGTTCGGTCTGTAGGCGGGCTGTAGACTGCCGCCCTCGGCTTCTGTAGCTTTACAGGCTTGTGTTCAAAGCGAACGCTTCCCTTGCAGCAATGGACTCTCGAGGAGGCACGACGGCCATGGCCATCGTCAAAGAAGACATCATCAAGAAGCACCAGATCCACGACACTGATCGTGGGAGCGCCCCGGTTCAGGTCGCGATCCTGACGGCTCGCATCAACGACCTCCGGACGCATTTCGATAAGAACAAGAAGGATCACCACAGCCGACGCGGGCTGCTGAAGATGGTCGGCCGACGCCGCCGTCTCCTAAACTACCTGCGGCGCACCGACGTGGATCGCTACCGCGAGTTGATCGCGGACCTCGGTCTCCGTCACTAGAAGAACCTGTCGGCGGCGGTCGCACGATGGCGATCGCCGCCGATGTTATACTCGCCGAACGCATCGTCGGGACGGGCGAGAGACGGCCTCTCGGTCTTCAAGACCAGGCTGCAACTGGGGACCGCGCATCAGCGCGCTTCCGGCGGCGGTCGCTCTCTCCTCCGGCAGCACGAACGCTTCGGTGAGCCTATCCCATGGTCACCAACAAGAGGTGGCCTAGAATCGAAGCGAGTAGAAGAGAAATGATCCAACGGATGGAGCGTCAGTTCGCAGGTCGGACGTTGTCGCTCGAAACAGGCCGCATGGCCAAGCTGGCCCACGGCTCGTGCATCGTTCAGTTCGGTGACACGGTCGTCCTCTGCGCGGTTACCGTGCAGGACAAGACCACGCACCTCCCGTTCTTCCCCCTGACCGTGGAATACCGCGAGAAGAGCTATGCTGCGGGCAAGATCCCCGGCGGCTTCTTCAAGCGGGAGGGCCGGCCGGGTGAGAAGGAGATCCTGGCGGCTCGCGGTATCGACCGCCCTGTTCGTCCCATGTTCCCCACCGGGTTCATGAACGAGACGCAGATCGTATGCTTCATCTTGTCTGCGGACCAGGAAAACGACGCCGACGTGCTCGGCGTGCTCGGCGCTTCCGTTGCGCTGAACATGTCGAAGATCCCCTTCAGCCAGCCCATCGCCGCCGTGCGGATCGGGCGCATCAAGGGCACGTGGGTGCTGAACCCGACTTTCCAGCAGCTCGAGTACTCTGACCTCGACGTGACCGTTGCCGGTACAGCCGATGCGATCACCATGGTCGAGGGTGGAGCTCTAGAGGTTCCGGAGTCCGAGATTCTCGAGGGCCTGCAGGTCGCGCACGACGGGATCAAGGAGCTCTGCGCCATGCAGGACGAGTTCCTCGAGGGGCACCGGGTTCCGGACATGCAGTGGTCGCCGGTCGAGCCGGACGCCGACCTGAAGAAGAAGGTCGAGGACATGGCTGCCGCCAAGGTCTCGGAGGCTCTCGGCCTCCAGGAGAAGACCGAGCGTCAGCAGGCGATGGCGTCGATCAAGGAAGACATCGTGTCGACGTTGATCGACGAGGACGAGATGTACTCGGCTCACGCCAAGGAGGTCGGCGAGATCCTGAGGGACATCGAGAAGCACACGATGCGCCGCCAGATCCTCGACAAGGGTGAGCGGGCGGATGGTCGTGGCCTCGACGACGTTCGGCCGATCACGTGTGAGGTCGGCGTTCTGCCTCGGACACACGGTTCATCGCTCTTCACTCGTGGCCAGACCCAGGCGCTCGGGGTGGTGACCCTCGGCACGTCCAGGGACGAGCAGCGCATCGATTCCATCGACACGCGCGAGGAAGTCACCAAATCGTTCATGCTGCACTACAACTTCCCGCCCTTCAGCGTGGGTGAGGCCCGTCCGTTCCGTGGCACGTCGCGCCGTGAGATCGGGCACGGGAATCTGGCCGAGAGAGCCGTTCAGCCGCTTCTTCCGGCCTACGACGACTTCCCCTACACGATTCGTATCGTCTCCGACGTGCTCGAGTCCAACGGGTCTTCGTCCATGGCCACGGTATGCGCCTCCTCGCTGTCGCTCATGGACGCCGGCGTGCCGATCAAGTCCGCCTGTGCAGGTGTTGCGATGGGACTGATCAAGGAAGGCGAAGAGGTCGCGATCCTGACGGACATTCTCGGCCTCGAGGATGCGCTGGGTGACATGGACTTCAAGGTCGCCGGCACCCGTGAGGGCGTGACGTCCATCCAGATGGACATCAAGATCCGGGGCCTTACCTTCGATATCATGAAGGAGGCCCTCGAGAGGGCCCACAAGGGCCGGATGCACATTCTGGATCTCATGGATCAGGCCCTCGAGGGTCCGAGGGGTGACCTCTCTGAGTACGCGCCGCGTATCATCTCGGTGCAGATCAACCCGGAGAAGATCGGCGAGATCATCGGGCCGAAGGGCAAGACGATCCGCGCCATCCAGGAAGAGTCCGGTGCCACGATCGACATCGATGATTCGGGACTGGTGAAGATCGCCGCCGTGTCCGGTGAGGCAGGTGCGCGGGCCCGTGAGATGGTCGAGGCCATCGTGCAGGAGCCTGACGTCGGCCGGATCTACGAGGGTCCCGTGAAGAACATCACGACCTTCGGCGCCTTCATCGAGATTCTGCCGGGCAAGGAGGGTCTCTGCCACATCTCCGAGTTGCAGGAGGGTCGGACGGAGAGGACCGAGGACGTTCTCAAGAAGGGCGAGATCACTCGGGTCAAGCTCCTTTCCATCGATGAAAAGGGCCGCCTGCGGCTGTCGCGGAAAGCCGCGTTGGCTGAGGATGCCCAGGCGACGGGTGGTTCCGAGGAAGCCGCGCAGCAGGACGGCTGAGTCTCCGTTGACCAAGCGTAACATCAGAGGAGGGCGCGGGCTTCGGCCCGTGCCCTCTTCGCGTTCCGGGGTCCAGGCGGAGCCGGGTGCGAAGACCGGCGCGGTGGAGGCCATGGACCACTCCGAACTCGGAAACGGCATACAGGTGCTCAGCGAGTTCATGCCCGGGGTCCGCTCCGCGGCCGTCGCCGTGTGGGTGCGGCAGGGCGGGGCCCACGAGGGTCCGAGTGAGTTGGGGGCGAGCCATCTTCTCGAGCACATGGTGTTCAAGGGCACGGTCAAGCGGTCGGCGCGCGAGATCGCGCTCTCCATTGAAGGTCTCGGAGGATCGCTCGACGCGTATACGAGCCGCGAACACACCTCCTTCCAGGCGCGCGTCCTCGACGAGCATCTTCCCGAGGCGCTGGATGTGCTCGCAGACCTGACGCTGTCGCCCACGCTCGATGACTCGGACCTGGATATGGAGCGTGAGGTCGTTCTCGAAGAGATCGCCCAGGTGGAGGACACGCCGGATGATGTCGTGTTCGAACTCCACTCTGGGGCGCTCTGGGAGGGACACCCTTACGGGCGATCCATACTGGGCACCACTGAGTCGGTCGCGGGAATGAGCGGTGATGTCTTGCGCGACCTTCATCGAACTCGATACAGCGGCCGGAATCTGGTCGTGGCCGCGGCGGGGAACGTCGTCCACGAGGACCTCGTGGAGCGGGTTGCCGACCTCTTCGGGTCGCTTGCACCGGGAGAACGCGTCGAGCCGGCCGTGACGCCTGCCTCCGCTCTCCGGGGTGAGGGAAGGGTGGCCCGGGACACATCGCAGGCGCACGTCGTATTCGGTACCAAGATTCCGGGGCGAGCCAGTCCCGACCGATACCCCTTGCTGCTCCTCTCGGCGGCGCTCGGCGGCGGAATGAGTTCGAGGCTCTTTCAGCGGGTCAGGGAGGAACTCGGCCTCTGCTACTCGGTCTTCAGCTTCCAATCGTTCTACAGGGCGGCTGGACTGTTCGGGGTCTATGTCGGCACCCGTCCCGCCACCGAGCAACAGGCGGTGGACACGATCAGGCAGGAACTGGCCGAGGTAGCGTCCCGTGGGCTTGGCGCTGAGGAGGTCGAGCAGACCAGAAGACAGCTGATTGGCCAGGTGATGCTGTCTCTCGAATCGACCGGGGCACGCCTGCACAGGCTCTCCGCGGTTGCCCTCCACGACGAGCCCTTCCTCGGCTTGGACGGACTCCTGGCCCGGCTGGAAGGCATCACATCAGACGATGTCGCCCGGGTCGCGGCGCAGTACGCGGACCCCGTTGCGCATTACGTGCTGAGGCTGGGGCCAAACGGCCCCTGAGGGCGTTTCCTCACCCTCTGATCGTGGCTAGGTTTGAAGGCCCTCCTTGAGCCACGATACGACACTAGGCAAGCGAGATTCCAGATGCTCATTGGCGTACCCAAAGAGATCAAGCCCGACGAATACCGCGTCGCCCTCACCCCAGCTGGGGCGGAGATGCTGAAGAAGGCGGGACACGATCTGATCATCGAGACGAACGCGGGTCTCGGCAGCGGATTCACCGACGACTATTACGAGAGCGCCGGTGCCGAAATCGTCGACACCTCAGACGAGGTGTGGGCTCGCGCCGAGATGATCATGAAGGTCAAGGAGCCCATCCGCCCCGAGTGGCCGAAGATTCGGGCGGGGCAGGTCGTCTTCACTTATTTCCACTTCGCTGCGGACGAGGAGCTGACCAAGGCGTTCCTCGACACCAAGGCGATCTCCATCGCCTACGAGACGGTGGAGCTTCCGTCCGGTGAGTTGCCCTTGCTCACGCCGATGAGCGAGGTAGCAGGGCGGATGGCGATCCAGGAGGGAGCGAAGTACCTCGAGAAGCCCCAAGGCGGACTGGGCGTTCTTCTCGGCGGTGTGCCTGGGGTGCTCCCCGGCAAGGTCCTGATTCTGGGTGGAGGCGTCGTCGGCACCAATGCGGCCAAGATGGCGGCTGGTCTCGGTGCCCGTGTTGCCATCATGGACATCGACCTCGAGCGGCTGCGGTATCTCGACGATGTCATGCCGGCCAACGTCAGTTGCCTGTTCAGCACTCCGTACGCGATTCGGAAGCAGATCGAGGATGCCGATCTCATTGTCGGTGCGGTCCTCATTCCCGGCGCCAAGGCTCCGCACCTGATCACCCGGGAAGACCTCAAGCTGATGCGCCCTGGGACGGTCATCGCCGACGTGGCGGTCGACCAGGGCGGGTGCGTGGAAACCATCAAGCCGACTACCCACCACGATCCGGTGTACGTGGTCGACCATGTGATCCACTACGCCGTAGCGAATATGCCCGGTGGCGTGCCCAGGACCAGCACCCTGGCGCTCACCAACGCAACGCTACCGTACGCGCTGGCGCTGGCCGGGAAGGGATGGCAGAAGGCCTGCCTGGACGACAACGCCCTGAAGTTGGGCGTGAACGCGGTGGACGGTCAGGTCACATACCAAGGAGTCGCTGACGCCTTCGGAATGGAGTGCAAGGACATCGACGACTTCCTCAGAGCGCCTGCGCAGGCCTAGACGAGAACGGGTCGATAGTGGTTCGGGGGCGGGGCCGATGGGCTCCGCCCCCTTCGTTCGTTGATTGGATGATAGAGGAGTCGTGATGCCTGCCCAGGTGCGTTTCCAGAGACTGGCCTCGAACCCGGATATCCCCTTGCCGGAGCGGGCTACACCCCACGCGGCCGGTTACGATATCCGGTGCGCCGAGCAGGAGGTCGTGTTGGCTCCTGGGGAAATCCGTCTGGTATGCACGGGGCTCGTCATGGAGCTGCCCGAGGGCTTGGAGTGCCAGGTGCGTCCCCGGTCCGGACTCGCGTTGAAGCACGGGATCACCCTGCCGAACAGCCCGGGGACGATCGATCCCGACTATCGGGGAGAGTTGCGGGTAATCATGCAGAATACCGGGCTCGAAGCGGTGACGCTCGCGCGGGGAGAGCGGATCGCCCAGTTGGTTTTCGCCCGTTTCGAGGCTCCCGAGGTCATCGAGGCCTTCGAGCTCTCGGGCACGCAGCGCGGAGCAGGCGGGTTCGGTAGCACCGGACGAGATTAGTGCCGTCTTGCGCGGCAACCGACGAGGGGGAAACGAGGGTGGCGCAGGCCCGAGAGTAAACCTACGTTCACCTGCCTTTTCTGGCCCGAAATCAGTTCATTCTGCCTTCTGAGACACCGAACATTGCCCGGACTGCTCGATTGGTTCAATTCGGGGCGCCTCATCCCCGTCAACGACATCGCTGTCGACCTCGGCACAGCGAACACCCTTGTGTACGTCAAGGGAGAGGGCATCGTCCTCAATGAGCCCTCCGTCGTCGCCATGGAGAAGGGCAGTCGGCGGATCATGGGCATTGGGCTCGAGGCCAAGAGGATGCTGGGGCGGACGCCGGAGGGCATCGAGGCGATCCGGCCCCTGAAGGACGGCGTCATCGCCGACGTGGACGTTACGGAGATGATGCTGCGCCACTTCCTCAAGCAGGTCACGGCGAAGCGGGTATTCCGAATCAAGCCGAGAGTCGTGGTCGGCGTACCGTCCGGCATCACGGAGCTCGAGCGTCGGGCCGTGCGCTCCTCGGCGATGGCGGCCGGCGCCAAGGCGGTCTACATGGTGGACGAGCCCATGGCGGCGGCAATCGGGGTAGGCCTGCCGGTGGAGACGCCCACCGGAAACATGGTCATCGACATCGGTGGCGGCACCACGGAAATCGCGGTGATCGCGTTGTCGGGTATCGTGTCGAACACCTCCATTCGAGTCGGTGGCGACGAGCTCGACCTGGCGATCGTCACCTTCCTGCGGAAGAACTACAATCTGCTCATCGGGGAGCCGACTGCCGAGGCGATCAAAATTCAGATCGGGTCGGCCTTCGACTTCGGTGAAGAGCGGGACATGGAGGTGAAGGGCCGAGATCTGGTCAGCGGAATCCCCAAGACCGTCACGGTCCACTCCCAGGAAATCCGCGAGTGTATCCAAGAACCCATCCAGGCCATCGTCGAGGCCGTGCGGCGGGCGCTGGAGATCACGCCACCCGAGCTGTCTTCCGACATCGTGGACCGCGGGATCGTGATGACCGGAGGCGGGGCCCTCATCCGCGGTCTCGACAAGCTCCTGCAGCACGAGACCAACCTGCCGATCCACGTTGATGAAGAGCCGCTGACGTGTGTGGTGAGGGGGGCAGGGCGAATCCTCGACGACCTCCACAAGTACCGGACCGTTTTGGTCACTTGAGGGCGGTCCGGGGGCTGAAATGACCTACGGGACTGAGTTGGAGGGTGAGGGAGGGAGAAGACAGGTAGGTGTCGCGGTGGGCGTCTTCGTCGCGGCCCTCGTTACGCTCTATCTCCCGGACCCCGCGCAGCAGTCCGTCGCGTGGGCCCTGCGCGCATCGCTGCTCCGTCCGTTCATCGCGACCCAGGAGCGCCTGGCCGACGCTCGGCTCCGGGCCCAGCAGGTAGAGGTACTGAGGGGCCAACTCGACTCTCTCTCTTCCGTGGTGTCGACGCAGGCTGCGCTCGCAGACGAGAACCGGACCCTGCGCTCCCTGCTCGATCTGAGTGAGCGCGTGGGCCCGTCCTACCGGCCCGCATCGCTCATCCGTCCAGGGACTGCCGGGTCTGAGAGCATGTTTCTCCTCTTCCTGGGCGAGGAGCACGGGGTCCGAGCCGGCGCGCCCATCATCAGCCGCCACGGCCTGGTCGGGGTGATCCGGGAAGTTCGCGGGCGCACGGCCGTGGGGATGGATTGGACCCACCCGGATTTCCGTGCGAGCGGGATGCTCGAGGACGGGACGGCGTTCGGGATCGTCGAGAATCGGCGGGGGGCCTTCCCGGAAGAGGACCGACTGGTCCTGAACGGGGCCGCCTACTTCGAGAACATCCAGGCCGGCACCGTCGTGCTCACGAGCGGCCTCGGCGGCGTGTTCCCTCGCGGCATACCAATCGGGTTCATCGATGGAGTGGCGGCCGTCGAAGGGCGTTGGTTGAAGAGCTACTGGCTCCGTCCCATGGTCGAACCGGGCGCGGTCACGCACGTTCTCGTGGCAGTGGAGCCCGCCGAGGCGTCGCTGGCGGGGGCGTGGCCACCCGACTCGATCGTCACCCGGTCAGACGCGATCCGGCGCGAACTCGTGCTGGAGGACAGCGTCCGTCTGCTCAGAGCTTTGCTGGAGGAACGCTTCGATCCGCCGCCGGGAGAGGGACGATGAAGGCGGGTCCGGTCTTCTGGATCGTAGTGGTTGCCCTGGGGGTCATGCACTTCCTGCTCCACGTGGGCCTCGGCCTCGGACCCGTCGCGCCGGATCTGGCGACGGTTGCCCTCCTCCTCGCCTCCCGTGAAGCAGGCATGGGTGCTGCCGCCGGGGCCGGCTTCGGACTGGGTCTCCTCGAGGACGCGTTGAGCGTCCTGTCGTTCGGAGCCAACGGCGTGGCCATGGCGCTCGTCGGAATCGTCGGCTCGGTGAGCCGGGACCTTTTCGTCGGGGACTCCCTCATCTTCCTGGTATCGTTCTTCTCCATGGGCAAGCTGCTCAGGGATGTGGCCCATTGGGTCATGGTGGGCGAAGAACTTCGCCAGCCTTTCGTGGACCAGATCCTTGTCCAGGGCACATTGGGGGCGCTCTACGCAGCGTTCGTGGGGGTCGTAGTGCTCGCCGTCACGGGTCTGTGGCGGGAGCCCGCGCGTTGAAGATCCACCATCCGCTCGCTCGTCGGGCCAGGGCGCAGGGCGCGTATATGGTCGTGGCAGTCCTCATGAGCGTCTTGGGGGCGGCGTTCTTCCGCGTGCAGATCGTCAGGTCCGCCACCTGGGCACTCCGGGCCGAGTCGAACCGTCTGCGTCAACTCCCCGTTCCGGCTCCCCGCGGTACCATCTACGACCGCAACGGCCTCATCTTGGCGGACAATGTCCCCGGGTATGCCATTACGCTCCTGCCCGGTCCGGTCGACTCGATCCGAGCGACGCTCGGACGCATGCGGGACGTCATAAACATCTCGGATACCGACGTCGAGACGATGCTCGCCGACTTTCGCCGCTACGGCACGGAGATCGTGGTTGACGCGGACGCGGACTTCGAGGTCGTAAGTGCCCTCGAGGAGCGTCGTTCAGAGTTTCCGGGCGTGTACATCGAGATGCGACCCCGGCGCCGCTACATGGCGGGCGCTGCGGCGGGCCACGTCATGGGATACACCGGCGAGATCACCCGTGACGAGCTGGACAGCGAAGCGTTCCGGGACGGCCGCTACCAACAGGGCATGGTCGTAGGGAAAACTGGGGTTGAGCGCCAGTACGAAGCGATGCTTCAAGGTCGCCGAGGACTCCGCTACGTGGAGCAGGATGCCAGGGGTCGTATCGTGGGCGACTTCGCGGGATTGACCGCGGATCCCGGCGAGGGAGGGCGTGACCTCCACCTCAATCTCGATATGGAGCTCCAGCAATGGATCCACGAGATCTTTCCCGACACGCTCTCGGGAGCCGTAGTGGCTCTCGACCCATTGGATGGCGGTGTGTTGGCGCTCTACGCGGCTCCCTCCTACGACCCCAACGATTTCGTGGGTGGAATCGCCACAGAGCTGTGGGGCCGCCTGACCACGGACGAGAGAAGACCGCTATTCAACAGGGCTGTGTTGGGTCTGTACGCGCCGGCATCCACCTGGAAGCTGGCTGCTGCCGGGATCGGGTTGGATGTCGGGGTGGTGACCCCCGACGAGCTCATGGAGGTCCCGTGTGAAGGGGCCTGGTTCTGGGGCGACCGGGTGTGGCACTGCTGGGACCGCGAGGGACACGGGTTCAACAATCTGGCCGAAGCGATCGGCAACTCCTGCGACATCTACTTCTACCAGTTGGGGATTCGCCTCGGGTTGGACCGGCTGCTCCAACGAGCAACCGACATCGGGTTCGATCGCCAGTGCGGCATCGACCTGCCCGAAGAGAGCCGGGGCATCTTTCCTGCGGACAGGGACTTCTGGAACCGCCGATTCGGGTATTCCCCCCGTGAGGGTGAGGCGCTCGTTCTCTCGATCGGCCAGGGTCCGAATTCTCAGACGCCGCTGAAGATGGCGCAGTTCTACGTGGCACTCGCGCGAGACGGCTCGGCGCCACCGCCTCTTCTCGCGCAGGGCTTGGCGGTTGGTGAAGGATGGGCCCTGAATCTGAAAGCAGAGCATCTGGAGGCCCTGCGCGAGGGTCTGCGAGCCGTTACAGCCTTCGGCGGAACCGCTCACTTCGGCACCGCCCTCGAGCATTGGGATGTCATCGGGAAGACAGGCACGGGCCAGAACCCACTCTCGGTCCAGGGGCTCGCGGAAGACGATGCGTGGTTCGCCGGCATCGCGGGGCCTCCGGGCGCTCCGCCTGAGATTGTCATCGTCGCCCTCGTTGAGCACGGCGCCAGCGGGTCGCAGATGGCGGCTCCCATCGTGGCGAAGGCGGCCGACTTCTACCTCCGGAAGAAGCACGGAATTCCGATAGACTCGGTGCAGACGTACCTCGAGCACCTTGTGCGTGGCGTGCCGGCGCCCTGGTACGCAGAGCGGTTCGGGGGCAGACCATGATCCGGCTGTTCGAGAAGTGGGCGGTGGATGTGCCGCTCGTCGTGGCGATCCTCTCGGTCTCGTTGTTCGGGGTCGCGATGATCTATTCGGCAGGTGTGGTCAACGTTCCCGATCCCGTCACCAGGCACGCGTGGGTGAGACAGGGGTCCTGGCTCATCATCGCCCTGGTCGCATTCACGGGACTCTCGCGGATACCGCTCCGATGGATCGAGTGGGTAGCTCTTCCCTCCTACGTCTTCAGCCTGGTCCTGTTGGCTGCCACCCTGGTCATCGGGACGGGGAGCGGCACCGCGGCAGGCGTGAAGAGCTGGATCGACCTGGGCCCGATCAGATTCCAGCCGGCGGAAGTGGCGAAGATCTCGACGATTCTCATGCTGGCGAGGGTCCTCTCCCAGCAGGATGAGGCGCTGGCGTCGCTCAAGGACATCAGCTTTCCTTCATTCCTCGTCGCCCTACCCCTGGGGCTGGTGATGCTGCAGCCGGACCTGGGAACCGCCATGGCGTTCGGCGGGATCCTGTTTGCGATGCTGTATTGGGCGGGGACGCCGGTCAGAATGCTCCTTCTGGTGGCCAGCCCCGTGGCCGGGCTCCTGCTCTCCTACGACACTCGTGTCTGGGGCTGGTACATCGTCGGCGTAGTCGCCTTCCTGTTCTTCTATCGCTTCCGGCTCTTCCTCTTCGAGTCGGTGGCCGTGGTATTGGCCAACCTCGCCGCCGGGACGATCTCCCGACCGCTCTGGAACTCGCTCGCCACCTATCAGCAGAACCGAATTCTGGTGTTTCTCGATCCGGACGTGGATCCGAGGGGGGCAGGGTACCAGTTGATCCAATCGAAGGTAGCCATCGGCTCGGGCGGACTCACGGGCCAGGGCTTCACCTTGGGCACTCAGAAGCGATTCGACTTCCTGCCCGAGCAGCACACGGACTTCATCTTCAGCGTCGTGGGCGAGGAACTGGGCTTCATCGGGACGGTGGGCGCGCTTCTCGCGTTCGCGTACGTGCTGAGCCGATTGGTGACGATGGCCCGGGAATGTCCTGATCCCTTTGCTGGTCTGACCCTCCTCGGTATCTTCGGAGCCTGGCTCGTCCACATTTTCGTGAACGTGGGCATGACCGTTGGTATCGTGCCCATCACGGGAATTCCGCTACCGTTCGTAAGCTACGGGGGGACGTTTCTTCTGATGTCCTGGGTGGCGGCCGCGATTGCCGTCCGCGTCGCACACGAGACTTAAGGCGCCTCATGGCTTGGTTCCGTAAGGACAAGAAACCACTGACGTCTCAGGACAGGCGTGATCTGTCCGGCGACGTGTTCGACAAGTGCACCGGGTGCGGGGAGATTCTCTACCGGGAGCGCCTGGCGGAGAATCTCAACGTCTGCCCGCACTGCGGATTCCACCTCCGCGTTCCTGCGGAGGCGTATCTCCAGGTACTCCTGGATGCGGACTCCTTCGAGCCGATGGACGAGTCGCTCAGAGCCGCCGACCCCCTGGGGTTCAGGGATCTCAAGGCCTACCCAGATCGGATCGCAGCGGCTGAGGCCAAGGGGCGGCACGAGGCCGTCGTAACAGGGACCGGGCTGCTCGAGGGCGAGCGTGTCGTCCTGGCGGTCATGGACTTCGCGTATGTCGGCGGATCGATGGGGTCTGTGGTGGGCGAGAAGATCACCCGGGCCGGGCATGTCGCGTTGAAGCAGAAGACACCCCTGATCGTGGTGTCGGCGTCAGGCGGCGCTCGGATGCAGGAGGGTATCTACTCGCTCATGCAGATGGCCAAGACGTCGTCGATTCTGGCGCGTCTGCACGAGGCCGGGGTTCCCTTCATTTCCGTCCTGACCCATCCGACCACCGGAGGTGTGACCGCCTCGTTCGCGATGCTTGGAGACGTGAACCTGGCTGAGCCGGGCGCGCTGATCGGCTTCGCGGGCCCCCGTGTCATCGAGGAGACGATCAAACAGGAGTTGCCTTCCGGCTTCCAGCGCTCGGAATTCCTGCTGGCGCATGGCATGGTGGATCAAGTCGTTGACAGGCGTGAACTCAAGCGCACCATCTCCCTCATCATCGGGCACATGATCGGGACCCCACAGGAAGCAGGTTAGGGCCCCACATGGAAGGACCCCGATCGGCCGGCGTGAAGGTCCTGTCTTCACCGGATCGGCTGGACCGGCCCTTTTCCGATCCTCTCGTTGTGCGGTTGTTTCCTCCGCTTGCCACCGGGGTCCATTGGGGTCTGGAACGGACCCAAATGGCGCTGCAGGCTCTGGGGAATCCCCACCAGGCCTACCCCGTCCTCCACGTGGGTGGCACCAATGGGAAGGGGAGTGTGGTCAGCACGATGTCGTCCATCCTCACCCATGCGGGAATGCGGGCCGGATGCTTCACCTCGCCCCATCTGTGCTCCTTCAGGGAACGGATTCAGATAGGTGGGCGGCCCCTGAGCGACGAAGCACTGATGGGATACGCCGCTGAAGTGACGGATGCCGTCCTGCAGTTCGGCCTGACCTTCTTCGAAGCGGTCACCGTGCTGGGCTTCCACGCCTTCGCCCGCGAGGGAGTCGACGTAGCAGCAGTCGAGGTCGGGCTCGGAGGCCGGTTCGACGCGACCAACGTATGCAGCCCTCAAGTTTCAGCGGTCACGAATGTGGCCCTCGACCATGCCGACTACCTTGGGGACACCCTGGCGCAGATCGCCTTTGAGAAGGCGGGCGTGATGAAGGCTGGCGTGCCGTTTGTTACGGCCGAGACGGACCCCGAAATACTCCGGCAGTTCAGGAGCCTCGCGAGTGAACGTGGGGTCCGGATGGTGGAGGTGGACGTGGCGGACGAGGCCGAGGATATCGTGGTCGCCGTGGATCACACCTCGTTCGACGTGGAGACCCGAGCCTGGGGTCCATTGAGGCTCCGTACACCGTTGGTGGGTCTGCACCAGGCGGCGAATACTCTCCTGGCTGTCCGAATTCTAGAGCAGATGCCCCAAGGCATGTGGCCTCCTGCAGTCGCCGTCCAGGCGGGAGTCGAGACCGTGGTCCACCCCGGCCGGGACCAGATAGAAGTGGTGGACGGAAAGACCTGGGTCTTCGATGTCGCCCACAACACGGCCGGGATTCTGTCCCTCGTCGATACTGTCGACCGACTCGACCTGCCTCGTCCGTTGGTCGTCCTGGTCGGGGTTCTCGGCGACAAGGATTGGCGTTCCATGCTTCCGCCTCTGTTCGCGCGGGCGGACTATGCGGTGCTGACGCAGGCACCGTCTGCGCCTCCCGAAAGAAGATGGGATGCAACGGTCGCTGCGGATGCGGTGGCGCATCTGTGTCCCATGCGTCTCGAGGGAGACTTCGCCGAAGCGATGAAGCGCGCGCGTGCGGAGGCCGGTGACGGAACCGTGCTGGTGACCGGCTCTGTCCACACGGTAGGGTCCGCGCTGACGCTTCTCGGCCGAGAGCCGCTGGGGCACTAGTCAGCCGGTGGCCCGCATGGCATCCGTCCCGGGGCGAGGCGGCGTCAGTTGAATCACGGGGCTTCGGCGCTAGATTCCGCGTTCTATGGCCAATCCGACCTTCGCCCGGCTTCCGGGGTTCCGGGACTTCGTCCCTGAGGACTTCGCCTTCCGCGCCCATGTGTTCGACGCGTGGCGCCTCAGTGCTGAGCGTTATGGATTCCTGGAGTACGACGGGCCGCCGCTGGAGTTGCTGAATCTCTACGTCGAGAAGAGCGGCCCGGAGATCGTCGGTCAGCTCTACAATTTCGAGGACAAGGGCGGGCGCGCAGTCACGCTGCGCCCGGAAATGACGCCGTCCTTGGCCAGAATTCTCGGGGAGCGCAGCCGAGGGATGCCCAAGCCCATCCGGTGGTTCACCATCCCTCAGCTGTTCCGATACGAGCGGCAGCAGCGGGGGCGCCTCCGGGAGCATTTCCAATGGAACGTGGACATTATCGGCGAGGCTTCAGTCTCCGCCGACGCCGAGGTCCTCGCCGTGGCCATCGACGCACTGCGGGAGTTGGGCCTTACCGCTGATGACTTCCGGGCCCGCGTGTCGGATCGCCGACTCCTCTCTGCGCTGCTGAGCGCGTGCGGTGTCACGGACGACGCTCTGGGTGTCGCCTACGCTGCCGTGGATAAGATGGAGCGTGAGCCCGCGGACAAGACACGGGCGAAGCTCGTCGCCGATGCGGGCCTTACGGAGGCCCAGGCCGGCGATGTGCTGGCCCTCTTCGACGAGCCGGGGCTGGAGGCTCTCCAGGAGAAGTTCGGGAGCCGAGATGACGTGGCTCCGGACCTCGATCGGTTGAAGGAGTACGTCGAGACGCTCGAGGCGCTGGGCGTTGGGGACTTCGTCGAGGTGGACCTCACGATCGTGCGGGGTCTGGCCTACTACACCGGCATCGTCTTCGAGCTGTTCGACCGGCAGGGAGAGCTTCGGGCCATCTGTGGAGGCGGTCGCTACGATCGCCTTCTCGAGCTGGTGGGAGGTGAGCCGCTACCGGCTGTGGGATTCGGGATGGGCGATGTGGTCCTGGGGGAACTCCTGAGGGACCGTGGACTGGTGCCCGACTACGCCCGCTCCGTGGACTACTTCCTGGTCACCGTGGGGGATGTTCCCCGCACGGAGGCGCTCAGGATTGCCGCGTCGATGCGGGGAAGGGGGCACAGCGTGGCCTATCCCCTGAAGCAGCAGTCTGTTCGAAAGCAGTTCAAGGCTGCCGAGATCGAGGGTGCTGCGCGCGTGTTGGTCATCGGACCCGACGAGATCGCTCGGGGAGTCGTGGTAGAGAGGGACATGGCGTCCGGTGCCGAGACCGAGGTGTCGCTGGCGGACCTGTCGTGACCCGTGGGCACACGGAGGAGCAGGCCCGGCTCGCCCGCGAGGTGGCCGCCAGGGCGGTCCGGCGGTTGGACGTGCTCGAGTGGGTCACCCTGTCGGTGGTCGGCCTACTCTCGATGGGCGGCGGGGCGTTGGTCGCTGCGCTTCTCGGGGAAGCGCTGGGAACAGCTTTTCGACCTACATGGGTGGTGGCGTCGCTCCTGCTTTTCGGGGTGCCCGGCGTCATCGCTTTGAGACGCATGCGTGCGGACGAGCGTGAGACTCGTGCCAAGATCCAGGAACTTCTAGAAGAGAACGATGGCTGACGACAAGAAGCTGACGCCACGCAGCGAAGACTTCGCTGCGTGGTACAACGAGGTGGTCCTGAGGGCGGAACTCGCCGACTACTCGCCCGTCCGCGGGAGCATGGTAATTCGCCCGTGGGGTTACGGCATTTGGGAACTGATGCAGCGCGCCCTGGACGACATGTTCAAGGAGACCGGGCACGAGAATGCCTATTTCCCGCTTCTCATCCCGATGAGCTTCATCGAGAAGGAAAAGGAGCACGTCGAGGGCTTCGCTCCGGAACTGGCTGTGGTGACCGAGGCCGGCGGCAAGGAACTGGAGGAGCCCTTCGCCATCAGGCCTACGTCCGAGACGATCATCTACGCGATGTACGCCAAGTGGGTTCAGAGCTACAGGGATCTGCCCGTTCTGATGAACCAGTGGGCGAACGTCATGCGATGGGAGATGCGAACGCGCCTCTTCCTCCGCACTTCGGAGTTTCTCTGGCAGGAGGGTCATACGGCTCACGCTTCGCCGGAGGAGGCCGAGGAAGAGACCCTGCTCATCCTGGGGATCTACCGGAAGTTCATGGAAGAGTGGATCGGCATGCCGCCCGTGACGGGGCTCAAGTCCAAGTCCGAGACCTTTGCTGGGGCGGTACGGAGCTATGCCTGCGAAGCGATGATGCAGGACAACAAGGCCCTGCAGGCCGGTACTTCTCACTTCCTGGGTCAGAACTTCTCGAAGCAGTTCGATCTGAAATTCCAGTCCGAGGCCGGTCAGGAGGAGTATGCGTGGAACACGTCGTGGGGTGTCTCCACCCGAATGGTCGGCGGACTCGTCATGACCCACGGGGACGACAACGGTGTCGTGCTTCCGCCGCGGCTCGCTCCGACACAGGTGGTGATCGTGCCGATTCTCAGGGGTGGTGAATCGCAGGACGCGGTCCTGTCCAAGGCCGACGAGGTGGCCGCACGGCTCAGAGTCCTGGGGGTCCGCGTGAAGATCGACGCCCGTGACCACCTGTCGCCCGGGGCCAAGTATTACGAGTGGGAGCGCAAGGGCGTGCCCTTTCGGGTCGAGATCGGGCCGAGGGACCTCGAGCAGGGGCAGTTGGCTCTGGCTCGGCGCCTGACGCCGGAGGGCGAGAAGCGGAAGACCTTCGTGCCCGAGGGGGAGGCGATCGACACCCTTCCCACTCGTCTGGATGCCTTCCAGATCGAACTCATGGATGCTGCGCGTGCGCGGCGTGAGGCGAACTCCTACCGCGGGGTGAATTCCATCGACGAGCTCAGGGAGATTCTCGAGGGAGACGGTGGCTTCGTGTACACAGGTTGGTCGGGAGATCCCGCGGTGGAACAGCAGGTCAAGGATCTCACGAAGGGCACGATCCGCTGTATTCCGACCGAGGAATTCCGCTCCGACGTGGCGCCGGCGAAGTGTGTCTCCGGGAGTGGCCCCTCCGAAATGGAGGTCGTTTGGGCGAAGTCGTACTGACAAAGCCGTTTCCTTCGGTCGACGGCGAGCTCCGCTGCGGCAGTGTTTCCGCGCGCGAGTTGGCCGATCGATTCGGTACGCCCCTGTACGTCTACGACTTCGACTATGTCGCGGGACGGGTACGCACCTTTCAAAGGGCCTTCGCCGGCGTGAATACTCTGCTGGCATACTCGGTCAAGGCGAATGGGAACCTCACGCTGCTTCGCCGGCTGCGCGGTTTGGGGTGTGGCGCAGACATTACGAGTGCCGGCGAATTCTTCCGTGTGGCGGAGGCTGGCATCCCGCCGGAGGATGTCGTCTTCGCGGGCGTGGGGAAGACCGACCCTGAGATCGAGACTGGGCTGAGTGCGGGGATCTACGGCTTCAACGTCGAGAGTGCGGGCGAGCTCCAACGGATCGACGCGATCGCCGAGAGCCGGAAGACGAAGGCACCCTTTGCCATAAGGGTCAATCCGGACGTCGTCGCGGCGACCCCACACGAGTACACCGCGACCGGACACGCGGCGGCGAAGTTCGGCGTTCCGCTGGACAAGGCGGCGGCGCTCTACCGATGGGCGGCTGGGCGCGCCCACCTGGTCCCGAGGGGCATCGACGTGCACATCGGCTCTCAGATTGTGGACGTCGCCCCGTACGTGCGGACGTTGGACAAGGTGCTCGACCTTGTGACCGAACTCGCGACCGAAGGTGTGGACCTCGAGTACCTCGACATCGGTGGTGGGTACGGCATCCGCTACCACGAGGAGCCAGGCATGGACGTCGATCAACTCGCGCAGGAGATCGTCCCGCGGGTCATGGCGTCGGGCCTCCGGCTGGTGATCGAACCCGGCAGGTCGATCGTCGGCGAGGCGGGTGTCCTGCTGACCAGGGTGCAGTATGTGAAGCGCAGCGGACCCAGGACCTTCGTCATCGTCGACGGAGGGATGAGCGAGCTCCTTCGCCCCAGTCATTACGGCGGGTATCATGCGATAGAGCGAGCGGATCGCCGTCGAGCACGTCCTACCGAGATGGTGGATGTCGTTGGCCCGATCTGTGAGTCCGGTGACTTTCTGGCAAGAGATCGCGAGATGGAGGTGCCCGAGCCTGGTGAGCTCCTCGCAGTGCGCACCGTAGGCGCCTATGGGTTTGCCATGGCCTCGAACTACAATGGCCGGTTGAGGCCCGCCGAGGTGCTGGTCGACTCCGAGGGAGTCCAGCTCGTCCGCCGGCGCGAGACACTCGAAGATCTCGTGGCGCCCGAGGAGAATCTCGACGAGGGATCATGAAATTCGACCATGAAGGACACGACCGCATCCTTATTCTCGACTTCGGATCACAGTTCACTCAGCTGATCGCCCGGCGCATCCGGGAAGAGCGGGTCTACTGTGAGATTCATCCTCCGAGTCGGGATCTGGAGTGGATCAAAGCCTGGGGGCCGTCGGGAATCATCTTGTCCGGGGGACCCGCTTCGGTATACGACGAAGGGGTACCCACCGCGCCACCCGAGCTGCTGAGAGCGGGAATCCCGCTTCTCGGCATTTGCTACGGGATGCAGCTCATCGCGCACCTCGAGGGCGGCACGGTTCACCATGGAAAGCGGGAGTACGGTCGAGCAGAGCTCACCGTATGTGCAGAGGACAGCCTGTTTGAGGGCTTCTCACAAGCGGAGAGCACGACGGTGTGGTGCTCGCACGGTGACCACGTCGACGAACCCCCCGACGGATACGAGCCGATCGCCTCGACCGAGTCGCTCCCGCTCGCGGCTTTCCGGTCCACCACGGATCCGATCTGGGGAGTGCAGTTTCATCCCGAGGTCGCCCACACGCACCGGGGTGACGAGATCATCTCGAACTTCCTGTTCGGGGCGTGTCGATGTCGACCGACCTGGACTGCCGGGGCGTTCGTCGCGGAGACGGTGGAGAAGATCCGAGAGCAGGTCGGTGACGGCACCGCCGTCTGCGGACTCAGCGGGGGAGTCGACTCCTCCGTTGCGGCTGTATTGGTCCATCGGGCGATCGGCGATCGTCTCACGTGCATCTTCGTGGACCACGGCCTGCTTCGGAAGCACGAACGCGAGCAGGTGGAGCGCATGTTCGGACGCCATCTCGGGTTGCGACTCGTCGTCGAGGACGCTGCTGACCTGTTCCTGGATCGCCTGGAGGGAGTCACCGACCCCGAGGAGAAACGCAGAGCCATCGGCAACTCCTTCATCGAAGTGTTCGACTCCACCGCCGAGCGTGAGGGGACTGGAGCCACCTTCCTCGTTCAGGGCACGCTGTATCCCGACGTGATCGAGTCGGTCTCGGCCGGGGGACCTTCAGTGACGATCAAGACACACCACAACGTTGGTGGACTGCCCGAGGACATGCCGTTCGAACTGGTCGAGCCTCTGAGGGAGCTGTTCAAGGACGAGGTGCGGCAGGTGGGCCGGGAACTCGGACTTCCCGAGGAATTTGTGGGCAGGCACCCGTTCCCGGGTCCGGGGCTCGCGATACGGATCCTCGGTGAGGTCACACGGCAGCGGATCGAGACTCTACAGCAGGCCGACGCGATCTATCTGGACGAGATCCGGGAGGCTGGCCTCTACGACGAGATATGGCAGGCATTCGCGGTGCTCCTTCCTGTGCAGGCCGTCGGGGTCATGGGTGATGCCCGGACCTACGAAGACGTGCTCGCACTCCGTGCGGTTACCTCCCGAGATGGGATGACGGCGGATTGGTACCCTTTCCCGCACGACGTGCTCGGCCGCATCTCGGCACGCATCATCAACGAGGTCCGGGGGATCAATCGCGTGACCTACGACGTCAGCTCCAAGCCACCCGCCACCATCGAATGGGAGTAGTCTGAGGCGTCACGAGACGATGGCGGCGGCAGCCTCCTGCCACGAAGCACCGCGGCCCTCCTCGAGACGCCATGGGCATCTCCACCCGGCAGCTCCGGATCGGTTGCTCCGGATCAGGGACTTCGTGGTGTGGAGGACACGGGTGCAACGGGCGGCACTGTCTGAATGGGCCGGGAGGCGGCTCGGCACGCACCGGAGCGCTTCACGGCTCAGTTGATTCCCTCGAGTTCAGCAGGGGTGGGATCGGGCCTGACTTCGTCCAGCCGCCGCTCCACCTCGTCCCATACGTCCTTCATGAAGTCCACGTCCCTCCCGTGGACATCGGCGAAGGCGACGAGTTCGTCCTCGGTCACGCCGTGCTCTGCCAGAACACGATCCCGCGCCTCGTCGGAGATCTGTCGAGCCTCGTCTGTGAGCGCCCCGACCCTCAGGTCGACGTACGTCTGTATGAATTGCTCACGCTCGATGGTTTCCTGGCCCCCACCGCTGGCAGCACAGGCGTTGGCGGCGAGGGCGAGCGCGACTCCCAGGACGAGTCGGGAAACAACTGAAGAGGCGTTCATGACCATGCCGGGTCTCGTGTAGGTCGGCTGCCGATCGGTGACACACCGGGAACCCGTTATATCCCTCGACCGGCGGATCGGATCCGGGGCGGGGGGCGGGCTCTGCCGGGGGGAACCCGGCATCGAGAGTGCTCAGGCCTCCGCGACGGCTCCATCAGAGATCGGGCTGGTGAGTGCCGAGATCGCCGCCTGGAGGGTCAGAGGTTCAATCGGCTTTCGGAGGAAGGCGCTCGCCCCACCCGGCGCTCCGGGCCACTCGCCCATCTGCTGCTCGTAGCCGGACACGTAGAGAACGGGAAGGTCGGCTCTGGCCTCCGATGCGAGGTCCACCAGCGTGAATCCGCTCATCTCAGGCATCACGATGTCGGTGACGAGGATATCGATGCTGGGGTCGGACTCGAGGATCTTGATCGCCTTAACGCCCGAGGGGGCGGTCGTCACCACACACCCCATCTGGGTGAGCACCCGCGAAGTCACCAACAAGGCCCCGTCATCATCATCGACCAGGAGGACCCGGATGCCCTCCCTCCACTCACGAGGCTTGGGCGGCACAGGCACGGGGGCGTGGCCCTGAGCAACGGCGTGCGCCGCGGACACTCGGTTCCGCCCCTCTTCCTTGGCCCGGTAGAGCGCTCGGTCGGCCGCCGCGATGAGCACGTCCGGCGACGTCATGCCCGGTTCCATGCATGCCACGCCGCCACTGACGGTCACCGGGCCCCAGTCGAAGGGGACCTCTTCCATCTTCTGGCGGATGGAATCCGCATACATCAGCGCCTGGTCCAGCTCGCAGTCGACCAAGACGGAAAGGAACTCCTCGCCGCCGAACCTCGTGATCAGGTCCATCTTCCGGCCGCGGTTCGAAAGTACCTCCGCGAACGCTCGGATCACCTTATCGCCGGCGGCATGCCCGTGTTCGTCGTTCACCGCCTTGAAGTCATCGAGGTCGAAGATCACGACCGACATCGGCCTGCCCCGCACGGCGGCAGCCCAAGCCCACTCGAGAAAGACAGCCAGGTGTCTTCGATTGGGCAGTCCGGTGAGTACGTCGGTGAGCGCGGCGGACTCTGCCTTTTCCCGCTCGGTGAGGAGCCGCTCCGCGAGCCATCCGGACCCCAGAGAGACCACCACCAGCATCGTCACCATCAGGAAGATCCAATCCCAACGCGGCGTCGCCACGTCCAGGGCCAGGATTTCGGCCTGAGACAGTGCCAGCGTCGCCATCCCGGCCGCGAGCGCGAGCGACGCACCCTTCCACCCCTTGTAGTAGCTGAGGAGGAACGCGGGGAGCAGGACCGGCAGAAAGGCCAACAGCATCCCCTCGCTCTCGAACCAGCTTGGGAGAACGGCGGTCGCGGTCAACGGCACCGCGAGCGCGAGCAGTGAGATGGCGAGGGCCCTGGGCGGCACTTCTCGTCCGTGGCGGCTGGGTGCGTGCGTCGGGTGCAAAGGCGTACATTTCCATAATTGGAGGGGAGTGGAAAGTGGGGTTGTACGGACCCTCGGGACAAGTCCTGCAGTGTCTGGCGCGAAACTTGAAACTCTCCCCACCTGGACATTCAGCTACTGCCAATGTGGCAGGGTCGATGACATCGTCACTGAGGGAATACGCATGCTGAGTGCGGAAAGACTGACCGTCCGAGCCGGCGAGGCGCTTCAGGCAGCAGCAGCCGACGCACGCCGCCGCGAAAACCCAGAGGTCCATGGGGTCCATCTGCTGCACGCGCTTTTGGGTCAGGAAGAAGGCATCGTGGTGCCGATCCTCCACAAGCTCGAGGTACCGGTGCCCCTCATGCTGGAGCGTGTGACGGAGGCCCTGGACCGGATGGGTCGTGTACAGGGCGGTTCCGAACCGAACCTCTCCAGAGATCTGCGCCAAGCTCTGGATGCGGCCGAGGAGGTCTCCCGGGAGCTCGGCGACGAATACGTCTCGACCGAACACCTGCTGATGGGTCTCACCGGGGAGAAGAACGACGCCGGCAGGATCCTACGTGACGGCGGAGCCACGCTCTCCGAGGTACGGTCGGCGACGGACTCGGTGCGGGGCTCCCATCGCGTGACGGACGACACCCCGGAAGATTCGTACCGGGCGCTCGCCAGATTCAGCAGGGACCTCACCGAGCAGGCTCGCCGAGGCAAGCTGGACCCGGTCATCGGCAGAGATGAGGAGATCCGCCGCGTCATCAAGGTCCTGGCCCGTCGGACCAAGAACAATCCGGTCCTGATCGGGGAACCGGGTGTGGGCAAGACCGCCATTGCGGAAGGCCTCGCCCAGCGGATGATAGCTGGAGACGTGCCCACCACCCTGGGCAACAAGAAGCTGCTCCAGCTGGATATTGCGTCGATGCTCGCCGGCGCGAAGTACCGGGGCGAGTTCGAAGAGCGGATGAAGGCGGTGCTGAAGGAGATCACGGAGGCCGACGGTCGGTACGTGATCTTCATCGACGAGATGCATACCATCGTAGGGGCCGGGGCGGGTGAGGGAGCGGTGGACGCGGGCAACATGCTCAAGCCGGCTCTGGCTCGGGGAGAACTCCGCGTCGTGGGCGCCACTACGCTCGACGAATACCGGAAGCACATCGAGAAGGACCCCGCGCTCGAGCGGCGATTCCAGCCCGTGTACGTCGCGCCCCCTTCTGTCGAGGACACTGTGGCGATCCTGCGTGGTCTCAAGGATCGCTACGAGGTCCACCACGGGGTCCACATCACGGATGACGCGATCATCGCGGCTGCTCGCCTGTCGGACCGCTACATCGGGGGGCGGTTCCTTCCGGACAAGGCGATCGACCTCATCGACGAGGCCGGAAGCAGGCTTCGTATCGAGATCGATTCGCTGCCCCAGGAGATCGACGAGGTGGAGCGGCGGATCACCCAATTGGAGATCGAGCGGCAGGCCCTTCAGTCGGACACCCTCGGGTCCGCCGCCGAGCGGCGTGCGGGAATCGAGGCCGAGCTCGCAGAGTTGAGCGAGAAGAGCCAGGGCATGAAGGCGCGGTGGCAGGCCGAGAAGGACGTCATCGAGGGCATTCGAGAAGCCCGCACGCAGGTGGACGAACTCAAGGTCGAGGCGGAGCGAGCGACGAGAACGGGTGACTTGAACCGGGTCGCTGCCATCAACTACGGCGAGATACCCGCAGCCGAAGAGCAGATCGACACGCTGTCGGCGCGACTCGAGGAGCTTCAGAAGGAACAGAAGTTCTTGAAGGAGGAGGTGGAGACCGACGACATCGCCGCGGTCGTCGCTGAGTGGACCGGCATACCGGTCACCCGTCTGATGGAGTCGGAGCGCCGGCGACTGACTCACCTCGAGGATCACCTGGCCCTCCGCGTCATCGGCCAGCCCGTGGCGCTAGCCGCTGTCTCGAACGCCGTCCGCCGCGCGCGGGCGGGGCTCCAGGACCCGAATCGACCCGTCGGTTCGTTCATCTTTCTCGGACCAACCGGCGTCGGAAAGACGGAAACGGCGCGAGCTCTCGCAGAGTTCATCTTCGATGACGAGCGGGCGATGATCCGCATCGACATGTCCGAATACATGGAGAAGCACGCGGTCTCCCGCTTGATCGGTGCTCCTCCCGGTTACGTCGGGTACGAGGAGGGCGGGCAGCTGACCGAAGCAGTGCGCCGCCGGCCGCACGCGGTTGTACTCTTCGACGAGATCGAGAAGGCCCACGGGGACGTCTTCAACGTCCTGCTACAGATTCTGGACGACGGCCGGCTCACGGACTCGCAGGGTCGGACGGTAGACTTCCGAAACGTCGTCGTGATCATGACGTCGAACATCGGGAGCCAATACATTCTCGAGTCTGCAGCGGACGGATGGGACGAGATCGAGGCGGAGGTCCGGGGCCGCCTGCACGGTCACTTCCGCCCGGAGTTCCTGAACCGCGTTGACGACATCGTGGTCTTCAGGCCGCTCGGTGAAGCCGAGATCCGGCGCATCGTCGACCTTCAGCTGGAGCGGGTGGCGAAGCTGGTGGAGGACCTGGGCCTGACTCTGTCTGCTTCGGACGACGCGAAGGCGATGATCGCGGATCAGGGATACGACCCCATCTACGGCGCCAGACCACTCAAGAGGGCCATTCAGAGGGCGGTCCAGGACCCGCTGGCGATCTTTCTGCTCGACAACGACGTCGAACCGGGGACGCGTGTCGACGTGGTGGTCGAGGGTGGCGCCATCGGTTTCCGCATGCTGCCGCGGGAGCGGACAGCAACGGGCTCCGCCGACGCCGGCAGCGGTGGTACGTGATCTGAGGTCGGGTAGCTGGGGCCGGGGCTTCCTCGCCGACGGGCTTTTGTCGAGATTCGTTCGGTACGTCTTCCCAGTGCGCGAGGATCGACGATGGAACGAACTGCCCGTAAGACCCGGCCTGGCATCCGGATGCTCGGGACAGCCCTGGCGAGCACAATGCTCTGGGGCTGCGCGCAGCAGGTCGCGGGTCCCGGCCCGATGGCGTCTGTGGCACCTCAGCTCTCCGTGGAGCGCTTCCTCCAGGCTTCGAACGGTCGGGACTACGACGGCATGTCACGGATCTTCGGAACGGCGGAGGGCCCCTTGGGTGACACCGGTAGTACGTTCGGGTGCTTCTTCAAGAAGATCGGGTCGTGGTTCGGGGGGCAGTCGTGCGTTCGGCGCCAGGACCTGGAGATTCGCATGGCCGCTATCGCCAACATCCTCACTCACAGCGACTACCGCATCGTGGGCGAGGAGCGCGTGCCGGGGCGTGACCGCCCCACGATTCAGGTGTTGGTCGACCTGATGAGGAGGAACGACACGGTTCGGGGTGTCCCGTTTCTTGTGGTCAGCAGCGTGGGCGGCCAGTGGTTGGTCGAATTCGTCGACCTGGAGCACGTAATGGCTGGAGGCTAGCCAGCCTTCTGCACGAGCTCGATGAGAACCCCGCCGGTGCTTTGCGGGTGAACAAACGCGACCAGGTGTCCCGCGGCTCCGAGCCGCGGCTCCTCGTCGATGAGTAGAAGGCCGGCCTCTTTGAGGCGGGCCAGGTCGGAAAGGATATCGTCCGACTGGTAGGCGATGTGATGCAGGCCGGACCCACGCCGCTCGAGAAAACGGGCTACCGTCGAGTCCGGAGTGAGCGGCTCTATGAGTTCTACCGAGCCGACAAACATGATCCGCACTCCTTGGGATTCGACCGTTTCGGGCACGGAACCGGGAGCGTTGGCGAGGGTTTCGAAGTGGCTACGAGCCGCTTCGAGTGAAGGAACGGCGACCGCCACGTGGTGCAGTGGGCGGCTTCCGAGGGACTCAACGAACATGATGTCCTGCACCGTTGGGTGCGGTATGGGACGCGGATGGCCCGACAGTAGATCGGACCTCGATACATTACAAGGAGAGCCGAATGGCGACGGACGGAGGGATTCTTGAGGTCACCGACCAGAATTGGGTGGATGAGGTCGATGACAACGCAGGGCTGACCATGGTCGATTTCTGGGCGGAGTGGTGCGGGCCGTGCCGCATGGTCGCCCCGGTAGTCGAGGAATTGGCCGAGGAGTACGGGGAAAAGGGACTCAAGGTCGGCAAGCTCGATGTCGATTCGAACCCCGACACGACGGTGCGCTTCGGCGTGCGCTCCATCCCCAGCATACTCTTCTTCAAGGGTGGCGAGTTGGTCGACAAGGTAGTTGGCGCCGTCCCACGCGAGCACTTGGCTGAGAAGATCGAGCAGCACATGTGAGCCGACGGCTCTTCGAGGATCACAGGGGTCGGCCCGGGATATCCGGGCCGACCTTCGTGTTTCTGGGGATGGCCCGGATGGCGCCGCGGGGTCAGGGTTCTATACTTCTGCGTGGCTACTCTCTATCTCGTCAGCACGCCCATCGGGAACCTCGGTGACCTGAGTTCCAGGGCCGCCCAGGTCCTGGGCTCGGTCGACCGCATTCTCGCGGAGGACACTCGACGCACACGTGTGCTCACTGACCATGTCGGTGTCGGGGTTCAGCTGGTTTCCCTCCACGCGCACAACGAAGCGGAGCGAACCGCACGTGTGCTCGAGTGGCTCGACGAGGGGGAGAACCTGGCGCTGGTCTCCGATGCCGGGACCCCTTTGGTGTCCGACCCGGGGGGCCGCCTCGTCGAGGCGGTGTGGGAGAGAGGTCACTCCGTCGTCCCCATCCCCGGGGCCTCCGCCGTACTCGCAGCGTTGGCGGCATCCGGTCTGCCTGCGGAGCGCTTCACCTTCCTCGGGTTTCCCGAGCGCAAGGGCAAGGGCCGGGTCGACCTCCTGGATCGCGTGTCGAGATCCCAGGAGACAGTAATCCTGTTCGAGTCCCCCCGCCGCCTCGTGCCCCTCCTCGGGGCGCTGGCCGAGGTTTGCGGTCCCGGGCGTCGCGTCGCCGTCGCACGGGAACTCACGAAGATCCACGAGGAATTCGTGCGGGGAACCCTCGAGGAGGTCTCCCGATACTACTCGGAGCATCCGGCACGCGGGGAGGTGACCGTCGTCATCGCGCCCGCCGAGGCGGACCTGGAGGACGACGAGCGGAGGGCAGAGGGGGGAAGGGCGCTGGCTCGCGAGCTCCTTTCCGAAGGGATGACGCCGAGCCGAGTCGCCAAGGAGGTCTCACGCCGCTTCGGGGTTCCGAGGAACAGCGCGTACCGGATCGTCCACCAGCTCGAAGACGGATGAGCCCGACGCGGAGCGTGCGCCACACATGACCTGGCTTCTGATGTCTGTGAGTCTCGCGGTCGCCGCGACGGGCGTGCCGCCCCTGGACTCCATCACCGTTGCGCGGTTTCAATACGACGGTGGCGGGGACTGGTACGCCAACCCGTCTTCGTTGCCGAATCTGCTTGAGACCGTTCGCGATCGGACGGGCATTCCAGTAGCGCGAACGGAGGCGACCCTCACTGCGCGCGACCCCTCCTTGCCGGACTACCCGTACCTGTATATGACGGGGCACGGGAACGTGGGGTTCACGGCTGCTGAGCGGGCCTCGTTGCGGGAGTATCTGCTCGGCGGCGGGTTTCTCCATGCGGATGACAACTACGGATTGGACGCGTCGTTCCGACGGGAGATCGGTCTGATCTTTCCCGAGGCCGCGCTCACCGAGATTCCCGCGGGCCACCCCATCTTCCATTCCTTCTACGACTTTCCAGAGGGTCTTCCCAAGGTCCACGAACATGACGGGGGTCGGCCGCAGGCGCTCGGCATCTTCCTCGGCGGCCGGATGCTCGTGTTCTACAGTTATGAGTCGGACCTGGGGGACGGGTGGGAAGATCCTGACGTCCACGATGACCCGGCTTCAGTGCGGGAGCAGGCTCTGCGGATGGGAGTGAACATCCTGGTCTACGTTCTCGGACAGATGGCTCCGTGAGTCCCGATTCCGGCCGCCTCGTTCGGATCGTCGAAGCCGTCCGTGCACATCTGCATAGGCGGGCGTTGTGGGCAGCTGCTTTATGGACCGGAGTGGGGGTGGGATGTGCGCTCGTCGCTGCCTGGATCTTCGCTGGCCCCGACGGTTGGAGGCAGGGCTCCGAGGGACCGCTCATAGTGGACGCCGCCGTGGTCCTGACGCTGGTCGCTGCGATGTTCGGTGTCCGTTACGCCCTATCGGTATGGCTTGCTGAAGCGTCTCTGGCCGCGTGTATGGAGCGAGCGGCGGGGGTGATGGCGGGCCGGCTGCGCGGATCGCTGGAACTGGCGCGCGGCGTGCCCGTGGGGGTGTCTGAGTCTCTCGTCGGGCTGGCAGCCCGACGAACGATCGGCGATCTCGGTCGGCCAGCGCGGGATCTCGCTGGAGAGAAAGGCGATCAGGTCTCGAGGTGGACCCGCGCGGGCATGGGTGCCCTGGCCGGGGTCGTGATGGCAGTTACGCTGCTCGCCGTTGCTGCCCCGACCCGCAGCACGGACGCCTGGGCGCCGCTCGCCTCGCCGCTGGGGGCGATGAAGGACCCGGTGCTACCGCCTCTGGTGGTAACGCCCGGGGACATCGAGGTGCTGCGCGGAGCGGACGTTGCGATCTCGGTCGAGGCCCTTTCCAGAGAATCGGTGGAACTCGCCTGGCAGGCCGCTGGCGAGGTTGCGCGCACAGACGAGATTCGACTCGTCGACGGTCGCGGGTCACATGTGCTGGTTGCGGTGGCTGCTCCCCTGGAGTATCGGGTGCGGGCCGACGACGGAGCCGCCGTCGGCCCCTTCACCATCACGCCGGTCGACCCCCTGTTCGTGGGTGACGTGACCGTTGCCGTCCAGTACCCTCCGCACACGGGACTGCCGGCCGAGGAGCTGAGAGGCGAAGTGCCCGCCTTGCTCCTTCCCGTCGGCACCCGCCTCACGCTGGAAGGACGGGCGAGCCGACCGCTCACGGCAGCTGGGCTGACGGACTCTACATCGAGCGTGCAGCTTCAGGTGGCCGGCAACGGCTTCCACGGAGAGTGGACCCCGCGTAAGCCTGGGAGGTTCGAATGGACCTTCGCCGACGACGACGGCCAGCCGGCTGCGATCCAGCCGGAGCCGCTGCAGATCATTTTGGTGTCGGACTCGGCACCACGGGTCTCGATTCCCCTTCCGGGAAAGGACACGCTGCTTCCGCTCAACCTGAGACAGCCCCTGATCCTCGAGGCGCGCGACGACTATGGGCTCGGCAGGCTGGAGCTCGTCGCCTATCGGGTCACGGCGTTCGGGGATCGGCACGAACCAGTGGTCCAGGGTCTGGACCTCGGCGGTACCCGGGCGGCACTGGCGCGGCCGCTGCTGGACCTGGGGAGCTGGGATCTCCTCCCCGGCGATACCGTTCGCTACTTCGCACGCGCTTGGGACAACGCACCGGTGCCGCAGAGCACGCGGACCCGGGAGTATTCGCTTCGCATGCCCGACGCCGCGGAACTCCGCCGGGACGCTGAGGAGCGCCTGGAGTCGGTGGCGGACAGGCTGGAGAAGCTGGCCGAGGATGCTGCTCGGGAGGCCGATGCCACCCGTGACATGGAGCGTGAGGCGGCTGCGGAGGGAGAGGAGCCCGAGCGGTTCCGAGGTCGGCCGGAGGACGAACAGGATCTGGAATTCCAGCAGCGTGAAGAACTGCAGCAGGCTCTCGACGAACAGCAGCGGCTCACTGCCGAGGTGGACTCGCTGCGCGCTCAACTGAATGAGCTCGACGGAGCCATGACCGAGGCGGGCCAGGGCGACCCGGAGTTGAGGCGCGATCTCCAGGAACTGCAGGACCTCTTGAGCCAGATCAACACCGCCGAGATGCGGGAGAGCCTGGATGATCTGGCCGAGTCGCTCCGGGACCAGAGCGTCGACGACGCGAATGAGGCCCTCGAGGGCCTGGCCGCGGACCAGGAGGAGTTCAGGAATCGACTCGAGGCGTCGCTGGAGCGCTTCCGCCGAGCTGCCGTGGAGCAGGACTTCAGGGCTACCCAGAGTGAGGCGGCAGAGTTGGCCGAGCGGGAACGAGCCTTGGCCGACGCCATGCGTGAATCAGATGATCCGGATCTCAGAGCACGGCAGCAGGAGCGGCTGGCGGGGGAGGCCAAGGAACTGGCTGAGAGCGTTGCGCGGCTCGGCGAGCGTCTGGAAACGCTCGAGGAGAATGACGCAGCGGAAGGGGTCGATGCAGCCAGGAGAGATGTCGAACGGGCCCTCGCGGAGATGGGGGAGGCCGAAGCCCGGGCCCGACAGGAGAGCGGCCAGCAGGCTGGCGATCGAGCGGACCAAGCCGCACAGGACATGGAGAACGCGGCTGAGACGCTGGCGGCGGCTCAGCAGCAGATGTCCCAGCAGAAGGCAGAGGCGTTTCTGCGGGCCATTCAGAAGGCGGGTGACGACGCGCTCAGCCTGGCGCGGCACCAGTCGGCTCTACAGGACCGCATGGGGGGTGCGTCCCAGGACGCGCTCACCTCGATGAGAGGGGACGAGGCCGCGCTGCTCCAGGGCGCGAGGAACCTCACAGAAAACCTCCAGCAGGACACCGAGGGTTGGCTGAGCCAGAACCGGGAGATGGCCACGATGGTCGGCCGGACGCTCGAATCCCTGCAGCGCACTCTCGACGCGCTGGGTTCCCGGCGGGGGTCCGTACCGAGTCCGACGGCCGCGGCGGAGCAGGCAGTCGCCGACCTCAACCAGATGGCCATCCTTGCAATGGCGACGGCGGAACAGATGGCCCAACAGGGACAGGGACAGGCCCAGAGCGGAGAAGACGGCGCAGAGCAGCTGGAACAGTTGGCCCAGCAGCAGGGAGATCTCCTCAACCAAGCCAATCAACTGATGCCGCTTCAATTGGGCGAGCAGGCCATGCGGGAGCAGTTGGAGGAGATGGCTCAGGAGCAGGAATCCGTCGGCGACGGTCTGGAAGAGATGGCCGAGGACCCCGCGGCTCAGGAGGAGGCACTCGGGGACCTGGGAGCATTGGCTGAAGAGGCGATGGCGCTCGCCCAGCAGATGGCGGAAGGACGCCTCACTCCGGAGCTGATGCAGAGGCAGGAGAGACTCTTCCATCGCCTGTTGGACGCCGGACGGAGTCTGGAGCGGGACGAGTTCTCCGACGAACGGGAGGCTGAGGAGGTCACCTTCTTCGAGCGCGGCGAGGTCGTCCCGCTTACCGAGGAGCAGATGGGAGCTCTGCGCTACCGGCTCCCGGACGCCGACCAACTCCAGCGGCTTCCTCCCGCTGTTCGGCAGCTGGTCATGCAGTACTTCGAACGTATCAATCGCGCCGGGGGGGGCTCATGAAGAAATGGCGCGCCGGGTTCGCGGTGGTGACCGCGCTGATCCTGTTGGGTGGATCGCGCGTTCCCGCGGTGGCTCAGGTGCCCCCCGAGAGCCGCCTGCTCCGTGAGGCTGCAGCGCGAGAGTCACGCGGCGATCTCGTGGGCGCAGACAGTGTGTTGATGGTGATCCTTGCTCAGGACCCCACCTCGTCGGGGGCGCTCTTCGCGTTGGAGCGTGTGCTGCGGGCTCAGGGCAGCACGGCGCGGATTCTACCGGTCGTGGATGACTTCCTGAGGCGAGAGCCCGGGGCTTCGGGTGTCCGATACCTGAAGCTGAGAGCCCTCGTCGACATAGATTCCCTCGAGGCTCTCCCGGCAGAGGCGGAAGCGTGGTTCCGGTTGAATCCGGGGTCGGACGCCCCCTACCGTGAGGTCAGCCGGATCTGGGAGACGGCGTTCGGGCCCGCGGCAGCGCTCGAGGTGCTTCGCCGGGGACGCGCAGCTCTCGGCGCATCCGACGCGCTCGCTCTCGAGATCGGCGATGTGCTGGTGGCCGTGGACCCGGAGGCGGCGGTGCGGGAGTGGGCCCGGGCCGTGGCACCCGACGGCTCGGGGGCCGCCCTGGTCGGACGGAGGATCTCGGATCTCCCGGACCGCGGCGGCGAGGCGGCCCGCGACATCGTGGCCGAGCTGGCCGACTCGGACCTCCTGCCCAGAAGGCGGGCCGGAGCAGAGATCGCACTGATGCTCGGGCTCGAGCAGGAAGCTCTGTCGATGTCGCAGGAGGTAGCCTCGGAGTTGGACGGGCGCGCCCGGGCCAGCTTCCTCACGGACGTCGCGCGCCGCGCCAGGGACGGCGACCTCCCGTCGGTGGCTGCCTGGGCTTATCGGGCCCTCGGAAGCGACGCGACGACTCCGGCACAACGCAGGCGCTTCGATGAGCGCATGGTGGAGGTCGCGTTGTCGGCGGGTGATACCGTGGCCGCCCTGGAAGCACAGCAGCGCCTGGCAACTTCGTTTTCGCCGGGGTCGGCCGACCGTCGAAGGGCAGTGGCCCGGGCCATCCGGCTCGAGAGCCCGCAGGCTGGACCGGAACGTCTGCTCGAGCTGTTGGACTCGTTCCGCAGCGCCTTCCCTCAGGCACCCGAGTTGGACGACATGGCGGCGACGGTGGCAGCGTCTCTGATGAGTCACGGCGATTATGTTCGCGCAGCCAAGGTTCTCGAGGGAGTCGATGGACCTCGCAGCGCGCTGGAGCGGGCGTACCTTCATTTCGATACCGGCGAGGTCCATGGAGGGCGGCTGGCGCTGCTCGAGGCCGTGGACGGCCTCTCGCCTGTTATGGCTACCGAAGTCATCCAGTTTGCCAGCCTCCTGCAACGGTTGTCCCCGGCAGGTGCAGTGCTTCTGGCGGAGGCGGGTACCCTGGCTCATCACGGTGACGGGCGGGCAGCGGCGGACGCCGTGGCGACGGAGTTGGGGGCGATCCAGGAGGAAGATCGTCCGGCCCTCTTGGGGGAGGCGGCCCGATGGGCCGACCGCGGAGGGGCACGCCCTGAGGCTGCAGAGCTCAGGAGGAGGCTGCTCGACGAATTCCCCGATGCCCCAGAGGCCGCGGAAGCCTCGCTGAGCCTCGCCCGCTACCTGGGTCGAACGCGGGCGGGGATCGATCAGGCGATCGCCATTCTGGAGGTGCTGGTGACCGAGCGTCCCAATGCAGCCGTGGTTCCCGAAGCCCGGCGAGAGCTGGAGCGGCTGCGCAGTCGGAGGTCGCCATGAGGACGGGGACCCTGGGGCAGGCGCTCATCGTGTGCATACTAGCCCTATCCGCGGGCTCGACGGCTCTCGAGGGGCAGTCGCTCCTCGTGCCGATGGATCGTACTCAGCAGAACCATCTCAAGGCCTACGGCCTCACCTACTGGGCGCTGGTATCAGGCTTCCAGGGCGAGTGGCTGCTGAACTACCGAGGGGGAGCTTTCCTGTTGCCGGACGATACCGCCGTCCGCCGTCAGGCCGCCCTGCGCGGGGTGAGCGTCATCACGATGGGCGTTGCCGACGAGGCACGCATGCGGGCGGAGATCGAGGACTCGAACATGGAGGCGGTGCCTCTCGAGAAGGCGCCTCGTGTAGCGATCTACACACCGCCGAATTCGACCCCGTGGGACGATGCTGTCACGATGGCCCTCCAGTATGCTGGCATCGAGTACGACGAGATCTGGGACCCGGACGTTCTTGGCGAGGGCCTGGACGAGTACGAGTGGATACACCTCCACCACGAGGACTTCACGGGTCAGTACTCGAAGTTCTATCTGACCTACGCGGGTGCCCCCTGGCTTCAAGAGGAGGTGGCCCGCAATCAGGAAGTGGCGAGGGACTTCGGCTTCGCGGATGTTCCCGCCCTGAAGAAGGCGGTTGCGGAGCGCATCCGGAGTTACGTGGAAGGTGGTGGATTCCTCTTCGCGATGTGTTCGGCCACGGAGACGCTGGAGTTGGCGCTCGCGGCCAGCTCGGTGGATATAGCGGCGGCCTACTCCGACGGTACGCCGCCCGACGCAGACGCCAGCGCCAAGATGAACTGGGCGCACTCGCTCGCGTTCGAGGCGGCGGAGGTCCAGATCGCACCCTCGGTCAACGCGTTCTCGGATATCGACGGACATCAGGTGAATACTGCCTGGCGACGTGAGCTGGGCGTGTACACGCTGTTCGACTTCTCAGCGAAGTTCGATCCCGTGCCGGCGATGCTCACGCAGAACCACGAGGCCGTCCTGCAGGACTTCTACGGTCTGACGACGTCGTTTCGGGCCGACCGCCTCAAGCCGGGCACCATTGTGCTGGCGCGTGAGGGCCAGTGGGCGAAGTACCTGCACGGGAATCTCGGGGAGGGTACGTGGACCTTCTTCGGCGGGCACGACCCTGAAGACCCGGAGCACCAGATCGGCGATCCTCCGACCGACCTCGCCCTGCACCCGTCCTCGCCTGGGTATCGGTTGATTCTGAACAACGTCCTCTTTCCGGCCGCTAAGAAGAAGACGCTGAAGACACAGTGAAAGACGTTCCCGAAGGGTTTCCGCTCCACCCCAATCGGGGCGTGCTGGCCGGCCTCGACGGCCTGGATCGGGATGGCCCGGTCTTGCCGGAGCCGGCCAAGAAGCCCCTGGGGGCCCTGAAGCTGTCCGAGGCAGCGGCCGAGCGATTGCGGACCGAGATCGAACGCGCCGGGGGCAGGGAGGTCTGCTTTCTGGCGGCCGTGGATGAGGATCGGGTGGTGCAGGCACCTCGCGCGGTGTCTCGCGGGAACTTCGCCGCCGTGCTCGTAGCCGCCCGTGACGCCTGCGAGGGCGAGGTCATGCTCCACAACCATCCGTCCGGAGTCCTCGAGCCGTCCGATGCGGACATGAACGTCGCAGCCCAGCTCTATGAGCAGGGATTGGGCACGGCCATCATCGACAACGAGGCGAGCCGCATCTACGTCGTCGTGGAGCCTCCCCGGCCGAAGGTCCGGGTCCCGATCGAGGCCGGTGCGCTCGACTCCTTGCTGGGCCCCGGTGGGGCGCTCGCTGAGCTTCATGACGGCTACGAAGACCGACCGGGGCAGAGGGAAATGCTGGCCGCGGTGACGCACAGATTCAACGAGGGCGGCGTGGCGGTGATCGAGGCCGGCACGGGGACGGGGAAGTCGCTGGCCTACCTGCTTCCCGCTGCACAGTGGGCCCTTGAGAACGGCGAGAAGACAGTCATCTCCACCAACACCATCAACCTGCAGGAGCAGCTGGCCGGCAAGGACCTTCCGCTGGTTCGCCGTCTGCTCGGGAGGGACGTGAGTTGGGCCCTCGTGAAGGGGAGGGGAAACTACGTTTCAATCCGCCGTGCCCATCTCGCGAACCAGAGCCAGGGGTCCCTTTTCGAAGAGGATCGTTCGAGTGAACTGGACGCTCTGGTGGAGTGGATTGGCGTCACCGAGGACGGCTCCCGCTCAGACCTTCCGTTCAGCCCGTCCGAGGAGACCTGGGAAGAGGTGAGGAGTGACCCGGACATCTGCCTCCGAGACCGTTGTTCACACTTTCAGCAGTGCTTCTTCCAGAACGCACGCCGCAGGGCCGCGTCAGCCCAACTTCTGGTGGTGAACCACCACCTTCTCTTCACGGATCTGGCCGTCCGCAGGGCCACGCAGAACTACACCCAGGCCGCCGTCCTGCCAGCCTACCGAAAGCTCATTCTGGACGAGGCCCACAACGTGGAGGACGCGGCCACCTCACACCTCGGCGTGGAGGTTACGCGGCGGGGCATGTACCGCGCGCTCGCACGCCTGGACCGGAGAGGTCGAGGCATCCTGACGGCTGTGCACGATGCTCTCGGCGGGGCGGACGAAGGCCCGGCCCTGCGGGAACGGCTAGAGAGCCGCACTCGCCCCGCGCTGGCCCGTGCACGCGCAGAGGTCGAGAATCTCGTCGAAGTGCTGGAGCGATTCATCGGCCCTGACGAGCGCACCGTGCGCCTGGGTCCAAACGGCGCCGGCGAGCCGGCGGATCGCGACGAGGTCCAGGAGCGTCTTCAGGCCCTCGTGAGCACGTTGGGGACGCTGGAGAGGGAACTCGCAGAGCTCAGGGCGCGGCTGTCGCTCGACGAGGAGTTGGCGGCGGCTCTCGAGGGGCGCCTGCTCGACCTGCGCAGTGTCGAGAGGAGGTTGGCTGCTGCGGCGCACGGCGTCAGACTCGTGCTGGCCCCTGGGGATGAGGCTGCGGCGTTCGTCCGGTGGCTGGAGATGAAGGGGCGGGCACCCCGGGCCAATCTGGTTCTGGCTGCGGCCCCGATCGATCCCGGCGCTGCGCTGCGCGACTCGCTCTTCGCCAAGGTCGAGACGTCCATTCTCACATCCGCGACGCTATCCACCCGGAAGAGCTTCGACTTCCTGCGGGGCAGGCTCGGGCTGTCACCGGACTCGCTGGCGGAGTCGGAGGACCCCGTGGAGGTCGAGGAGCATCTTCTTCCGTCTCCCTTCGACTATCGGTCCCAAACCGTGCTGGCAGTGCCCACCGATCTGCCGCCCGCCGAGGCGGGAGGCGATGCCTTCCAGCAGGCGACCGCCAGGGTCGTCACGGACCTGGCGGGCATGAGCGACGGCGGCCTGTTCGTGCTGTTCACATCCCACGTGGCGCTCCGGCGAGTGGCCGAGGTGCTGCGGGAGGCAGGTGCAGATGCACGCTGGCCGCTCTTCGTGCACGGCGAAGACGACCGCCACCGCCTGCTGGGCCGCTTCGTGGAGTCGAAAAGGGGTATCCTGCTGGGCACCGCATCCTTTTGGGAGGGCGTGGACGTGCCCGGACACCCACTGCGTGGCCTGGTGCTGCAGAAACTCCCGTTCAAGGTACCGAGCGAGCCGGTGACCGCGGCGCGGATGGAGGACATCGAGCGCCGAGGCAGGAGTTCCTTCAACGAATTCATGTTGCCTCACGCCGCACTTCGCCTCAAGCAGGGATTCGGGCGGCTGGTCCGATCCAAGGAAGACTGCGGAGCGGTGATCGTTCTCGATGATCGGTTGGTGAGCAAACGGTACGGTCGATACCTCAGGGACTCCCTTCCCGACGCCCCGCTGGTCAAAGGGCCCTGGGAGGATCTGGAGCGCAGAATCCGTGACTTCTACCTGGGGCTGCCCGGGGCCCTTTGACGGGCCTGGGAGGGAGGATAGATTCCTCCGTCCGGCGGGTTTCGATCCGCCTCGCGTCCCCCGAGTCGACGGCAATACGATGAAGCGGAATGCTGGCCTCATCATCGGAGTGATCTACCTGCTCATCGCCATGGGTGCCTTCAGGACCGGCGTTCAGGGTTGGGGCGCGGGCCACTCCGACCTCGGCTTCTGGTGGACGGTGATAGGGAGCCTTCTGACGATTGCCGGGTTCGGCGCTCTCATGGGTACCTGGATCCATGCGTGGTCGGACGAAAGCCACTGAGGAATCTCCGGAACCGAACGTGAATGAAGAGAGGCCACCCGCTACAGGCGCGGGCGGCCTTTTCTCTTTTTGGAGCGGGTCCACATGAGGTATGGAGGCGGTCATGAGCAGCCTGAATCCCAGCAAGATCGTGTGCGTGGGCCGCAATTACGCCAAGCACGCGGCAGAACTCGGGAATGCGGTGCCCTCGGAGCCCCTCATCTTCCTCAAGCCCCCGTCCGCCGTGCTTTCTTCGGGCGAGTCGATCGTGATGCCGCGGGGGGTCGACCGGGTCGATTACGAGGGTGAGATCGGCGTGATCATCGGCCGGGCGGCGCGCCGTGTCCGGGAAGAGGACGCGTGGGGGCATGTCGCATCCATAGTGGCGGTGAATGATGTGACCGCACGGGAGCTTCAGAAGGCCGACGGGCAGTGGACCCGGGCCAAGGGGTTCGACACGTTTTGTCCGGTGGGCGTACCGGTGCCCGTGGATGAGGTCGATACCGACGCGCTCGCCGTGACGACCCGGGTCAACGGTCAGGTCCGGCAGCAGGGCAGCGTGAGCGAGATGGTCTTTTCGATTCCTCGGGTCATCGAGCACATCAGCGGGATCATGACCCTGGTACCGGGCGACCTGATCGCCACGGGTACGCCCGATGGTATTGGTCCTCTGGCTGACGGTGATACCGTCGAAATCGAGGTGACAGGCGTCGGCTCGGTCCACAATCCAGTCGTGAGGGAAGTCTGATGTTCGAGACCAGCAGAAACCTCGACGCTCTACCCGGCTACCCCTTCGCCGGAGTGGCCGAGGCCCAGAGGAAGCTCCGAGACGAGGGTGTGGACATCATCAACCTCGGGGCAGGGGACGCCGACCTCGACCCACCTCCGGCGGTCGTAGAACGACTCAAGGAGGTAGCCGGCCAGACCCGATACTCCCGTTACGGCTTCCAGCTCGGCCTGCCGGAGTTCCGCGAGGCCGTGGCCGCATTCATGAAGACCCGCTTCGGAGTCGAGGTCGACCCCTTCGAGGAGGTACTCCCGTTGATCGGCTCGAAGGAGGGGATCGGCCATCTTCCGTTCGGATTCATGAACCCGGGCGATGTCGCGGTCATCCCCGACCCCGGTTACCAGGCCTACCTCGGTGGGGTAGCCCTCGCCGGTGGGACGCCCTACGCGGTTCCTCTGCGACCGGAGAACGACTTCCTGATCCCGCTCGGGGAACTTCCGCCGGACGTGTTGGCCCGCACGCGCATGCTCTACCTGAACTATCCCAACAACCCGACGGCCGCTTCGGCTCCGGATGAGCACTACCGGGAAGCCATCGAGTTCTGCCATGCCCGGAACTCGATCCTGGTGCACGACAACGCCTACTCCGAGATCGCCTTCGACGGGTATCGCCCGCGCAGCGTCCTGGAGTTCGACGGCGCCCGGGATGTGGCCATCGAGTTCCACTCGCTCTCGAAGACGTACAACATGACGGGCTGGCGACTCGGTTGGGCTGTCGGGAACCGGGAGATCATCTCCACCCTGTCGAGGGTGAAGTCGTTCATGGACACCGGCATCTACCTCGGCGTGCAGGCCGCCGGAGTCGCCGCCCTCGAGAGTTGGTCCACCTGGGTGCCCGGAAACGTGGCGGTATTCCAGCAGAGGCGGGATGACGCCGTGGCGGCCCTCCGGTCCGCCGGGCTGGAACTGGAGGTCCCGAAAGCAACCATGTATCTGTGGATTCCCGTCCCAGGTGGGGAGGCTTCGAAGGACTTCTCGGCCAGGGTGCTCAGGGAGACCGGGGTGTTCGTGCTCGCGGGAGGGGCGCTTGGGGAGGGTGGAGAGGGATTCTTCCGTATCGCGCTCACGGTGCCCGCCGAGAGACTGCAGGAGGCTGCGGCTCGACTGTCCCGGGTCCTCTGAGAGCCCTGGACCCGCCGCAGGAACCGGGTCCGCGGCGTGGGTTAGGACACCTCATGAGAGATCCGGCCGGCATGGGAAGGGACCGGGGCGCTGGCCAGAGAAGGCTCGGCCTCGGGTCGCGGCGTGTCGTGCTGGCTGCTTTCGGCATCTCTGCTGCGCTGCACCTGCTCCTGATCCTCGTGTATCCGTTCCTCATGCGCCCCGACGAAGCGCAGCCCACTCCGTTTCCACTTCCCGCCCTTCCGGAGCTTCGTTCGGGTATGGAAGTCGTCATCCTGACGCAGGTGGCCCCGGACGAAGATCCGGAGCGCCCCGAGGATCCCGAGGAACTCGAGGCCATCGCTCCGGCCCCGGTGGCCCCCACGACTCCGGATCTCGAAGGCATCGAGGGACCGATCCTGATCGCGCCCGGCCCGACCGCCGTCGAGCGGCTGAGGCCGGATCTGCGGGACGAGAGGGTGTGGGCGCCGTTGGCTCGGGAGACGGTGGAGCTGAGCCTGGAGCAGCGCTTGGATCTGGATCTCGCAGCGCGCATCCTGCAATTCCAGGATTCCGTGGAGGCGGCGATCGCGGCGGGTGAGGCGGCTTCCGACTGGACCTATACCGACTCGGAGGGCAAGCGCTGGGGCGTCTCGCCCGGCCAGATCCATCTGGGGGACATCACGCTCCCGCTCCCCTTCAATTTCGGCACGTCACCGGGCAAGCTCGAGGAGCAAAGGGCGCTTCTTGCAGTGTGGGAGTCCATGCAGCGTCAGGCGGCCCGGGCCGTCATCGAAGACAGTTGGAAGAACCGGGCACAGGCTATACGAGCCCGGCGCGATCGAGAGCGAGCCAGGGCAGATACCATCGGCGGGGCACGCTGATCTCGCCCGGGTCCCACCCCAGGCCCGACCCTCCCGTAAACATATGGATCTGGTGGCTACAGGGGGGGCAGATGTACCTTGAAAGGTACCCCATGGAGGGAGATGCCCGTCGTTCAGGGAGCTGCCGAGGTGAAAGACAGGTCGGGGCGAGCGTTCTACGCCGGATTGCTGCAGGCCCTCACTGAGGTCATGGGGTCGGCCAACGGATACCTGCGGGATCATGGTTGCCGGGTCGGACTCGTATCCAAGCAGGTGGGCTCAGCAATCGGGCTGTCTGCCGAGGAGAACTCGCGGCTGTTCCTCGCGTCTGTGCTGTCGGACATGGGGATGGTCGGCCTCGCGGAAGATGCCTGGGAGAGCCCCACTCCGTGCCTGTCGCCCGAGGTCCGGGCCCGCGTCGAGCGGCATCCCGCCCGCGCGGAGGAGAGGCTGACGCACATCCCTCACCTGGAGATGCTCGCGCCCCTGGTGCGACACCATCATGAATGGTGGGACGGTAGCGGCTATCCCGACGGGTTGAGGGGAGACGAGATCCCGCTCCTGTCCCAGATCCTGCGGCTCTCCGACACAGTCGTCGCGCTCGAATCACCGCGGCCGCATCGGGGACCCCTGTCGAAGCATGAGATCCTGGAGATCGTCGAGCGCTCTGCTGGCACGGAGTTCGGACCGGAGGTTGCGCGGACCTACCTCGCGCTGAGCCGGGCGGGTGAACTCTTCAGCTACGATGTGGCCACATTTCGTCATACGGTGGCGCGGGCCGCGGAGAATCTTCTGCCGGAGCAGGTCTCGCCGCTGTCTGCCGATCAACTCCTGGCAATCGTCGCCAACCTGATCGATGCCAAGGATCGCTACACAGCCGGTCACTCGGGACGGGTAGCCGTGCTGGCGGTGGCCGTGGCCGACCAGTTGGGTATTCCCTCGCACATCACGGACACCCTGAGGTCGGGCGGGTACCTCCACGACCTCGGGAAGCTCCGGGTCCCGCTGCGGGTCCTGGCCAAGCCCGGCCGCCTCACGGACGAGGAGTTCAGGATGGTGAAGCAGCACCCGAGTGACGGCGCCTCCGTCCTCGGCAGGATTCCATCCCTGAGGCATCTGACGACCGGAGCGCGTTACCACCATGAGAAGTGGGACGGGACGGGCTACCCGGAGGGACTGAGTGGAGATCATATCCCCGTGGTAGCGCAGATCATGGCGGTATGTGACTCCTACGACGCCATGACCAGCATGAGGGCGTACCGTGACTCCCGCAGCCACGCAGATGCTGTTGCCGAGGTGGCTCGCTGTGTGGGAAGTCACTTCAGCCCGCTGGCCGCAGACGCCTTTCTGTCCCTTCCCGGTGCATTGTTCGTAGCCCTTCAGACTCAGCCGCTGGATCACCTGCATGGCTTCAGCGTGAGCCGGCGTCCGCAAGCGCCGCGCCAGGACGAGGGGCTTCCGGTCGAACATCTGCTGGGCTAGGGCTCCAGCAGGGCGGCACCGCAGGCCCGTGGCCGGTTCCGATCGTCGAGATGCCTCGCCATCTTATGGATTCGCCATCACGACGAAGCTACCCTGTGTGCTGCCCGCACCCGCAAGATCGGAGTCCACGTGTCCAACGAGTTGGCGTCCCGCCTAGACCCACGGGCCATCGAGCCCGCGCGTTACGAGAGTTGGCAAAAGGGGGGCTATTTCAACGTCTCCCCCAGCGCCGTGCTCGAGGACGGGAACGACCCCTACGTCATCGTGATTCCGCCGCCCAACGTGACAGCCGTGCTGCACATGGGGCACGGGCTCAACAACACCATCCAGGATGTGCTCACTCGGTGGCGGCGTATGCAGGGGAGAGCTGCGCTGTGGGTTCCGGGAACGGATCACGCCGGCATCGCCACCCAGAACGTGGTGGAGAAGCGCCTCGCGGCAGATGGAAAGCACCGGGACGACCTGGGCCGTGAGGCCTTCGTCGAGGAGGTCTGGAAGTTCGTGGACGACACCGGGGGTACGATCCTGGAGCAGCTCAAGGCCATCGGGTCGTCCTGCGACTGGGACCGGACCCGGTTCACGCTGGATCCCGAACTGTCCACAGCGGTGCGCGAGGTCTTCGTCCGCCTCTACGAGAAGGGCCTGATCTATCGCGGTGAGTACATCATCAACTGGTGCCCTCGTTGCCACACGGCCCTGTCGAACGAGGAGGCCGAGGGCGAGGAGCACGAGGGCAGACTCTGGCACCTCCGGTATCCCCTCGTCGATGGATCGCAGGAAGCCGCGGCGGCGGCCGCGGCGGCTGGCGCCGAGGCGATCGGGCAGTTGGACGACGGCCGGTGGTATCTGACCGTTTCCACCACCCGCCCCGAGACGATGCTGGGCGACACCGGGGTTGCGGTCCACCCAAGCGATGAGCGTTATGGAGGGCTGGTCGGAGCCCGGGTACAGCTTCCCCTGACCGGACGAACGATTCCCATCGTGGCAGACGCGCACGTGGATCCCGAGTTCGGATCGGGCATGGTGAAGGTGACGCCGGCTCACGATCCGAATGACTTCGACATCGCGGGACGTACAGGCATCGAGGTTCTGGACGTGATGACGCATGACGGCCGCATGGGTGAGCGCGCGCCCGAGGCGTTCCGGGGCATGGATCGATTCGATGCGCGAAAGGCGGTGCTCAAGGCCCTCGATGGGGATGGGCTTCTGGCAGGTGAGGATGTCCACGTGCACGCGGTGCCGCACTGCTACCGCTGCCACACCGTCGTCGAGCCGCGACTCTCCCTCCAGTGGTTCGTGAAGATGGCTCCCCTGGCGGAGCCGGCGCTGAAGGCGTCACAGGACGGGACGGTCACCTTCACCCCACCGCACTGGAAGCGGGTCTACGAGCACTGGATGGAGAACATCCGTGACTGGTGTATTTCCCGTCAGCTTTGGTGGGGCCACAGGATTCCCGTGTGGTACTGCGAGTGCGGGGAAATGACTGTGGCCAGGGAGGACCCGACCGAATGCACGTCGTGCGGGTCCGCGAAGCTGGAGCAGGACCCGGACGTGCTGGATACCTGGTTCAGCTCGTGGCTGTGGCCCTTCAGCGTCTTCGGGTGGCCAGAGAAGAGCGACGACCTCAAGGCGTTCTACCCGACCCACACGCTGTCGACCGCGCCTGAGATTCTGTTCTTCTGGGTCGCGCGAATGGTCATGGCGGGGTACGAGTTCATGGGCGAGACACCCTTCACTCAGGTCTATCTCCATGGGACGGTGAGGGATGCCCACGGCCGCAAGATGTCCAAGTCCCTCGGCAACGGCATCGACCCTCTTCACGTGGTCGAGCTCTATGGTGCCGACGCGATGCGCTTCACCCTCATCAATCAGGCCGCGATCGGAACCGACATCTCGCTCGACCACGAAGACGTGGAGGGCGCGTTCGCCAACGGTCGCAACTTCGCCAACAAGATCTGGAATGCAGGCCGGTTCGCACTGCTGAGTGTGGGTGACGCACCCGTGAAGCCGGTCGGGGAGGTCTGGGACGACCTCGAACTCGAGGACCGCTGGATTCTCTCTCGCCTGAACCACGCGGTCGAGGCCACGACATCAGACCTGGAGAAGTTCAGGCTCCACGAGGTTGCGGAGGATCTCTACCACTTCTTCTGGGGGGAGATCTGTGACTGGTACCTCGAACTGGTGAAGGCCCGGCTCGTTGGCGACGGCGACCCCGCGAGCCGTGAGGCCGCGCGATCGACGCTGGTCCTGGTCCTGGATCAGGCGTTCCGCCTGCTGCATCCCATCGTGCCGTTCGTGACGTCGGAGCTCTGGTCTCGCTTGCCGTGGCCTGCGGGCGCGGAGCGGCCCGAGGATCTCATCGTGGCTCCATGGCCAGGAGTCGACGAAGACCGCGCGGATGCTGAGGCGGAGGCAGAGATGGCTTCGCTCCAGGAGTTCATCATCGAGATCCGGCGCCTTCGGAAGGAGTACGGCATCGGAGAAGGCCAGCGGGTGGACATCCATCTCACGGCCGCTCCGGAGGGTTTCGCGCAGACCGTGACCGAGCAGGGAGCGGCCCTGGAGCGACTGGCACGGGTCTCTTCTGTTTCGGTGGACGGGTCGCACCATGGCATCGGTGCGCACGCGGTGATGAAGAACGGCGGCGAGATCTTCCTGCCGCTCGAAGGCGTCATCGACCTCGAGCGGGAGCGCGAGAGACTGCGGGGTGAGATCGACCGCATCAGGGGTCAGCTCGCGGGGGTCGAGAAGAAGCTCTCGAACGAGAACTTCGTCGCACGCGCTCCCGAGGAGGTTGTGGCTCGAGAGCGTGAGAAGGCCGCCTCGATGCAGAGTCAGGTGTCGAAGCTTCATGGGAAGCTCTCGGAACTGGAGGGGGTGGAGTCCTGAACCCTGTCAGCGGGAATGGAACGGGAATCGTCCGGTCGGCGCTCGCGCTGGCCGCCGCGTTTTCGGTGTCGTTGGTCGGCGCGTGTGCCCGCCAGGGCGCACCTCCCGGCGGACCCGAGGACAGGCGTCCGCCGGTCGTCGTGAGAACGGAACCGGACACCTTCGCGTTGGTCCAAGACTTCGGCGGCCCTGTCCGCTTCCATTTCGATGAGCGGATCAGCGAAAGGGTCGAGGGACCGCTGGACGACATCGTCATCGTGTCGCCGGTGACGGGAGAGTTGCAGGTGAGTCTCGGACGGGGCTCTGTGACGGTGGATGTGGAAGGGGGCTTTCGAGCCGACAAGGTCTACCGGGTGACGCTCCTGCCCGCGGTGCGCGACATGTTCGGCAACCAGCTGCGTGACCCGTTCGAACTGGTCTTCTCGACGGGTGCGAGCTTCTCCCCGACGGTGGTGGCAGGGCTCGTCTGGGATCGGATCAGCGGCGACGGAGTGGAGCCTGCCGAGGTTCGGGCCATCACCGAGTCTGCGGACTCCAGCGTATTTCTGGCGAAGACCGACACCGGCGGTGTGTATGCGCTTCGTTACCTACCGCGCGGCACGTACACGCTCGTCGCCTTCCAAGACAGGAACGCCGACGGGGTCGTCGATCCCATGGAAACGCTCGGCACGCAGAGGACCATCGTGGAGAGCCCTTCGGACACGGTCTTCCTGGCGATCCCCACGCTGGTCCGGGACACCACCGCGGCTCGCCTCACCAGTGCCGAGATCCTGGACTCCGTGACGGTCGTGGTCGAGCTCGACGACTATCTCGATCCCGCGGCACCCATCGACGCCGTGGAGGCCAGCCTTGCCAGCGACTCTGGTGCCGTACCGGCGGTGAGGCAGATCCTGCTGGAGTCCGGGTACGCGGCCTGGGTCGAGGACGTGACCGATTCGCTGGTTCGGCTGGACTCTCTCGATGCCTTGGTGCGGGATACAGAGGCAGCACAGGCAGCCGAGGCTGCCGCGTTGGAGACGCAGGAGAGGGACACCCTAGCCGCGCCGGACTCGACGGGAGCCGCGGTGCCCGATTCTGCCACTGCCGTCCTAGCCGTGCCCGGAGGCCCGGAGGAGGTCCCGTCGCGTAGCCCCCCACCCACCCTGAGCGGTACCGCAGGCGGCAGGGATGCGCGCCCCAGGCCGGACGGGTCGGATCCGCCTGTGCGTCGCATCGTGCTGCTGCTGGAAGAGGGATTGGTCCGGGGCTGGACCTACGAGTTGACGCTCACCGGGGTGGTCAACATCAACGACGTCCCCGAGGGCGGAGGCCGGGCCGACCTCCTCCTGGAGGTGATTGCAGACACCGTCACCGTGGACCCCGATTCCATGACTGTCCCTGATACCTTGGGCGTGCCCCCGGATACAGGGGCCGTGGCACTCCGACTCCCGCGCGTGCTGCGGGAACGGCTGCCCCGATGACGGATCCCCGCCGCTCGATTCCGCCCGTGGATGCGCTTCTGGAATCCCCAGCGCTCGAGGGGCTGCTGAGGTCGTACCCCCGCACGAGAGTCCTGGTCGGCGTGCGGAGCGCCGTGGAGCGGGTGAGGGCGGCGATCGCCGAAGGATCTGCACCCGAAGATGCGTCGGACCCCGCACTCTACGCTCGTCTGGCACAGGAATCACTGATCGAGGGAGATGTGCCCTCGCTGCGCCGGGTGATCAACGCCACGGGCGTCGTGCTGCACACCAATCTCGGCCGTGCGCCTCTCGCGGACGCGGCAGCGCAGGCGATGGCGGAGGCGGCTCAGGGTTACTCGAACCTGGAGTTCGATCTCGCCAAGGGAAGCCGCGGCTCCCGCTATGACCATTGTGTGGGACTGTTCACGGAGCTGACCGGCGCCGAGGACGCCCTGGTGGTGAACAACAACGCTGCGGCTCTGATGCTCGCTCTGAATACTCTGGCCCGTGGCCGTGGGGTGGCGGTCTCTCGCGGTGAACTGGTCGAGATCGGAGGAGGCTTCCGTATCCCGGAGATCCTCGAGCGCTCGGAGGTCGTTCTGGTCGAGGTCGGAAGCACCAACCGCACTCGGGCCGCCGACTACGTCAAGAGCCTCGCCACGGGAGACGTGGGCGCTCTGCTCAAGGTGCATCGGTCCAACTTCCGAATGACCGGGTTCACCGAGGAGACGGAGATCGGTGAGCTCGCCGGGGTGGCCGACTCGGCCGGGGTCCCCCTGATCTACGATCTCGGCTCAGGGCTTCTCGTCGATCCGGCTTCGATCGGCTTGCCGCCGGAGCCTCGCGCCCAGACCGCGCTTCAGGCTGGTGCCGACGTGGTCGTCATCTCCGGGGACAAGCTGATGGGCGCCCCCCAAGCCGGCGTTCTCCTGGGCTCTTCCGAACTGATCGCGGCGATGCGACGAAATCCCATGTGCCGCGCACTGCGCGTGGACAAGGTGACCCTGGCCGGGCTCGAAGCCACGCTCAGGCTGTACAGGGACCCGGAGCAGGCCCGTCATGAGATCCCGACGCTGCGGGCCCTTTCCCTGTCTGTGCATGAACTCGAGCGACGGGCTCGGAAGTGCGTGCAGCTGTTGACGTCGGTGGGCGTGGCCGCGGAAGCCGTGGCGGCCGAGAGCAAAGTCGGTGGGGGTACCTATCCCGGGGTGGTGCTGCCTTCCTGGGCGGTCGCCCTCGGCGGGGACCAGGGGGCGGAGCCCCTCGCTGCGGCGCTCAGAAGCGGAACGCCCGCAGTCGTGGGCCGGATCGTGGACGAGCGGGTCCACCTGGATCTCAGGACCATCGACCCGAGCGAGGAGTCCGATGTCGTGAGCCTGGTCGCAGCGGCCCGTTCGGCGCTCGCATGACGAACGTCCGCACTGCCGCGTTCCTGGACCGGGACGGCACGGTCATCGAGGATGCCGACTACCTGGCGGACCCTGATGGGCTGAGGCTGATTCCCGGTACGGTTGAGGCGCTTCATCGCCTTCGCGATGCCGGCCATGCGCTCGTGGTGGTGACGAACCAATCCGGGATTGCCCGAGGCCTCTACTCCGAAGAGGACTATCATGCGGTGGCTGCCCGGCTGGACGAGGTCCTGAGCGGGTCCGGGTTGGCGCTCGACCGCACCTACTACTGTGCGCATCACCCCGAGCATTCGGGCCCCTGCGATTGCCGGAAGCCGGCTCTGGGACTCTACGAGGCGGCAGCCCGGGATCTGGGATTGGATCTGGCGGCCTGCTGGTACGTGGGCGACAAGGTGACCGATGTCCTGCCGGCGGCAGCGCTGGGTGGGAGGGGCGTCCTGGTCCGGACCGGATACGGCCGGGAGCACGAAGACGGTGTGCCTGCCGGCGTGGAAGTGGTCGCGGACCTGTCCGCTGCTGCGGACTTGATCGTCGCTACCGGATCCCTGTCCGTTGACCCCAAAAACGGGCTCGGGTAGCTTTTGCCTTCCTTCGACCGTCTGAGGATGCACCAATTATGCTTACGTTTACGTCCACGGCAGTAGAGAAGGTTCTCGGCTTCATCGAGGAACATGGGGTCGAGGGCGCCGCCGGCCTGCGCGTCGCGGTTCTGCCCGGCGGCTGTTCCGGCTTTCAATACGGACTCAACGTCGAGGACGGTCCGGAGGGCGACGACGAGGTCCTCGACGTCTCCGGCGTGAAGGTGTTCGTCGATCCGTTCAGCGCCCAGTACCTCAGCGGTGTCGAGATCGACTACGTCACGAGCTTCATGGGGCAGGGATTCTCGTTCCGGAACCCCAACGCCTCCGGAGGTTGTGGCTGCGGCAGTTCGTTCACGACTTGAACCACCCATCTGGCGTTCGCCAGGGGATCGCTCCTTCCATGCCGTACTTCGCAGGGCCTTCGATCGCCGTGGGGACCCAGCGTACCGCTCAATTCCGAGGCGTCTGATGGATGTCCGCGCCTTCACCGGTGGGGACTTCGCGGAGAACGGGTATCTAGTCGTTTGCAGGGACTCCGGCGCCGCCGTGGTGATTGATCCGGGCGCGTGTGCGGACAAGATCGCCGAAGCTGTCACCGGCGATGGGATCGACCTGAGGGCCATTCTGCTGACGCACGCGCACCTCGACCACATCGAGGGAGTGCACGTCATCCGGGCGCTGAACCCCGAGCTTCCCATATGGCTCCACCCGGCAGACCGCGTCTGGTACGACGGAATCCAGCAGCAGGCGGCCGCCTTCGGCTTGCGCGTAGCCCCCCAGCCTCCGCCGGATCATTTCTTCGTTCCCGGCGAGGCCTTCCGCTTCGGATCCTGCAGCTTCGATGTGCGCTTTGCGCCAGGCCACGCTCCCGGCCATGTGATCCTGGTGGCGGAGGACGAGGGCCTGGCGATCGTGGGAGACGTCATCTTCCGCGGGAGCATCGGTCGCACCGACCTGCCTGGGGGCGATTTCCGGACCCTGATGGCTTCGATCGAACAGCAGATACTGACCCTTCCCGACGACATGGTTCTCTACACGGGTCACGGGCCCGAGACGACCGTAGGGAGCGAGCGAGCCAGCAATCCGTTCCTGATGGGGCGGGATGGAGGAATCTCCGCGTGACCCGGTCGGTCCCGGGATCCGGCGCTGAGCCTGGGCCGCTGAGTGCGGCTGTCTTCGCCTCCGGTGGAGGCACGAACCTGCAGGCCCTCCTCGATCATGATCCGACCGAACCTCGGTGGCGGGTGGCCCTGGTCGTCAGCGATCGGGCAGGCGCCGGTGCCCTCGACAGAGCAGCCGACCGCGGAGTGGCGACCGCCCTGATTCCTACCCGGGACCGCTCGCCGAGCGAGATCGCGGACGAGACCCTGGCGGCTCTGCGCGTTCATGGCATCGGAGTGATCTTCCTGGCGGGCTATCTCAAGCTCGTGCCGGGACCCGTAGTCGCCGCCTATCCGGGGCGCATGATCAACATCCATCCGGCGCTGCTGCCTTCCTTCGGAGGGCACGGGATGTACGGCATGCACGTCCACCGGGCCGTTTTGGCATCCGGGACCCGAGTCACCGGGCCTACGGTCCATTTCGTGGACGAGGAATACGACCGCGGGGCGATTCTGGCGCAGTGGCCGGTGCCCGTCCTGCCGGGAGATACTCCCGAAGCACTGGCAGCGCGGGTTCTCGAGGTCGAGCACCAGCTCTACCCGCTGGCTGCAGACCACCTGTGCCGCGCGCTGTCGGCGGGAGAGCAGCCAGGTCCCCTGGCTCGGCCCGGGGGCGCGTTCGCCCTGGTGGACGACGCGTCACGAAACGGTTTGAAGGATGCTGGATCTACGTGAGCCCAAGGGGCTGAAGCCGGCCGGGTTTCGGTCGACCGGGCCACACCCAACGCACTATACCGAAACTCGAAAGGTAGAAATCGATGAAGCGGGCCCTCCTCAGCGTTTCTGACAAGACCGGTATCGTGGACCTCGGCAAAGCCCTCGTGGACAGGGGCTGGGAGCTGCTTTCGACCGGTGGGACCGCCCGTGCTCTTCGCGAAGCGGGCGTCGAGGTGCGCGACGTGGCTGACGTGACCGGCCATCCGGAGATGATGGGGGGCAGGGTCAAGACTCTGCATCCAGCGATTCACGCAGGCCTACTGGCTCGACGCGACCGAGCCGATGACCTCGCTGCGCTCGAAGAGCAGGGCTACGGCCCAATCGATCTGGTGGCGGTCAACCTCTACCCGTTCCGCGAGACGATCGCACGGGGGGGGGTGGAGGTCGGTGAGGCCATGGAGAAGGTGGACATCGGGGGTCCGACGATGATCCGGTCCGCCGCGAAGAACCACCGGGACGTGTGGGTTGTCGTGGACCCGGCGGACTACGAGGGGGTCGTGTCTGCCCTCGATGGAATGGGCGACGAGGCGGTGCTCCGAAGATCATTGGCTGCCAAGGTGTTCCGTCACGTGAGCGGCTACGACGAGGCCGTCGCCGCGTACCTGGAAGGTGAGGGTGGGGCGAGCGAGATCATGTCGGACGAACTCACCCTCGCTCTCAGCAAGATCCAGGTGCTGCGGTACGGCGAGAACCCGGACCAGGAGGCGGCGTTCTACGGATACGGCGCCAAAGATGGTCTAGCAGCACTTGAACAAAAGCATGGTAAAGATCTGTCCTATAACAATATACTGGATCTGGACGGTTCCCTGCTTTGCCTGTCTCCGTTCGCGTTTTCGCATCGTCCCGCGGTGTGCATCGTCAAGCACACCACGCCTTGTGGACTGGCCGTTGGTGACTCCTTGGCCGAGGCGTACGAGAGGGCGCTGGCGTGTGATCCCGTCAGCGCATTCGGATCGGTCATCGCCGTGAACCGGACCGTGGGAGCGGAAACGGCCGAACTCATGTCGAAGCTCTTCGTGGAGTGCGTGGTGGCCCCCGGTTTCTCGGACGAGGCCATGGCCATCCTCACCGCAAAGAAGAACATACGGCTCATGACGTTCCCGTCGCTCGGCAGCGCGCTTCCCTTCGAGCCAGATGAGGGATGGTGGGCGGCCGCGTCGGAAGAGGAGCGGGGCGTCGCGCGGTTCATGGCTGCCCACGGGCGCCTTCCTGCTCCGAGGGCGCTGCGAAGTGTCTTCGGAGGGATGTTGGCCCAGACCCCGGCCGTGCCGCCCTTCTACGGCGTGTTCGATGCCGACTGGAAGGTCGTGACGAGCCGCCAGCCGACCGCGGAGGAGTTGGACGACCTCGGGTTCGCCTGGGCTGCTGTCTACGGTGTGAAGTCCAACGCGATTCTCCTGGCCGGGGGCGGCGCCACCCTTGGGATCGGGGCCGGGCAGATGAGCAGAGTGGATTCGTCGAGGATCGCGGTGCGTAAGGCCGCAGACCAGAATCTGGACCTCAACGGCGCCGTGTTGGCTTCCGACGCGTTCTTCCCGTTCCGTGACGGGGTCGACGCGGCCGCTGAGGCGGGGGTCAAGGCGATCATTCAGCCCGGGGGCTCGATCCGCGACGATGAGGTCATCGACGCCGCGAACGAGCACGGGATCGCCATGGTGTTCACGGCGCGGAGACTGTTCCGCCACTAGGCCGGGGGCCTCCCGCTGTCCACCTGCTGGCGTGTCCGAGTCCGGATGCTGCGGCAGCTGAGGTCAGGCGCCCGGCGGAATGAGCCGCTTGACCGACGCGGACAGGGCTGGCGGGGTGAAGTATCCCACCACCCGGTGCTCGATGACGCCGTCCGGCCCGATGATGAAGGTCGTCGGGATGCCGGCGATGCCCCCGAACGCCGTTCGGTGCGCCTGCGTGGCCCTTCCCACGGGGTAGGTGATGTCGCGCTCGTCGAGGAATTCCCGAATCGGGTCGGTACTGCCGACGTCGGTGGAGAGGCCCAGCACCACGACCTCAGCGCTATCCGACCTCTCGTAGAGCGCCTGCAGAGTGGGCATTTCCAGCCTGCAGGGGGCACACCAAGTAGCCCAGAAGTTCAGGACGACGACCCTTCCGGCCAGGTCTTCCGAACGCAGGGTGTCCCCGTCCAGCGTCACGACGGTGTAAGCCGGTGCTTCGCCGAGGTTGGGCCCCACGCCCAGAAGGGCGCCGAGCTGCGGTCCCAGCCGAACAGCCACGAAGACCAAGAGGCCGAAGGTAACCAAGCGCTCGAGCCACATGAGCGTCGTTCGCCAGCGGGGCCGTTCCTCGCCATCAGGCGGCGAAGTTGCAGGCGTTTCGGGATGGACGTCGGTCATGGCTCCCTTGAACCCGCGACGACGCCACGAGATCCTGCCTACCGGACCCGGCGCCGTCACTTTCGCTGGCCGTGGCTGTCACGCAGGTTCGGAACGAGGGCCGGCGGTCCGAGCCGTCCCCCGGCCACCAGAAGAGCCCGCGAGAGGCCCCCATGAGACACTCATTGCTGTTCGGTTTGTTGCTGCTGACGACGACCCCGGCAGCCGCGCAGGATACGCTGCGCTTCACGCCGACCGTGGGGTATCCCACCTTCGCCGTGCGTGAGCCCGTCGCCACGATCATGCCAGGCACGGTGCTGATTTCGAGGACCAACCACGGGGCATACTACGACGAGGGAGGGGGGGCGTTTCCCGGTGAGGTCGGCCCCTTCTACGTCGAGGGCGCCGCGGTTGGTGACATCTTGGTGGTGGAGGTCCTCGAGGTGAGGCCGAACCATCACCTCGCCGGCGCCCAACTCTATGCGGACTTCGGAGGCTTGGCTTCCGATTCCAGACTGCGCCTGCTGAATGATCCGATCGAGAGTCGGCGATACGAGTGGGCGCTGGACACCGAAGCCATGACAGGCACGGCGACGCTTCCGGACAGCCGCATGGGCCAGATCACGATCGACCTGAAGCCCATGCTGGGGCGTGTTGCGGTGGCCCCCGCCGGCGGAGAGGCGTTCTCGGGCCTCTGGCCGGGCGACTTTGGCGGGAATATGGACGCGCCGGAGGTCAGGGAAGGCACGACCGTCTATCTGCCCGTGTTCAATGACGGCGCATACTTCTACTTCGGCGACGGCCATGCTGCCCAGGGCCACGGCGAGGTGAACGGTACCGGGCTCGAGACCTCCATGGACGTCACTCTGCGTATCGACGTGATGAAAGGGAGTCCTATTGCCTGGCCGCGTCTGGAGGATGAGGACTTCATCATGGTGGCGGGGAGCGCGCGGCCCCTGATCGACGCCTTCCGTCTGGCTCACGTCGAATTGGTCGAGTGGCTCGAAGAGGAGTACGGATTCGGTCGATGGGACGCTTACATGCTCGTCGGGCAGTTGGGCGAGGCTACGGTCGCCAACATCGTCGATCCGATCTACACCGTGGTCGCCAAGTTTCCCAAGCGCTACCTGCCCAGATAGTAGGCCAGGGAAGGGGAGACGTGGCTCGACAGCGGGGGGTTGGACTCACCCCCGCCCGTGCCTATTCTTCGGCGGCGACTCTCCCGGCCTCCGTGCACTCCTCGGATGGCGGCGGACGCACTGGGTGAGTCGGACGCTTGTTGGAGGGGTGGCAGAGCGGTTCAATGCACCGGTCTTGAAAACCGGCGTCCGAAAGGACTCGTGGGTTCGAATCCCACCCCCTCCGTTGCCAGAACTCAGTGCTCGGGTCGACCTGGAAGGTCACTCGACCCTCGCGTTCGAACCCACGCGCGTTTCAAGAAAACGCGCCAGGTGGGTTTGAGCCGAGCGGCCTTCGGGGTCGGCCGCGGAGCGGACCTGAGGGACGGACCGCGAGGCGGCGGAGCGCAGCACCGCCCATCCCACCCCCTCCGTTAGACGGTACAAGGCTCTCTAACGACGTGCCCCACGATGCGGTACCACAACCTAAACCTATGTTAGACCTCAAGCCGGCTGCGGTCGAAGCAGCCTGGGCATTCTGAGGGCCCAGTCGGCTGGCCTTCTGGTCTCCGGAGCCGGCGGCAGGCCACCCCGGTCCCGGGAGCAGCGCCCGGCGGCTGTTAGAATCACACACCGCTCGCGGCGCCAGCGCACTGCCATCAGGCCACCCCGCGCGAGCCCCCAGCTACCCCTTGCCACCACACGTGCCCCCATCTACCGTGCGCCCTAGGAGCACGGGGCCGTTGAAACGCCTACCGCTTCGCCATAGGGCGGATCGGCCTTCATTGGGCGTGGTGTCACAACGCCCTGACCAGGTGCTACGGCCCAGTGGCCGGTGTCGAACGAGCCAAAGGCTTCATGTCTTCCAAGTTGGCCACCTGATGCCACGGTCGGACTCGCTGTATTTCGGAGCGACATGTATCAGACCTTGAAAGACCATCTCAGCTTCATCGTGCTGCAGGCGCGACGGGACGGGGTCGCGCATTGCGTGTCGGTGTATCGTCAATATCCGAGGACACGACGACACCTTGAAAGACTGCTGCGTCCGCTTGTCGACAAGCACTACACGGGAAATCCGGAGAACACGTCGGATGTATCGAAGTACCTGAACCTTCGGGTCTGGACTCTCGAGAATCTTGCTCGGGCCATTCGACTGAACCTGCATCGGAAGCGGGGTCTGCGTGTGCTCGACATCGGAACAGGCTGCGGCTATTTCCCCCATCTATGCAGCCGATTTGGCCACGATGCTGCCGGCGTCGATTTGGATGCTGAGCCCCTCTACAATCAGGTCATCGCCCTGCTGGGAGTGAAGCGGCATATTCGCCGGGTCCAGAAGTTCGAGCCTCTCGATATTGAAGGGCCCTTCGATCTGGTTACGGCCTTCATGATCTGCTTCAACGATCACAAGCAGCCCGGGCTGTGGCACATTGAGGAGTGGGAGCACTTCCTGAACGATATGGAGGCTCGCCTCAATAGCGGCGGCAGGATCTATCTATCGTTCAACGCGGAGACACCGACGGAGCCGGTCAGCGTGGAGTTGCTCCGCTATTTCGAGAGTCGTGGCGGGCATGTGGAAGGGAGTGACGTGCTTCTATTCAAGCGGTGAGGGCCCCGGCACGTCGATGAGACTCCCCCGGACGGGGCAGTCAACCTACCTCGGACGCCACCAGTTGAGCTATGTGCCACGCTCCGGTGACACAAACGGAGACAACGCACAACGCTGATCACCGCTGCACATACCCACCCCCTCCGTTGTATGGGTGATACGATCACGCCAACCTGGGCTTGAGCCCCGTCGCTACAACTGTTATCTACTATACACTTCTTCATAGTGTACTCGCGCGGTTCGGGAGGGTGCGTCGCATGGGGCGATTCATGGGGGTCACGTCGATTGCGATCCTGGCCACGCTAGACGGGCGGCGGTGCTACGGACTCGACATCATCGACCGTACTGGGCTCCTTGCCGGAACCGTGTACACGACGCTGCGCCGCCTGGAGGCGCGTGGCCTCGTGACGGGTGAGTGGGAGGACGCCGAGGTCGCTGAGGCCGGGCGTCGGCCGAGACGTCGGTACTACACCCTCACCGCGAAGGGAGCAGAGGAGCTCACGGCGGCGCGGCACAGGCTCGCCGGTGGCGTGTCCGGGATGGTGGGGAAGCCTGTGGGTGAGGCGCACGGCGCATGAGGGATCGGACTCCACGCGGGCGCCGCGGCCACCAATGGGCCACGGACGGCACGACGCGGTGGTGCCGTCGTGTTCTGCGGGCCATCGCATGGATGGTCCCCTCCGGGCGTCGGCAGGAATGCCTCGAAGAGTGGGAAGCCGAGCTCTGGCAGCTTCGCACCGGCCATGCGGGAGTGATGCCGGCGGTGGTCTTTCTCGCCGGACTGACGATTCATGGGATATGGGAATGGAAGGAGGGGTGGAGGATGGAATCGATCGTGCAGGATATTCGCTTTGCCGTAAGGACGCTGACCCGTAGTCCTGGATTCGCCCTGGCGGCGATCCTCATGTTGGCGACGTCCATCGGGGCCAGCACGGCGCTCTTCAGTGTGCTCGAGGAGGCGGTCTTGGCTGACCCCTCGTTCCCGGAGCCCGAGCGGCTCGTGGTCGTGGACCAGCTCTTCGGCCACTCGCCTGAGGAGATGA
>JBDHIL010000046.1:0-17742 GCA_039587465.1 Gemmatimonadota bacterium | reverse complement strand
CCATGCCTTGCCGGGCGTGCGGGACGTGTGGCGCCGCTTCGAGGACGAGCGGCTCGCAAGGCCCATAGGCGAACGCGGACCCTGGGTGTCCCCTGGTACCTACACCCTCACCGTAGAGGCAGGAGGAGCCTCCGCCTCGACTACGGTCGAGGTAGAGGGCGACCCGGCGATGCCGATCTCGCTGGCAGAGTACCAGGCGAGAGCGCCGAGATGCGGCAGGCCATGGTCGACGCCGGCGTGTCCGTGGGAGGGGGCTTCGGTCGCTTCTCTGGTGAGGCCGGTTCCCCGCAGGCGCTGATGCGGACGGCAGCCAGAAGGGTCCAGCAGGTATACGGTTCCCTGAACGGAAGCGGGGTGCGGTCCGGTTCGCTCTACCCGCCGACGCAGGCAATGCGCGACGCAGTCTCCGACGCGCGAAGGGCATTCAACGCGGCGCGTAGGGAACTCGGCCGATGAGCTAGCTCTCCCGGATTCCTGTCTCCGGTGGACCTAATCGTGGGGAGACCTCGGGTCCTCTCACCGACCAGGCGTTCGACTGGTTCGAGCGCTGAGGCCCGATTCGAGGACGGCAGGTGCCTGCGGGAAGGTGTGCGCCCACGAGGCACACTGTTGTAGCGCCGGGGTACCAGCGGCCGCCGGGAACAGGGCGGCTCACGGCCGGACTCGAGTCCCGGGCGAACCTGACAATGATACGTGAGGGCAAGGAATGTTCTTCCTCCACTCCAGTTTCCGATATCTGTTCGTCTTGGCCGCCGTTGCGACCATCGGCTACGCCATATATGGCATGGCCACCAAGCGCCCCTACGACCCTGCCATCCGGGCGCTGTCGATCATCCTCATGCTCAGCCTGGACTTCACGTCCTTCCTCGGTGTGGCGGTGACCTTCAGCAGCCGGATCCGATATGCCGGACTTGGGCCGCACATCGCCACGATGATCTTTGGGATCGTCACGCTCCACGTGGTTTCCTCCGTGATGCGGAAGCGGCCGCCCGAGGAGAGGACGTACGCTCCGCACCTGGTGTCGGCCGTGGTAGCTCTCGGGCTGGTGTGGGTGGGCATCGCCGCCTTGGGTAAACCCCTCCTCGGCTGACCCTTCGGCCCACGACCAACCCCACCTCCGCATGAATGCCGTTCCCCCACTCGGGCCGCTCGAGGAGTCGGACCAGGCTGATCGAGCTCCGGGTCCGGGAGACCTGGGGCTGGTCATGGGTGGCGGCGGTGCGCGCGCTGCCTACCAGGTAGGCTTCCTTCGCTGTCTCGCCCGCCGATACCCGGAGCTCCAGGTCCCCTACCTGACCGGGGTTTCGGCAGGCGCCATCAATGCGGCGCTGCTGGCGTCCCATCACGGCACCTTCCTGCAGGCGGTCGACGAGCTGACCGCACTTTGGAGCAGGATTACGGTCGAAGACGTCTTCCGAGTGGAGGGGCGAGCGCTCGCGAAGAGTGTCCTCATGTGGGGCAGGCAGCTCCTCGCGGGAGGGGTCGGCCGCATGCCCAGGGTGCGCGGGTTCGTGGATACGGAGCCGTTACGGGGGTACCTGGCCGAGGTGCTCCACGCGGTAGACGGCGAACTCACGGGCATCAACTACAATCTCGACCACGACCGTCTGCGCGCGGTGGCCCTGAGCACGTCCAGCTACTCGACGGGCCGGTCCGTGACATGGATCCAGGGTCAGCCGGACGTCCAGGGCTGGGATCGTCCGGAGAGAAGCGCCCGTCGCACGACGCTCACCGTAGAACACGTGATGGCGTCGGCCGCCCTCCCCCTCTTCTTTCCGGCCGTCCAGCTCAAGGACGGTTGGTACGGCGACGGAGGCATCCGGCTCACCGCCCCCCTGGGTCCAGCCCTGCATCTGGGCGCCCGGAGAATCATCGCCATCTCGACGCGATATGAGCGCACCGTGGCCGAAGCTTCGGAGCCGGTCATTCACGGCTACCCACCACCCGCTCAGGTCATGGGCGTCCTCCTGAACTCCGTGTTCCTGGACCTGCTGGACGCCGATGCCGCTCGCCTGGAGCTCTTGAACAGACTTTCCGCACAACTTCCGGAAGACAAGCGATGTGGCGTGGAGCCGGTGAAGCTCCTCACGCTGCGACCGTCGGTGGATCTTGGGCGGCTCGCCAACGACTACGAGCCGCGCCTGCCGAAGGCCTTCCGATACCTGGCTCGCTCGATGGGGACCAAGGAGACCCGAAGCCCGGACTTCCTCAGCCTCATCCTGTTCCAGCCGGACTACCTCGGGGCGCTCATCGACATCGGTGAGGCCGACGCCACGGCGCGCCTGGATGAGATCACCGCGTTCCTGAGCGAGGACGTCTAGGGGCCCCGAAGATCCTCGGTTCGGTCCGCCTCCTTCAGGAAGCCTCCACCCTTGGACTGCCGGCGTGGGCCGACCCGTTCTCGAACCGGGTCTGATAGAGCCTCTGGTAGACGGCGCTGCGGTCGATCAACTCGGAGTGAGTGCCCCGGTCGACGATGACCCCGCCATCCAGAACGACAATCGTGTCTGCGCGGACGACGGTCGAGAGTCGATGGGCGATGACGAGCGTGGTCCGCCCCGCCATCAGGCGCTCGAGCGCGTCCTGTACAAGTCGCTCCGACTCGGAATCGAGACTGCTGGACGCCTCGTCGAGAATGAGAATCCCAGGACGCTCGAGCATGACGCGTGCAACAGCGATCCTCTGGCGCTGCCCGGCGCTCAACGTGACCCCCCGCTCACCTACGACCTGATCGTAGCCGTCGGGGAGGTCGCGGATGAACATGTCGGCGTGCGCCGCCTCGGTCGCCTCGAACAGCTCGGCCTCGGTCGCCCTCGCGTTCCCGTACATGAGGTTGTCCCGAACCGTACCCGCAAACAGCATCGGCTCCTGCGGGACGATCCCTATCGCTCCGCGGAGGTCCGCGAGAGACACATCGCGCACGTCTTCTCCATCCACCGTGACCCTGCCCTCCCCCACGTCGAAGAAGCGCGGAAGCAGGGAGGCCATCGTGCTCTTGCCGGCTCCCGACCTTCCGACCAACGCAACGGTCTCCCCCTCTGCGAGACCCAGGTCCACACCGCGGAGGATCCAGGGCATGTCCGGCCCGTAGCGGAAGTGGACGCCCTCGTACCGCACGACCCCGCGGACAGGCTTGGGAAGGGATCGCGGCTCCGGTGGGTCGGTCAGTTCGGGCTCGTGCTCCAGAAGCTCGAAGATTCGGCGAGCCGCACCGGCGGCCTCCTGGAGATTCGAATAGAACCCGGCCAGCGATGTGATCGCCCCGGCGATCGTGACCGCGTAGAGCAGGAAGGCCACCAGCGTGCCTGGGCTGAGCTGCCCAGCCAACACCAGTCTCCCGCCCTCCCACAACACCACCACGATGGCTCCAAACGCGGTGAACGTGACCGCACCGATGAGCGCGGCTCTGGCCACCGCGCGCCGTAGGCCCTCGTCTCTCGTCGCGTCGACCTCCTCGGCGAAGCGGGCCGACTCCCAGGCCTCCCTCGTGAAGGACTGCACGGTGCGGATCTGGGTGAAGACCTCCTCCGCCCGGGACATCGCCTGCGCGAGCCGGTCCTGGATCACCGTGCTCATCACGCGCACGCGGCGTCCCAGGAACCAGCCAACCGCGGCAGCAACGGGGATGGCCGTAAGTGTGACGAGCGTCAGTCTGGGGTTGGTAGCCGTCACGAGCGCGAGGGCACCGATCAGAAACAGCCCCTGCCTCGCCAGCTCGGGAACACCGAAGCGAAGCACGTTCTGGATCAGCGACACGTCCGAGGCGATGCGGCTGGTCAGCTCCCCCACTCGCCGGGTGACGAAGAAGCCGGGCGACTGGAGGACCAAGCCGTCGAACACGTCCTTTCTGAGGTCTGCCACGACGCGCTCGGACATGGCCGCCGTCAGATAGCTCTGGGCGAAGTTCACGACCGCCTGAACGGCGAACAAGGCAAGAAGACCAAGAGCGATCTGGTTGAGCAGCCGCTGATCACTCTCCAGAAATGCCGCATCGAGGAGTTCGCGAACCACCAGCGGAAATGCCAGCCCCACCCCTGTGCTGAAGAGGATCAGGACACCGGCAACCACGAGCTTTCCCCGGTGGGGCCTGAGTCTCGGCCTCAGACGCTCCATGATCCTGAAGGTCCCTGCCGGGCTCAGTCTTTCTTTCGCCATGTCGAGTCGCAGAGGGTAACGGGGCGGTTGGCCTATGGGCGATCGCCCTCGGCCGGGGTAAGATACCGGGGGCCCTACCAACTCTGAAATGCCGATCTCGCGATCGAGTCCACGATGAGCCAACTCCATCACCGTGCTTTCCCGGTTACCGTCGTATGGACGTTGATCCTGCTGTTTCTAGGCAGCGTCGTTCATGCCACCGAATCGAGCCTGGCCTGCCCCGATTGGCCGACCTGCTTCGGGTCGATGGTCCCGGAGATGTCCGGGGGAGTCTTCTGGGAGCATCTCCATCGGCTCGTGGCCGGTGGCCTCCTCCTCATGTGGGGTCTGGCCACGTGGCTCGTCCGCAAAGAGGCCTCCGATAGACCTTGGCTCTTCAAGGCCTGCGTGGCCGGCCTGATCCTGTTGGTGGTGCAGTCCATCTTTGGTGGCATGACCGTCCTCATGCAGCTGCCGGACCTGGTCTCGACGTCCCATCTCGGGCTTGCGCTGCTCTTCCTCAGCCTCGCCACGGCCCTGGCTTCCTGGGTGAGTTGGTCCAACGCCTCCGAAGCCCTCGCGCCGGAAATCGCCTTGGGCGTGCGCAGGGCTGGCGGCGCAGCCGCCGTGCTCGTCTTCGTTCAGTGCATCCTGGGGGGACTGGTTCGGCACATGGACGCCGGATTGGCGTGCCCGGACGCCCCTCTTTGCCTCGGAGCCCTTGTGCCGCCCTTGGACAACGGCCTGATCACCATTCACTTCCTTCACCGGGTCATCGGTGTCCTCGCGGCGATTGCAGTGGTGGGCCTCGCCACCTGGTCCATGAAGGTCCACGCACCCAGAGCAGTGCGAGCCTGGACCTCGTGGGCAGCCGTTCTCACCCTGCTGCAGGTGGCTCTGGGCTTCGTGTCCGTCCTCACTTCGCTGGCCGTCGTTCCCGTGTCACTTCACACTCTCGTCGCGGCGAGTCTGCTCGCCGCCCTGGTCCATGTGACCACCCTCGGGTGGCTTCCTGCCCAGGCTGCGGTGACCTCAGACGCGACTGCCTGAGCAGGAGGCCGCAAGCGTGGACACCGCCGGCATCGGAGACGCCCTGGCTCTCGTGAACGCCAGCCTCAACGGCGTGAGCGCGGCCTCCCTTATCGCGGGCTTCATCTTCGTGCGACAGAGGCGCCTGCATCTGCACCGGCGGGCGATGGTCACAGCCTTGGCGGCATCAGCTCTGTTCCTGGTCTTCTATGTGACCCGGGTTTCGTTCACGGGCACGCACCAGTTCGCCGGCGAGGGCGCGGCCAGGGCCGTGTATCTGGGCATTCTCATCTCCCACATGATCCTCGCGGTCGTAATCGTGCCGCTCGTGCTGCGGCTGGTCTTTCTCGTTTGGAAGAGGCGGTTCCGAGAGCATGCCCGGCTCGCGAGATGGACATATCCGGTTTGGCTCTACGTCTCTCTGACCGGACTGACCGTGTACGTGCTGCTCTACCAGATCTACGGATACAGGTGACCCACGACACCGGGGTGGCTCGCGACCGGATCGGCGTTTTCGAGGCGGTAGGGGCTGCAGCGCTCTGGGGGTCTTCCGGGATCTTCGCTGTCCGGCTCTTCGAGCTGGGGGTCACGCCAACGAGCGTGGCGCTCTTTCGCATGCTCCTCGGAACCTTCTTCCTTCTCCTGTGGGGCATCACGTTCCGCCGAAGTGAGCTGGCGATCCGGGGACGCGACCTGTTTGTGCTCCTCATCGGCGGCGGTATCCCCATCGCCGGCTTTCAGGTGGTATACCAACTGTCGATCGACGCCGCGGGGGTGCCCACGACCGTAGCTCTGCTCTACCTGGCGCCGGTCTTTGTGCTCGTCGCGTCGATGCCGCTGCTGGGGGAACGCCCTACCGCGTTGCGGGCGGTCCTCTCCGTGGGAGTGGTCGTGGGCGTTTGGCTGACCGTTCTGGGCGCCGACGAGATCGAGGCGACGTTCGGTACGCGCAGTCTCTTGTGGGGTGTTCTGGCCGGCCTGTGCTACGCGGGTTACACCCTCTTTGGACGGTACGCCGCTCCGCGTTGGGGAACGGTACCTACCGTGGTCTACGGATCGATCGGTGCCTCTGTCCTGCTCACCGCTACGCTACCCATCTTCTCATCGAATGTCGGTGCTCCCCAGGGGTGGCACGCATGGGGGCTGATGGTCGCCTTCTCCCTTCTGACGATCACCGCCGCTTCCCTTCTCTTCTTCGACGCTCTGAGGCGGATCGAAGCCAGCCGTGTGGCGATCGCGGCAGCGACAGAGCCCGTGGTCGCAGCGCTCCTGGCGACCGCCCTGCTATCTCAGGGGTTGAACCTGATGGGCTGGATTGGAATCGGGATCGTCACAGCAGGCGTTGCTGCAGTCGGCGCCAGCGAGAAGACGGTCGGGCAGTCGGGAGCCTAGGCCAGAGGAAAGGAGACCTCGACCTCGGCGCCCCCATCGGGAGCGTTCTTGAGTTCGATCCGCCCACCCATGCCTTCCAGGACTTTCCGGGCGTGCGGCAAACCCAAGCCCAACCCGTCGGACGAAGTCGCGTAGAAGGGGTCGAACGCCCTCGAAAACGCTTCCTTACTGAAGCCCTTACCCCTGTCGCGGACTCTCACGGTCGCCCGCCCGTCCTCCTCCACGACGGTCACATCGACAGTGGTGCCTTCGCCGAAGCGCCCCGCGTTGTGGAGCACCAGGTACATGGCGTCCATGAAGGCGGCGTTGTTCACGCTCGCGCGAACCGGCTTCCCGTCCAAGCTGAGACGCACGGACACGCTTTGATCCTGTGCGAACTCCCTCGACACCTGCTGGACCATGGCTGCGATATTCTGCCGCTCGGTGCCGGAGGGCACGTCCTTGAGGAAGAAGTCCAGATCCGAAAGGGCTCCGAGCGCGCGATCCATGCGTTCTCTCAAGTCCGCTGGATCGGACTCCGCGGTGCCGCCGGCCAGCGGCGCGCGCACACCCTGGTCCAGAAACCGGCCCATGCGCTGAAGCGCTTCCCGGAGCGCCAACTGCCTTTCCGCATCACGGGGCGCCCACCCGGCCTCGAGAGCGCGGTGCAGCTCCTCTTCGGGACTACCCGGGGCTGCCCCCTCGGGCATGCGCCCGCGCGCGAGCGCCGCGGCGGCCGCCTGGAGGCGCTCGCCGGCCATACGGAGTCCCTGCTCCAACCCGGCCGCGCGTGCACCCGACCTTCCCAGTGCAAAGCCGAGCGCAGCTCCGACGGCGAGTCCGATGACAATCCCGATCGCGATGTTCTCCATCATGCTCCTCGTTGACGCACCCTACGCCGCTACCGGCGCCGGTGGGACTGGATTTTCGCAGAGGCGATCCCCAGGGGCAACGCCGCGCGAGGACCGGGGGCGATGCCCCCCCGGCTGTGGGGGGTCTCTATTCGGCCGGGCCGCCGCCGAGCAAGGCATCGCTGCGGGGGTCACTCGTCTCGACAGACTCCTTGGGCCGGCGGGCATCTACCAGCGGGGCTTCCAGGGTCCCCTCCCAACGACACTGGTCGTGGCGGCGCGCCTGGCAGAACGTATGGGTCACGTGCGCCCTGCTACCTGCCACCTCCTCCAGGACCGCCTCACAGAAACCCGTCATGAACGCGCACGCATCGCCACCCGGATCAGCCTGAATGAAGAGAAGGGCCCTTCCCTCGATGACGAAGCTGCCCCTGCCGAACCCACCGATGGGTCGACCAAAGAGCCGCTTGAGTCCCCTTCGCGTGCGACCACGCGCCATCGCCAGGACCACTGACCTCGGCATGATCCGCTGCCAGGACCTCCGGGGTCGCTCCGCAGCGAGCATCCTCCCGACCTTGTAGAAGATCTCCTCGGAGTCCGGGCGGCGGATCACCAGCCTGAAGAGATCGGTCACCTCGGCATCCGACAGCCGGACCCTGCGACGGACGTCGTCCTTGAACGAACGGATCTGACGCTCGACGACGTCACTCAGGCCGAGGCGACGCGGCATCGTGACCGTGGGGTCCTCTTCCTCGAGGACCTCGCCCGGGACGTCCTGGTCCCGAATCACCTCCAACAGACGCAGGGCGACCAGAGCACGCACACGACGTTCGTCGGATTCGCTTGCGGGCAGTTGTTGGGATTGGTCCACGGAAGGGGATCGGAGGGTCGAGGGCGCAGGAAGGCGAGAGTCCCTTGAAATGTCGACCCAGAGCCGACAAGGGGCAACGGAGGACAGAGCCCTGTTCGTACGCTGGGGTGGGGCGCCTGCGAGGGCCGAGTGCCTCCGGGAGACCGACTACGTGACCCCGCACCGGGGCACGGGGCAGCGGGAGATCACCCTTGGCCACCCGCGATCGTTCGTTGTTACCTTCCCCGCATGAAACGGTATCCTGCCTTCGATCCCCCGGAGTACGTCTCGTGGTCGCCCGATCCGGCACTGGTTCGGAACTACCAGGAGCGCCTGGAAGTCACCGACGACCGTCACGAGGTCGTGGCTGCCCTGTCCCAGGACGATCTCCTGAGCCTGTATCGTGATCTCCTGAGAACGCGGCTCCACGACATCGGTCTCAAGCGTTGGGTGCGCACCGGAGTGATCTCGAAGGCCTGGCTGGGCACGGGCGAGGAAGCCGTGACGGTCGGCAGTGTCCGCGCGTTGGATCCATCCGGAGACGTGGTGAGCCCCATGATCCGGAACGCAGGTGCGCTGCACATGATGGGCATGTCGCTGGCCGACATGTTCCGGGGATACCTGGCCACGTCGGACTCCCCGAGTGGGGGCAGGGATCTGCACATCGGAGCCATCGACAAGGGCGTCATCCAGCCGATCAGTCACATGGGCACCAGCGTGACCGTGGTCACGGGCGCGGCCCTCGCGTTCAGGAACCGGGGCGAAGCCCGGGTCGCCATGACCTGGGTCGGCGATGGGGCCACCAAGACGGCGGCCTGCCACGAGGGGATGGTTCTGGCCGCGGCCCAGGACCTCCCGGTCGTGTTCGTCATTCAGAACAATCAGGTGGCGCTCGGCACCCGGGCGGATCAGCACTCGGCGGGAAGCCTGGCCCGGTGGCCCGACATGTATGGCATACACGGTCTCCGCTGCGACGGAAACAACGTCCTGGACGTCCTCGCGGCGACGACGCTGGCCGTCCGTCGCTGCCGCAGCGGCGAGGGCCCCGGCATGGTGGTGGCTGACACGTTTCGCATGGGCGGACACGCGACGCACGACGAACGCGAAGCTCGAGAGACCTTTTCTCCGACCCTCTTCGCCCACTGGGGCCAGCGGGATCCGATCGGTCTCTTCGAGGCGTATCTGGAGGAGGGCGGCATCGCCACCGATGCGCTCGCGGAGATCGAAAATGAAGTCACCCAGGAGATGGACGAAGCCGCCGAAGAGGCCCTCGCCTCAAAGGACCGGATTCCCCCGCCGGAGCAGGCATTGTACGACGGATTCTCCGGCGGAGGTGTGCTTCTGGGCCTGGAGAACCGGCCCGTTTGAAGCCCGGAGTCCGGGGAACTACCCCTTGAACGGCCGCAGCAGTCTGGACATCTTGAGCTTGAAACGAAAATGGATTCAGCTTCGGCCGTGGCGCTGACGGTGGCACGCTCCCGAACAGAGACGACATGGTCAACGCCAACCCACAAGAGGTGCAGTGTCTCCTCGCCGAACAGCCGCTCGGCGAGCTGACGGACGAGGAACTCGTCATAGCACACCTGGACGGCCGTCCGGGCGCATTTCAGTTGCTGTACGAGCGATACCGCGACCGACTGATCCACTTCATCACCCGCAAGACCGGCGATCCCGACAGGGCTCAGGACCTGGTTCAGGAAGCGTTCATCCGGGTGACGCGGCACCTTCACCGTTTCGATACGACCAAGAAGTTCTCCACCTGGGTGTACACGATCGCGAGCAACCTCTCGAAGAACGAGCTGCGCAACCGGTCGAGGAGCCCGCTGGTCCTCTTCCAGCGCCTTACGAACAGCTGGGAAGACGATCATCGTCCTCTGCAGTTCGAGGACTATTCGATGCGCCCCGACGACCTCTACCGGAAGCGTTATCTGCGCCGCCTGGTCGAGGACACCGTCCAAGAGCTTCCCGAGCACCACCGCCTGGTCTTCCGGCTTCGGGAGCTCGAGGGAAAGAGCTACGAAGAGATCTCCGAGATCACGGGCGTGAATCTGGGCACGGTGAAGAGTAGGCTCCACAGAGCGCGGAACTCCTTCGCTCAACGCATCGAGCCCTTCCTCAACTGAGCGGCGGCATCGGATAAGGCCATGTTCGAGGACCTCAGGAACGCCTTTCGCGAAGCGGTTCACAACTTCAAGGATGAGCTGAACCGCGACGAGGTCCCCGAGACCGTCGACAAGCTCCTCCTCGGAATGAGAAACGAGGTCGCCGATGCCAAGGTGGGCATCAAGGAACTCGAAGCTCAGATCGAGCGAACCCGCCAAGCCGCCGAGAAAGAGAAGAGCGACGCTGCGACCTGCCGACGGCGTGAGAGCATGGCGAGGGATATCGGCGACAACGAAACGGCCGAAGTCGCGGCCGAGTATGCCAATAAGCACGAAGAACGCCTGGGACTCCTCGAGGACAAGGCTGCTGCCCTCGACGCGGAGCTCGAGTTCAGTCGCAAGGACGTCGAGGACATGCTGGGCAAGGTCAAGGACGCTCAGGCCAAACGCGATTCTCTGACTGCTACGACCGGTCGATCCGAGGCCAGAGAGTCGATCGGGGCCGCCGACGACCTCTTCAGCGAACTGGACCGAATGGCGGAGAAGGTCGCTGACGAGGCCGCTCAGGGCGACGCTGCCGCGTCGATGGACCCCATGGACCTGCACGTCGATGTGGATGAACCGATGCCGGCGCACGAGGTCGATTACGAGGCCAGGCTCGCAGAGCTGAAGCGCCGGATGTCAGAGAAGTAGCTTCGCGGCCAGGCGAGCCCGGTGGAGCTCCCGCCCCACGCACTGGCCTGCCCAGCCCGCTTCGGGTAGATTCTGCCGGCATTTTTCCGGGACGTCTCCGCCCCGAATCGGCCCTCTCGAGGGCTTCGGGACGAGCACCTGGGTACACAGGCACACCGTGCGCTCCGCGCGAGGGCTGACCTGCATATGCAGAACTGGATCGGTATCGGAGTCTGGATCGTCATGGGGGCCGCCATCGGCCTGGCCATGAAGGCGCTCATCAAGCGTCCGGAGGAGACACCCGGGCACACCGTGGTGCTTGCGGTGCTCGGCTCCTTCGCCGCAGTCATCGGCGGGATGCTGGGCGTCGGGATGTTCCATCTATATGAACCCCTCGCGATGAGCCCCGGCGGCATGGTGGCCGCCGCCGGATTCGCCGTGCTGATGACATGGACCTACCGCTGGGGAATCCGCGGCTTGATCTGATTCATGGAGGACCTCCCAGCTCAGGGCCGCCACGCCCCAGAACGAGAAACGGCACCGGGCCCACGGGACCCGGTGCCGTTTCGATTTCGCCACCCGGAGGCATCCGAACGTGGCATCATTCACTAGGAAAGGTGACCAGCCTCTCCCGCCCGGTGCAGCGCCGGACGTCGCGTTGCTCGAAGAGCGGGACCATCCACATCCACACATCCACCGCCCCACACTGGTAGAGACGTAGAAGGGGCCGAAAGGGTTGCATTTATTCATGTCCGAAGCGCTTCAGTACATCCAAGACGAGATGGAGCGGTTCCGCTCCGAACTGGACGACTTCCTTCGCATTCCCTCGATCAGCGCCAAGGCCGAGCACCAGCCTGATATGAAGAAGGCCGGCGAGTGGCTGGCCGATCGCCTCCGGGACGCCGGCCTGGAAGCCGAGATCTGCGAGACCCCGGGGCACCCGATCGTGCTGGGCGAGTGGCGCGGCGCCGGCCCGGACGCTCCAACTGTCCTCATCTACGGGCACTACGACGTGCAGCCTCCTGAGCCGCTGGAGCTGTGGGACTCACCGCCGTTCGAGCCCACCGTGCGCGACGGGCGCATCTATGCCCGGGGCTCCGCCGACGACAAGGGACAGCTCTTCATGCACGTGAAGGCGCTGGAAGCGATGATGAAGACGTCCGGCAGGCTCCCGGTCAACGTCATCGTCTGTGCGGAAGGTGAGGAGGAGGTCGGTTCCGAGAGCCTGGTTCCCTTCGTGAAGGAGAACAAGGAGCGCCTCGACTGCGACTACGTCGTCATCTCCGATTCCAACATGTTCGCCGAGGGACTCCCCTCAGTGCTCTTCTCCCTCCGGGGGATGGCCTACGTCGAGATCCACGTGAAGGGTGCCCGGAGCGATCTGCACTCAGGGCAGTTCGGCGGCACGGTCCGCAACCCGGGCAACGCGCTCTCCCAGATCGTGGCTTCCTTCCATGACGACAAGGGTCGCGTGGCCATCGATGGATTCTACGACGATGTGGAGGAGTGGGAGGCGGACGTCCGTGAGGGCATCCGGAATCTCCCGTTCGACGAAGAAGAGTACAGAGAGGAGTTGAAGGTGAGCGCCCTTGCGGGCGAGGCTGGATGGTCGAGCCTGGAGCGCCTCTGGATCCGACCCACGTGTGACGTGAACGGTATGCTCTGCGGCTACACGGGCGAGGGCGCCAAGACGGTGCTCCCGAATTTCGCGATGGCCAAGGTGAGCTTCCGACTAGTGCCCAAGCAGTCGCCCGAGAAGACCTACGAGTTGGTGCGCAGGCACGTGCAGAAGCACACTCCTTCCGGCGTCACCGTTGAGGTCCACGAGCTCCACGGCGGTCGCCCCTGGCTGGCCAAGGTCGAGGGCAAGCACCTCGACGCCGCTTCCGAGGCGCTGGAGGAGGCCTTCGGGGTGAAGCCGGTCCTTCAGGGTGAGGGAGGCTCCATCCCCATCGTGGTGGACTTCGAGGAACAGCTCGATGCCCAGGCGCTGCTCATCGGCTTCGCGCTCCCGGGGTGCAATCTCCACGCTCCCAACGAGTGGTTCGAGATCGCGGCCTTCGAAAAGGGAATCGGGGCGTTGGCCCGGATGTACGAGAAGCTCGGCGCGTAGGCCCCGCCAGACGTCAGGCGGGCGCGGCTCCCTGCACGGCGATGGCGAGTGACGGGGGCCCCCGACGGCCAGCAGCGTCGGGGGCCGATCCGCTCCCGATACAGTCGCGTACCGTACCCGCTGTGATGGATTCAGGCCCCGGTGACACTGAGTGTCTCGTGCACCTCACTGCCGACCCGAGCGACGATGTGCGGGACCGCCCGGACGTCGCCCTCGTCGGTGCGGAAGTTGACGATGCATGCCCTCAGCAGATACCTGCCCTGGACCACGGCGTTGGAGAGAAACGTTTCACCGCCTAACTCCAGGCGTGCCTGGACTTCCTTGTTGAGACGGTTCAGATACTCCTCGGTCTCATCTTCCCCTACCCGCTCCGCCAGCGCCTCCGGCACGAACCGGAAGGTCGAGATGCTCAGGCCCGTGGGCCCTACCTCCAGAAGAGGGTGCCGCGCTGCCTCCTCGTGCAGGAGCCGCGCCAGGCGAATATCATCCGCGATCATCCGCTCGCAGCCTTGCCGGCCGGCCTGCTGGAGAGCCAGCCAGACCTTGAGCGCCCGGAAGCCCCTCGAATTCTGCGGCCCGAAGTCGACGTAGTTGGTGGCCTCGACCCCAAAGTGGTAGTAGGGCGGATGGTACGAGAACGCTTCGCGCAGGGCCTGAGGATCACGCACCAGTGCACACCCCGCCTCGAGCGGGGAATACAGCCATTTGTGCGGATCCACCGCCACCGAGTCGGCCAATCCGAGATGGAGCAGCTCCTGCGGCCCGTCGGACAGCATCGCCGCGAATCCGCCGTATGCCCCATCCACATGGAACCAAATCCCCCGCTCCCTGCAAATCCGGGACATGTCCTCGAGGGGATCCACCGCGCCAGTGCTCACTGAGCCACCGGTGCCGATCACGATCATCGGTTGGACCCCGTCCGCGTGATCCTCGTCCATCCGGCGCTGAAGAGCGGACAAGTCCATGCGCAGATCCGAATCGGTCGGGATCCAACGGATCGATTCCGTACCCATGCCTGACAGGTCCGTGGCCTTCTGAACCCACGTATGCGTTTCGGCAGAGGCATACACGGCCAGACGCCTCGCGCCTTGGCCGTGCTCCCTGATGGCTGGACCGCAGGCGGCGACGCGCGCGGCAGAGAACCCCACCGTATTGGCTACGTTGCCCCCGCTGACCAGCAGTCCGCCACACTCGACGGGATAGCCGAGGAGTTCCGCGATCCACCGCACGGTCTGCGCCTCGATTTCGGAAGCCACGGGAGACAGCGTCCAAGCGCCGAGGTTGGGGTTCACCGACGCTGCCAGCAGATCCGCCAGCATCCCGAGAGGGGCGGCGGAGGATGTGATGTACCCCATGAAGCGGGGGTGGCCGTTGTGCAGGGAATGCCGAAACAGCATCTCGCTGGACTCCGCCAGGAGCTCGGCGCCGTCTCTGCCCACCGCCGGCATCGCCTCCCCCGCGCGCAGCATCTCCCTGACTTCCACCGGAGTCATCCCGGTGGTAACGGGGACATCTCCGATTTCGCCGAGGAAATCCGCAATCCGATCGACCAGGTCGTGACCCAGGGCCCGGAACTGGTCAGAGTCCATGTCCAATGGGGCACTTCTCGCCTGAACGTCGCTATCCACTCAAACCCCTCGTTCTCGAGCAGCACTTCGAGCCAGAAGGGGCAGGATGCCCGTTCAACCCGGGGAGCCGCAACCCGTGATCGGATACAGGATGAGGCAGGCCACCTTTGCGTGAACCTGCGAGACTGTGGCAGATTGCCGTCTGTCGACAGCGTACCCCTCCCGTCCCAGAAGCCCCCCGTTGAGCCAAGATGTCACCGGCCGAGTCAACTCGGCCCTCGAAGGCCGCTACCGCATCGAGCGGGAGCTCGGCGCTGGCGGAATGGCCACCGTCTACCTCGCGCACGACCTCAAGCATGATCGCAGGGTAGCGCTGAAGATCCTCAAGCCCGAGCTGGCGGCGATGCTGGGGGGGGAGCGGTTCGTCCAGGAGATCAAGGTCACCGCCAACCTCCAGCACCCCCACATCCTGCCCCTCCACGACTCCGGGGCGGCGGACACCTTCCTCTACTACGTCATGCCGTACGTGGAGGGAGAGACGCTTCGGGACAAGCTCGACCGGGAGAAGCAGCTCCCGGTGGACGAGGCGGTGCGCATCGCGATCGCCGTGGGGAACGCACTGGACTACGCCCACCGCCGGGAGATCATCCACCGGGACATCAAGCCGGCGAATATCCTGCTCCAGGACGGGGAGCCGGTCGTCGCAGACTTCGGCATCGCCCTGGCGGTGAACGCGGCGGGCGGCTCCCGCATGACCGAGACCGGACTCTCGATAGGTACGCCCCACTACATGAGCCCGGAGCAGGCCTCCGGCGACCGCGAGCTGGACGGCCGCAGCGACGTCTACGCCCTGGCGGCCATGCTCTACGAGATGCTCACGGGCGATCCGCCTTTCCAGGGCTCCACGGCCCAGGCCGTGCTGGCGCGCATTCTCACCGAGAAGCCCACCAGCATCACCCAGGTTCGGGACTCGACGCCGTACAACGTGGCCATGGCAGTAGACCGGGCTCTGTCGAAGCTCCCTGCCGACCGATTCACCAGCGCCAGCCAGTTCGTGGAGGCTCTGAAGCGGGCGGACGCAACGCCGCCCTCCGGGGTGCAGCCAGCTGCCAGGGCCGACGCGGGGAAACGGAACACGCGCGCAGCACCTCTGGCGCTCATCGGCGTCGCCACCGCCGCTCTGGCAGTGGGCCTCGGGGTCGGGCGCACCACAGCGCCCGAGCCACAGCCTCAGGTGGTGCGAGCAACCCTATCCTTCGCCGATGACCCGGACATCATCGGCGTCGGGCCGGAACAGGCGGTCTCGGTGGCCGGCCATGTGAACCCCGACGGCCGTTCCGTCGTGTTCATCGGGACGACACGAACCGGGAGTCACGTCTACCGCCGCGAGCTGGACAGCGACGCGGCCGAGCCCATCGTCGGCACCGATGGAGCTCAGGAGGTCACGGTCTCCCCCGACGGAACCCAGGTCGCCTACTTCGGCATCGGCGGGGCGTACATCGTCCCCATGACCGGCGGCGTACCCCGTCGCATCGAGGGCGTCGCTTTCGGCATCGCCTGGGGTGAGGACGGATATCTCTACGGGACGGGTACAGACCAGAGGTCCCTCGTGCGGGTGCCCGTGGACGGCGGAGAGGCCGAGGTCCTGGCCGAGCCGGACAGCTCCTTCCAGTACTACTGGCCCCAGGTGCTCCCGGGTGGCCGTAAGCTTCTGGTGGCTCATACGGTGCCGGACTGGAGCGCCCGGGCCCTGGGCGACGCGCCGGAGCGCTCCATGCTTCGTCTTCTCGATCTCGAGACACGGGAGGTCCAGGACCTGGTGCCGGGTGCCATGGCCTACTTCGTCGATCCGGACGTCATAGTCTACGCCGGAGTCACCGGGCCCACGTACGCGCACATCGACGTCGAGACAGGCACCCTCACCAGTGCGTCACAGCCTTTCCTTCCCCGGGCTATCGGCTTCGACGTGTCCATTTCCCGGACCGGCCACTTGGTCTATGTAAAGGGAGCCGAAGGCGGGCAGCAGGTGGTCTTCGTGGACGAGGATGGGGCTGAGCGGAGTGCCCTGACGGAGCTGGGCGTCATCGACCAGGCCGTGGTGTCCCCCGACGGCACCAGGGTCCTGGTCACGCAGGGGACCCCCACTGACGCATGGGTCTACCAGCTTTCGGGAGAGGCCCCTATTCGCCTCACCTTCGGTGACGGGGAATACGCTCAGCCGGCCTGGTCCAGGGACGGAAACTGGGTGTACATGACCAGCGGCAACGGGGTGGGTTCGGACCTGTACCGCGTCCGGGCGGACGGGCTGGGCTCCCCAGAGCTCCTGAGGGACGAAGAGGTGGCCGTCTTCTACCCCTCCACCACCCCCGGTGGGGACTGGGTGGCCTTCTACGAGTTGAGGGATGAGAGCCTGCGGGACATCCTGGCCTTTCCCCAGGATGACCCCGAGGACGTCACGGAGGTGGTGGCGACGCCGGCGAACGAGCGCGGACCCGCGCTCTCTCCGGACGAGCGCTTCATGGCATACATCTCCGACGGCACGGGCATCGACGAGGTGTACGTCACCCGCTTCCCAAGCGGCGAGGGCCGGTGGCAGGTGTCGTCGGGGGGCGGATGGGAGCCCATCTGGAGTGACGATGGGCAACGCCTCTTCTTCCGCACCGCAGAGGAGTACCAGGCAGCCGACGTGGACACCCGAGACGGCTTCAGAGTCATCCGAACCAGTGGGCTCTTCAGCACGGAGCGGTTCGCCATCAACAACCAGATCCCACTGTGGGGCGTCGTGCACGGAGGGGAGGGCTTCGTGATGATCCGCACCAACCCCGTGCCACCGGAGCTGGAATTGGTGCTCAATGCAGCCGTTGAGCTGACGGGAGGAGGCTGACCATGACCGACGGACACACCGGCGACTGGAATCGGCCCTGGCCGGCCGCTACAAGACTGACCGGCCGCCCTTCCGTCCGCAGGCTCCGCCTCGGCCCTTTGGCCAGCCGCTCCCGCCCATCTGAGTATCTCGTCGGCTCCCTGAACCATCTCACCGCCTCCCCCCTCC
>JBDHIL010000045.1:0-40472 GCA_039587465.1 Gemmatimonadota bacterium | reverse complement strand
GACGACGGGGCTGCTGACGGATGGGGTGATCTACGCCGGTGGGAACGTGAGCACGGACTGCTGTGTGTCGACGAGCCTGGCGCCGTCGGGCAACCACCGGTTCGTGCTGGACGGTCCCGGTGCGCAGACGGTGAGTTTCTACACGCCGGGTGCGACGAGTCAGCGGTTCTGGGACCTGGAGATCGACAACAGCGCGGGCGTGACGTTCACGTCGAACGTGCAGGTGAACAACAACCTGACGCTGACGATTGTGGGCTGGTGGATCGTCAATGCGGGAACCACTACGACGGTGGCCGGCGACCTGTTGATGCAGTTCACAGATCCGGACGCAGCGCGACTGGACAACTCAGGCACGGTGACGGTCATCGGGACGTGCACCGACGAAGGCGCCACCGTCACCGGCACCAACCCCTGCGGCTGATCTCGTAGGAGCCCTTCGACCGCGTCTCCCCACCGTTCAGACTGGATTTCTTGCCAGACAGGCCTTCCCCGCGAAGATTGACCGGCCCGATTGATCGCCGACATCTCCCAGTCCGACCCTCTCCGCTACCCCCTCGGAGCCGCACGATGGATTCTCTGGACAACGGTTTGAGCCCGGAGGAAGAAGCCAGGAGCCCGCTCGCCAGGCGGCAGTCGGCACTGATTCGGTTGAGCCACGAAATCGCCTCGGCTCATGACGAGGTCGAGGTGTGCCAGAAGGTCGTCGAGGGGCTCCACGACGAATCCCTGGGCTTCGAATTCCTCGGCCTGTTTCTTGTCGACCCGGAGACGGGTGATCGGGTCCTGCAGAACTCTTTCGGCTGGCAGAATGCCAAGCCGGGATGGCGCCTGAAGCCCGGCATGGGGCTCAACGAGAGGGCCGTGCTCGACGGAGAACTGCACTACAGCCCCCGGGTCGCGGACGAGCCGGACTACATCGCGACCCTGGGCAACGGATCCGAAGTGGACGTGCCGCTCAAGTCGGGAGATGACGTCATCGGCGTCCTCACCGTGGAGAGCGCTGAGGAGGGGGCCTTCGCCGCGGCCGATTTCGAGATCCTGCAGGCCGCCGCGAACCAGGCGGGAATCGCCATCGCCCGTGCGCGTCTGCTCGCCTCCGAGCGTCGGCGGGCCGACGAGCGCGAGGCGCTTCTGGCCACCATCGCCGACCTGTCGTCACAGCTGGATCCCAGTGATCTCCTGGACTCGGTGCTGGGGCGGGCGGTCAAGCTCCTGGGCGCCGTGGGCGGCGAGCTTGCGACCTACCGGGAGGATACCGGGATGATGACCGTGGTCTCCAACTACGCGATGGAGGAGGACTCTCGCGGGGCCACGCTGGCGTACGGTGAGGGAGCCATGGGACACGTGGCGAAGACCGGCGAGATGATGATCATCGAAGACTATCAGACGTGGGAAGGCCGGTCCGACCAGTACACCCGCATCGCCGCGCGAGCGGTCGTCATCGCGCCGCTCCTGATCGGCAACAAGCCGGTCGGGGCCATGAACGTCTGGCACGAGGACCCGGACGCCCGCTTCACCGAGGCCGATCTGGCGCTTCTCAACTTGTTCGGCCAGCAGGCGGCTATCGCGATCGACAACGCGCGTCTCTTCCAGGAAGCGCGCAACCAGAGGCAGTATCTGCAGGCGGTGATGGAAAACAGCCCGGTGGCCATCGTCACGCTGGATCTGGACGAGTACGTGGTCTCGGCCAATCCGGCCTTCGGCCAGCTCTTCGGGTACAGCCAGGCGGAGGTCGTCGGGCAGAAGCTGGACCCGCTCATCACCAACGAAGAGGTGCGGGCCGAGGCCGAGGCCTACACGCGCCAGGCGAGGCATCGGCCCACCTACGGCATGTCCCGCCGCTGCCGCAAGGACGGCTCATTCATCGACGTGGAGATTCTTGCGGTCCGCGTCGAAATCGAGGGACAGCTCGTGGGCATGATGGCCCTGTACCACGACATCACCGAGCTCCTGGCCGCGCGTCGAGAAGCCGAGCACGCGAACCAGACCAAGTCGCAGTTCCTGGCCAACATGAGCCATGAGCTGCGGACGCCCCTCAACGCCATCCTCGGATACAGCGAAATGCTGACCGAGGAGGCGCATGACGATGGAAACGAAGAGTACATCCCGGATCTGGACAAGATCCACTCGGCCGGAAAGCACCTCCTGGCGCTCATCAACGACGTACTCGATCTCTCCAAGATCGAGGCCGGCAAGATGGAGCTCTACCTGGAGTCCTTCGACGTGGCCGCACTCATGGAGGAGGTCTCCACCACGGTGCGCCCTCTGGTGGAGAAGAACAGCAACGTGCTGACCGTCAGGTGCGCTGAGGATTCAGGGGAGATGTACGGAGACATCACGCGCATGCGTCAATCCCTCCTCAACCTGCTCTCCAACGCGAGCAAGTTCACGGAGAACGGCACCATCGTGGCAGAGGTGTCGGTCGAGAGGGAGCCAGCCGGGGAAACGCTCGTCTTCGCAGTGACGGACAGCGGCATCGGCATGACCGATGAGCAGGCCTCGCGGCTCTTCGAGGCCTTCACACAGGCCGACGCATCCACGTCGAAGCGCTTCGGCGGAACGGGTCTCGGGCTCACGATCACCAGAAAATTCTGCCAAATGATGGGAGGCGACGTCGAGGTCCAGAGCGAGGAAGGCGTCGGGTCGACCTTCACCATGCGTCTGCCCCGGGAGGTTCAGGGTCCAGCCGCGACGGAGGCTGAGGTGGGAGACGGTGACGGGCCGCTCGTTCTCGTCATCGACGACGACGAGGCGGCTCGGGACATCGCCCGCCGGCATCTGGAACGTGACGGCTACCGGGTGGCCACGGCATCGGATGGAGAGATTGGGCTGCGGCTGGCCCGGGAGCTCGATCCGGTCGCCATCACCCTCGACGTGATGATGCCCGGCATGGATGGGTGGTCGGTGCTCTCTGCTCTCAAGAGCGATCCGGATCTGGCGCGCATCCCCGTCATCATGCTCACGATCCTCGACGAGAAGCCGCTGGGCCTGGCCCTCGGAGCATCGGGCTACCTGACCAAGCCTGTGGAGCGTGGCCAACTGCTGGGATTGGTGGGGAACTTCACCCACGACGGGAGCCGGCAGATCCTGATCGTCGAAGATGACGAGGGTACCCGACAAGTCGTCAGGCGCACGCTCGAGGGCGCCGGCTGTACGGTGGTCGAGGCAGAGAACGGGCTGGTGGGTTTGCAGCGCGTCGAGGAGAGCCGTCCGTCGCTGATCCTGCTGGACCTCATGATGCCTGAATTGGACGGGTTCGGCTTTCTCGAAGAACTGCGTGGCACCCCGGGTGGGGACGAGATACCGGTCGTCGTGATGACAGCCAAGGACCTCACCGACGAAGATCGTGAGCGCCTGAACGGGGGCGTCGAGCGCATTCTGGAAAAGGGGACCAGCCTGACGGATGAGATCATCCTGGGTCTCAGGCACGCGCTTCCGAGGGACGCCGGCGTTGGCGAAGGAGATCTCAACGCGTGACGCGGCCAAGAGACGGGTCTACGGTATTGCCGGCCGGTGACACCCCGGCAGCGCACAGGCAGGCGGCTCTTCTCCGCCTGAGCACGCGCATCGCTGCAGCCCACGACGAGCAGGAAGTCTGTCAGAGCGTGGTCGATGGTCTACGCGATCCTGCTATCGGTTACGACTTCGTCGGGGTGTTTCTCCTGGATCCCGACACCGGAGAACGCGTGCTGCGGGCGAGCGTCGGGTGGGCGGGAAAGCACGAGGGGTTCACGTTGTCGCCCGGCCAGGGCCTGAGCGAGCGCCCCATTCTCGACGGGCAGATGCACTACTCGCCGGTCGCCTCGCAGGAAGAGGGGTACGTCCAGGGAGCAACCGATGGGTCGGAGCTGGACCTACCGCTCGCGGTCGATGACAAGGTGGTGGGCGTCCTGGTCGTGGAAAGCGATCAGCCGCAGGCCTTTACCGAAGACGACTTCCTGATTCTCACTGCCGCGGCTCAGCAGGCGGGCATCGCCATCGGGCGCGCCCGGCTGCTGCGGGCGGAGCGGCAGCACTCTGCCGAGCAGCGCGCGCTGCTCGACACGATGCAGGACTTGTCCGGCGAACTGGAACTCGGCCCCTTGCTGCAGCGTGTCGTGACGCGTGCGGTCACGCTTCTGGGTGTGACCGGGGGAGAGCTCGCAATTTTCGACGACGAGCGTCGCGAGCTCGAGGTGGTGGCGAGTCTCAACATCGGCGGCGACTCGATCGGGACGCGCATGGCGCTGGGCGAGGGTGCGATGGGGATGGTCGCTCAGACCCGCGAGGCTCTCATCATCCCCAACTATCTCGAGTGGGAGCATCGCTCGGAGAAGTACGAGGACACTCTCGCGATGGGGGTGGGGGTTGTTCCTCTGATGATCGGGAGCCGGTTGGTCGGATGCCTCGCGAGCGTTCACACCGAAAGGGACCGAACCTTCGGCGCCGAGGACCTGAGGCTTCTGAACCTGTTCGCACCCCAGGCTGCGATCGCCATCGAAAATGCCCGCCTGTACACAGCGGAGTTCCAGAGGGCCGAGGAGCAGAAGGCGCTTCTCGAGACCATGCAGGACCTCTCTTCCGAGTTGGAACTCTCCACGCTGCTTCAGGCGGTGCTCGAGAGAGCTGTTTCGCTGCTCGGGGTCACGGGCGGCGAACTCGCGATCTTCGATCCGGACCGTGAGGAGTTGGAGATCGTGGCCAGCCACAACATCGGCGGCGATTCCACGGGGACGCGCATGCAGCTGGGTGAGGGAGCGATGGGCATCGCTGCCCAGACGCTGGAGCCCCTCATCATCCCCAACTACCAGGAGTGGGCCGGCCGGTCCCCTCTCTACGCCGATACGATCGCCCGGGGAGTGGCCGTCGTGCCTCTGATGATCGGGAGCAGACTGGTCGGCACGGTGGCGAGCGTGCATACCGAAGCGGACCGAACGTTCGGGTCCGAAGAGCTGCGACTGCTCAATCTCTTTGCACCCCAGGCCGCGATCGCGATCGAAAATGCGCGTTTGTACACGGAGGCGGAGCGTCAGCGCCGATTCTTCGAGACCCTGGTGCAGAACAGTCCCGTCGCCATCGTCGTGCTCGATCTGGAGGGAAGGATCGTCTCTCTCAACCCAGCCTTCGAGAGACTCTTCGGCTACTCCCCCGAGGATGCCATCGGAGGCGTCCTCGACGATCTGATCAACACGTCGGAGACCATGGGCGAGGCCATTGGCTACACCGAGGCCGCGGCCGACGGCGAGACGCTCCACGCCATCGGCAAGCGAATGCGGAAGGACGGCTCCTTCATCGATGTGGAGCTGGCAGCCTGTTCCGTGGACGCGGGCGGCGAGAAGGACGGGATTCTCGCGCTCTATCACGACGTGACCGAGCTGCTCGAAGCGCGCCACGAGGCAGAACAGGCGAACCAGGCGAAGAGCCAGTTCCTGGCGAACATGAGCCATGAACTCCGCACGCCCCTCAACGCCATCATCGGATACAGCGAGATGCTCGCGGAGGAGGCCGAAGAGGTCGGCCAACTCGACTTCATACCCGACCTGGAAAAGGTGCACTCCTCCGGGCGTCATCTGCTGGCGCTCATCAACGACATCCTGGACCTCTCCAAGATCGAAGCCGGGAAGATGGAGATCTTCCTCGAGGACCTGGACTTGTCCGAACTCGTGCGGGAGGCGGCGTCCACCGTCGAGCCGTTGGTGCGGAAGAACGAGAACGAGCTGGTCGTGGAGCTTCCCGAGGATCTGCCGGCGATCCGGGCGGACGTGACGAAGCTCAGGCAGATCCTGCTCAACCTGCTGTCGAACGCCAACAAGTTCACGGTGGCTGGCGAGGTACGCCTGTCGGTTCGGAGCCAACGGGATAGCAATGACGATTGGCTCGAGATCTCCGTGGAGGACTCGGGTATCGGGATGTCCGACGAGCAGCTCGGCCGGATCTTCGAGGCTTTCGGACAGGCGGACGCCTCCACGACCAAGCGGTTCGGCGGTACCGGTCTCGGGCTGGTGATCAGTGGGGGAGGCATGGATGCGGCTGGCCGCGAGGCGCGCCGTGGATCTGCGCTTCTGCGCCTGAGCACCGGGATCGCTGCAGCTCAGGACGAGGACGCCGTGTGTGAGGCCGTCGTCTCCGGGCTTCAGGATCGGGCGCTGGGGTACGACTTCGTCGGCGTGTTCCTGGTCGATCCCGAGACCGGTGATCGTGTGCTGAGGGCCAGCGTCGGTTGGGAGGGCACGCACGAGGGCTATCGGATCGAGCCTGGCAAAGGGCTCAGCGAGCGTCCCCTTCTGGACAGGGAAGTCCACTACTCCCCGGACGTCGCCAGCGAGCGAAGCCATGTGCACGCTGCCGCCGACGGGAGCGAGGTGGATCTCCCCCTGATGGTCGACGACGAGCTCGTCGGCGTCGTGGTGGTGGAGAGCGCAGAGCGGAATGCGTTCGGAACGGAGGACCTCGAGATCCTCACGGCCGCCGCGCAGCAGGCCGCACTCGCCATCGGGAGAGTTCGGCTTCTCGAGGTGGAGCGCCACCGCTCTGCCGAGTTCAGGGCTCTGCTCGACACCATGAAGGATATCTCCGGGGAGCTGGAGATATCCAAACTCCTGCATGCTCTGCTCGAGAGAGCGGTGGGTCTGCTGGGTGTCACCGGAGGTGAGCTCGCGGTGTTCGACGAAGAGGGTGGCAACCTGCTGATCGCTGCCAGCCACAACATGGGTTCTGACGCGGTCGGCTCCCGGATGCAGTTGGGAGAGGGAGCGATGGGCCGCGTGGCCCAGACGCACGAACCCCTCGTGATTCCGAGTTACCAGGAGTGGTCGCTGCGGTCTGCCCAGTACACCCGTGACACCGTGCAGTCGGTGGTCGCGGCCCCGCTCCTCATCGGGTCGAGACTGGTTGGCGTGATTGCCGCGGTGCACTCGGATCCGGTTCGTGGCGTCGGCCAGGAGGATCTGCGCCTTCTCGAACTGTTTGCTCCGCAGGCGGCGGTGGCCATCGAGAACGCCCGTCTCTTCAGCGCCGAGAGAAAGCGCGCCGAGGAGCAGCGCGCCCTCCTGGACACTATGGCGGACTTGGCGGGACAGCTCGACTTGGGACGTCTGCTGCAGGACCTTCTCAAGCGCTCGGTGCGGCTGCTGGATGTGACTGGGGCCGAGCTCGCGATCTACCAGGAAGAGGTGGGCGACCTGCTCATCGCGGCGAGCCATCAGATGGGGGCTGACTCGGTTGGTACGCGGATGGCGCCCGGTGACGGCGCCATGGGACGCGTTGCCGAGACGCACGAGGCCATCGTCATCCCGGACTATCCCGCGTGGGAGGGGCGATCCGAGAAGTACGTCGACGGTCGTGTGCAAACGGCCATGGCGGCGCCCCTCATGATTGCCGATCGACTGCTTGGAGTCATCGCCGTCGTCCACTCCAGTCCCGAACGCCGCTTCGGGGACGCTGACCTTCAGCTCCTCGGGCTCTTCGCGACGCAGGCGGCCATCGCCGTCGAGAACGCCCGCCTGTTCACGGCCGCGCGCCATCGCGAGCAGTACTTCGAGGATCTCGTTCAGAACAACCCCGTGGCCATCGTGACGCTGGACCTGAACTTCGACATCACGTCGTGCAACCCGGCCTTCGAGGAACTCTTCGGGTGGAGCAAGGAAGAGGTGCTCGGACAGAACCTGGATCAGCTGGTGTGCGATGAAGACTCCGTGGACGAGGCGGCGAGCTACACGGACCACGCCTACAGCGGCATGGTCGCGCGGGGCATGGCGAAGCGGAGACGCCGCGACGGCACGCTCGTGGACGTGGAGCTTGCCGGCGTTCCGGTCATGGTGGACGGCGAGCAGGTCGGCATCATGGGGCTCTACCACGACATCACGGACCTCCTCAAGGCGCAGGGGGATGCCGATGCCGCCAACCGGGCCAAGAGCAACTTCCTGGCCAACATGAGCCATGAGCTGCGCACGCCCTTGAACGCTATTCTGGGCTACAGCGAGATGTTGGCCGAAGAGGCGGACGAGGATGGGAACGATGGCTACATCGCCGACCTCAACAAGATCCACACCGCCGGGAAGCATCTGCTGGCACTGATCAACGATGTCCTGGACCTCTCGAAGATCGAGGCCGGCAAGACCGAGCTCTATCTCGAGACGTTCGAGGTGGGACAGATGGTGGAGGACGTAATAGATACCATCCGGCCCCTCGTGGAGAAGCAGGGCAACACTTTCGAGGTCGAGTGCCCGGAAAGCGTCGCGGGTATGCACTCCGACCTCACCAAGATCCGCCAGATCCTCCTGAATCTGCTCTCCAACGCGAACAAGTTCACCGAAGGGGGCACCGTGTCGTTGGCCGTCACCCGGGAGGGGGGGGACGACGGGGATTGGCTGACCTTCCGGGTTCGGGATACGGGAATCGGCATGACCCCAGCGCAGTTGGAGCGCGTTTTCGAAGCCTTCACGCAGGCGGAGGCGTCGACGACCCGGAACTACGGCGGCACCGGTCTGGGTCTGGCGATCACGCGACGGTTCAGCCATATGCTGGGCGGGGACGTGGGCGCTGAGAGCTGGGAGGGAGAAGGTTCACTCTTCACCCTGCGCCTTCCGGCGAGGGCACCAGTGGCTTCGCCGAGCGAAGCGGATCTGGGAGAGGCCTCAGAGGAGGGACCTGGCGAGTCCGGAACGGTACTCCTCGTGGACGACGACCCGGTGGCGAGGTCACTGCTGCGCAGGATTCTGACCAAAGCCGACTTCCGGGTGATCGAAGCGGGCGACGGTAGTGAGGGTCTCCGGATGGCCCGTGAGCACACTCCCGACGCCATTACGCTCGACGTGATCATGCCCGGCATGGATGGATGGGCGACGCTGCAGGCCATACGCGGTGATTCTGACCTGGCGGACACACCGGTCATCATGTTGACGGTGCTGGACGATAGATCGATGGGGGACGCTCTGGGGGCGACCGGGTATTTGACCAAGCCGGTCGATCGGCAGGAATTGGTCGAGACAATGCGCATACACTGCGGAAGTGGTTCCGCGGCTTCGTGATCAAACTCAAACGTGAACACCTGAAAGGCTGGTATCTGTGACGAGAATCCTGCTGGTTGAAGACGACGAAATGAATCGGGACATGCTTTCGCGACGCCTGGTGAAGCGGGGCTTCGACGTGACGATTGCCACGGACGGGCAGCAGGGCGTCGATCTGGCCCGGTCGAACCATCCCGACATCATCCTCATGGACATGAGTCTTCCGGTCATGGACGGTTGGACTGCGACCCGAACGCTCAAGGATGACTCCGAGACGGTCGGGATTCCCGTGATCGCGCTCACGGCGCACGCGATGGCCGGTGACCAGGAGAAGGCCTTGGCAGCCGGATGCGACGACTTCGACACCAAGCCCATCGAGCTGAAGCGCTTGCTGGGCAAGATCGAGGGGCTGCTGCAGAAGGAGGGCTAGGCGGGTCCCTCCAGCAGGTACGTCTTCATCGATCCTCGTCCGGCGACTTCTCTGACACCGGCGGTCGCGAAGCTGAAGTCGCCGCGCAGGGCCCGATGAGCGTTCGGGGACACCACGATCGCTCCGGCAGGTGCTTCTGACCCGAGCACCTGGGCCAGATCGAGCGGTTCGCCCCACATCCGATACTCCATGCGAGTGTCTCCAAACACGCCACACGTCACCTCGCCGCTGTCCATTCCGATCCGGACTGCGACCCCCGCGCCCTGCTTCGAGGCCAGGCGATCAGACAGGTCGAGTGCCGCGTCGGCGATGCGGTGGGCGTGGTCCTCATGCGGATCCGGGATCCCTCCGGCGAGAACCACGCCACGTCCGGAAGCGGTCATCGTGTCGATCTCGTGGTCTGCGGCCACCCGATCCAGTGTCGACAGCATCAACTGGAGACGCGCCCCGATCTCCCCGGCGTCGCGAGTCCTGCTCCGCGCGGCCGATTCCACATCGCACCACAGGACCGTGGCTTCGCTATAGGTCTCGAGAATGTCCGATTCCCCTGCCCGCATCCGATCGGCAAAGCCGCCCGGGAAGGAGGCGCGTAGCATCTTGGAGGTCAGGTCAGCCTCTTCGTCCATGCGAAGGCTGTTCTTCGAGAGACGGCGCTGCATGTCCCGAATCTCGAGCGACGATCCGATTCGCGCCTGGAGCAGGGTCGGGTGAAACGGCTTATGCAGGAAGTCGTCGGCACCCAACTCGATACAGCGGATTGCGCTCTCCACGTCATCGAGTGAGGAGAGCATCATGACCGGGATCTCCGCGAGGCCAGCGTCGGCCTTGATGCGGCGGAGAACCTCGAGACCGTCGATCTCGGGCATGATGACGTCGAGCAGGACCAGGTCGAAGGCGCGCTCGTGGAGAACGTCGAGGGCCTGGTGCCCGTCTTCCGCGGTTTCGACGACGTAGCCAGCCCGCGCCAGCTGCCTCGAGAGAAGATCGCGGTTCATCGGGTTGTCATCGACGACGAGCAGGGTGCCCATGCCCTCGTCGGGTCCGGATGACTTGGGTCTGGCCTTGGAGAGGACCCCACTGGTCAGGCTGGAAGCCTCACTCAGGGGGCTGCCTGCGTCCAACGACGGATCGTGGGCGGTGGCGACCGCGACGATGTCCGTACTGCGTTCGAGGAGCTCCCGGGCAGCGGTTCTGATGCGCTCCAGGTCGGGGACGAAGTGCTCCCGCCCGCTTTCCTCGACGGTCTCGATGAGAAGCTCGGAATACCCGATGATGGCGTTTACCGGATTACGGAGATCGACCCTGATCTTGGCGCTGTAGGCCTCCAGATCGATTCCCTCGGAGTTGTCGATCTTGTCGGGATTGAGGATCTCGTCGATCAGCCTGACCAGCTGCCGTCCCGCTGTGCGGATCTTCTCGAGATCGCCTGCCAGGTCTTCCTGGTCATCGGGATCGAGATCTTCCAGGATCATCTCGGAGTAGCCCAGGATACCGTTGATGGGCGTCTTCAATTCATGGCGGACGTGGCCGATGGCGGCGCGCTTCAGACGGTCCGGGTCGGGCGGAAGGACCGGAAGATCCTCCTCCTGCTCCTGCTCGGCGACGGCCGCGGGACTCGGTCGGCCGGTCCGATGCTGGACCACCTGCTTCGCACTGACCCGACGCACCTTCCGGGGCTTCGCGTCCTTTTGGACATCCCCCTCGGAGCTTGTCCGTTGGACTCCGGTCGCCGTGACGTCGAACACCCATGCCATGACGATCACCACGGGAAAGCCCAGCATGAGCAGGATCGTGACGAGCCGGCTGCTCCAATCCGGGAGAGCCAGGGCCTCGAAAACCGCGTCTCCGACCTCGATGATCGTGACGGCGACGACCGTATACGCGATCGCCGACGTATAGACGCGGCGGCGCTTGGCCTCCTTGGCCCAGTGGACGATACGTTCTCCGAGTGCGCTCATGGGGACCGAATCTTTCTGATCACTGGGCTGTGCGCCAGTCGGGAGCGGTCGCGGTCACTGTTCTGGGCGTGGAGACTGGCCGGGCTTCCAGCCCTGCGCTCGAAGCCGCTCTACCAGCTCCAAGACGGCCTTACGCTGAGCCTGAGTGGAGAGCAGGATCATATCGCCGGCCTCGGCCCAGGCGAACAGATCCTGCGCCGCATCGAGCTCGTCGGGGTGGGTGGAGACTGCTTCTGCGGGCAGGCCCAGCCGGAGCAGCTCCTTCCGGATGATGCGGGGCACCTCACCGAGTTGTCGGCCCCGCAGATACTGCTCCGCCTCCTTTACCGCCACCCGGGCAGGACCGAGTTCCCACGTGGCCTCGGCCAGCTCGTGGAGCGCCCTGTCGTCCCTGTCGCCGGCGTGGCCCACCATCAATCCGAGGCGGTTGGGCGCGAGCCCCTTCACCAGCTTCCCCACGGCTGCAAGTCCGTGCGGGTTGTGCACGAAGTCCACGAGCACCTTCACCCCGGCCACTTCGAATAGGTTGGTGCGTCCGGGGCTCTGGTCCGGTGAAGGAGCGAAGCTGGCCAGCCCGCCTGAGATGTCGGCATCGCCCAGGCCGATCGCGTGGGCCAGTGCTGCGGCGCCAAGCGCGTTCGACACGTTGTACAGTGCCGCGCCACCCAGGGTAGCAGGTACGGCCCCTACCTCGATCACGGGAACGCGGACCATGCCCTCCAGTCGGACGAGCCACCCGTCTTCCGCGACCCACGCGACGTCCTCGGGGCCCATCTGGGCGCGGACGGCCTCGGTCTGTTCAACCGAGATCCACACCAGCGGTCTGCCGAGCGAGAGCGCCGCCCGGGTCAGCACCGGATCGTCCGCGTTCACGACCAGAGGGGCGCCGTGGCGGACGGCCTTTGCCACCGTGAGCTTTGCCGCAGCCACGTCGTCGACACTGAGGATACCCCACTCTCCGAGGTGGTCCGCTGCGACGTTGGTCACGATGGCCGCGTCGGCGGTGTTCACCGCGAGGCCCCTTCGGAGCATGCCGCCGCGGGCGGTCTCCAGCACCGCCATCTCGACTCGCCGGTCCCGGAGCACCGCCCTGGCGCCTCCCGGCCCCGACCAGTCTCCGCCGTCGACGAGATCTCCAGCGACATGGATACCATCCGTGCAGGTGAATCCGGTGCAGCGCCCGCCGTGTCGCCCGATGGCGTCGGCCATGCGGACGGTCGTGGTCTTCCCGTTGGTGCCTGTCACGAGAACCCGCGGAACATCATGCACCGCGTGCCAGGGCACATCGGCCGGATCAGGCAGGGCATCGACCGGCCACGTGAGGGCGCCCGTGCCGGTCCCTACCGAGGCATGGTCGTCGTCGACCAGAAAGGTCACCGAGTGACCTTTCGCGGAACCCTCCAAAGCGAGCAGCCTCGGATTGGACTCGGCCTCGATCATGGCCCGCACGCGGTCCCCGGCCCGGGTCGGGGAGTCGGGGGTGCTTCCCGCCCCCATGTCGGCCGCAGCGGCAGCCCAGGCCCACTCGTTGGCCTCTGTCGCGGCGTACAGAGCGTCGATCGGCGCTGAGTGGAACACCGTGATGCCTCCGGCATACTCGCGTTCCGCCGTCGTCTCCTCTGCCCAGTCCAACGCGGCCAGAATCTCGCCGACACGGGCCCGCCACGCGTCTCGAAACGCCCGTGGGTCGAGGTCTTCGATTCGGCCGTCGATGACGGCTCCGGGCACGTCCGAGATCAGGTTGGGGCCAGTGAGACGGCGCGAATCCTCGAGCGCGGCGATCGCCACGTGCGCTGGCCTAGTCTTCGAGTTCGGGAGCCAGGAACACGCCGCGTTCGTCCCGCATGACCTTGCCTCCGAGTTCTACGTGATCGTACGAGAGATCCGGCAGGTCCGGGGCCGCACCAGCCTCTGCGGCCGGCGAGTCGGCTACAGGTGTGTCGGAGTCGGGCCGATACTGCGTGATCTGATTCCACGTCCGGGAGAGGGAGTCTCCGAAGACCATGACCAGATCTCCGGATCGGCCCATCCGGAGGGCGGCATCCACGGCCCTGACTTCCGACGGGATCATCTCGATCGTGTCTGCGGGCACCCCTGCTCCGATGAGGCCCTTCCGGAGCATCATGGGCACTTCGTCGGCATCCCGGCCCCTCAGCGAGTCATCGCGCCGGCAGATGTAGTGGTCGAAGTGTCCGGCGGCCCGCCGGGCCACCTCCTCGATGTCTTCGTCTCTCCGATCACCGGGAGCTGCCAGCACCACGATCTTCCGTCCCTGGACGTCGAGTTGGTCGACCACCCGGCACATCGCCTCCACGGCGTGGGGATTGTGAGCGTAGTCAAGAATGACCCGGAACGGGTGATCGTCGAACACGTTCATCCTGCCGGGAGCCTGGAAGAACGTGGTGTCGAACGTCCTGAGGCCGTGGCGGATGTCCTCCAGCTTCACCCCGCCGCAGAATGCCATGGCGGCGGCGAACATGGCGTTCTGGACGTTGTGGAGCGCGCGACCCTCCAGTGTGGCCGGGATCTGGTGCGTCCAGAGTAGCGGCAGGTGAGCACCATTGTCGTACAGGGTGATCATGTGCCCGTTGATGCCCTCCTCGAGACCAATCGCCCGCCCGCCCGCCCGCACGTGAACCCGCACGAGCTCGTGGTTCGGATTCGTCGTCACGTACAGAATGTGCTGGGCGCCGGCGTGCCCGGACATCTTGAGGCAGAGCGGGTCGTCCGCGTTGAGCACCGCCGTGTCCTTGGCAGCTTCGATGACGACCCGCTTCACCTCGGCGAGTTCGTCGAGCGTGTTGACGCCCTTCAGGCCCAGGTGATCCGCACGGACGTTCAGGCACGCACTCACGTCGGAGCGCTGGTATCCGAGGCCGGCTCGGAGAATCCCTCCGCGGGCCGTTTCTATGACGGCGACTTCGACCAGGGGGTCGCGCAGGACCATCCGGGCAGCGGTGGGGCCTGTCATGTCACCCGCCACGCTGAGCTGACCGTCGATGTAGACGCCCTCCGTTGTCGCCAATCCGACACTCTTGCCGGAGAGCTTGTAGATGTGCGCCAACATCCGGGACGTGGTCGTCTTTCCGTTGGTGCCGGTCACTGCCAGGATCGGGATCCGAGCCGGCTTCCCAGGGGGGAAGAGCATGTCGAGCACCGGGCCGGCGACGTCGCGCGGTTTACCCTCCACGGGGTTGGTGTGCATGCGGAAGCCCGGTGCTGCGTTGACCTCGCAGATGATGCCGCCCTCCGCCTTGTACGACTTCGTGATGTCCCGTGTGATGAAGTCGACACCCGCGACGTCCAGCCCGATCGCCTTCGCCGAGCGGCTCGCCATCTCGGCGTTGTCGGGATGGACGATGTCGGTCACGTCCACAGCCGTCCCGCCGGTCGAGAGATTACCCGTCGAGCGGAGGTAGACCACCTCAGCCTCCGAGGGTACCGACTCGGGTGTGTAGCCGAGGAGCTCGAGCAGCCGCTTGGCCTGGTAGTCGAGCTCAATGCGCGTGAGGACCTTTTCGTGCCCGATGCCGCGGCGGGGGTCCTCGTTCACCTTCTCGACCAGCTGTTCGACCGAGTGGACTCCGTCACCGACGACGTGGCCCGGTACCCGCTTCGAGACGGCCACCACCGCGCCGTCAACGACGAGGATGCGGTGATCGAAGCCCTCGGCGAACTTCTCCACCAGCACGCCACGCGAGTGCTCCCGAGCCTTGTCGAAGGCGATCTCCACGTGCTCGGGATCCCTGAGGTCCAGCGAGACGCCGCGGCCGTGGTTCGCGTTCAATGGCTTCACCACCACGGGATAGCCCACACGGTCGGCCGAGCGCACCGCGTCTTCCACGGTATAGATGAGGTGCTGCTCGGGCACCGGCAGACCCAGGTCGGCCAGGATTCTGTTGGTTTCCTCCTTGTCGGAGGCGATCTCGACGGCGATATGCGGCGTCTTCGACGTGACCGTAGCCTGGATCCTCTCCTGCCAGCGGCCGTGTCCGAGCTGCACCATCGAATACTCGTTCAGACGCAGCCACGGGATGTCCCGCTCCTTGGCAGCCTTTACCAGTGCGCCCGTGCTGGGCCCGAATGCTGCTCGCTGCGCAAAGCGGATGAACGAGTCACGTTCCGACTGCCAGTCGAAGCCCTCGGGGATCCCGTCGACCCCCTGCGTCGCTTCGTCGGGCAGTAGGGACAGGAGCAGCGAGCGGGCGAGCCCACCGGCGGCCCTGCCGACCTTCTGGTCTTCGTACTCGTAGACGACGTCATACTCGCCATCCCGCCCCGTGCCGCGGGTCTTTCCGAACGTGACTTCTTCGCCGGCTACGTTCTGGATTTCAATCGCGACGTGCTCGAAGATGTGGCCCATCCACGTGCCCTCGCCCTCCGTCAGGCGCCTGACGAATCCACCGGGGACGCCGTACGAGCAGCCATGTTCGTGCAGGCCCGGGAGTGCCTCGAGGAGGCGGTCACAGAAGTCCCTCCCCAGACGTGACGACGGCCAGGCCTCGAGCGGGCCCAGGTCCACGCGAAAGCGAATGACGGGAAACAAGGCGTAGAGGTTGGGCCCAACGTAGACGGACCTTTCGACGAATCTCATGGCTTGCTTCCCGAGAGGTGAGATGTCACACCGGCATCACATGCTTGGGCGATGCCTGCCTGGTGTTCAGGTCGAAGGACCACCCGTCGACCAGAAAGTGAACGCGCACGTTCACGAGGCAGACGGGCTCTCCGTCCGCCCGCGAATACAGGTTGGAGTATTCGATGTCGGCGGGATCCACGAGCGTGACGGATCCCGAACCCACGACATTGACCACGTCGTCCGGTCCGATGAAGGCGGCCGTGTCCTCGTCGAGGCCCAGCCCCACGGCGAACGGGTTGAGCCCCAGGGCGGTCATGAGACGCCCGAGGCGGGCCCGCTCCGCGAAATGGTGATCCACGACCACACGATTCGTGAGGCCCAGGCCGGGGGCCATGGTGACGAGGCCCGCCCGCGGGAGGAGACCCTCCCCGCCGAAGGCGATCATGTGCTCGGACATGAACCCGGCTCCCGCCGAGGTGCCCGCTACATGAACCCCGCGCTCGAGCGCCTCGCGGATCGACCGCGCGACCTGCGTGCCCCCGATGATGGTCGAGAGGCGCAGCTGGTTGCCGCCGGTCATGAAGATGCCCGTCGCGCCCCGCAGCTGGTCGAGCCACTCCTCACGCTCACAGTCTTCCCGGACCTTGAAGGGAAGCGCATGAGCCGCCTCGACCCCGATGCGTTCGAAGATCTCTTCGTACCGCGACCCCGTATCGTCCAACTCGGAGGCCGTGGGAATGATCGCGATCCGCGCGTTGGGTCCCCCGCACAACTCGGTGAATTTCGAGAGGATACGGGTGTCCCCGATCTTCTCTTCGGCTCCACCGATGGGGATGATGTACCCCTCCCGGGTGCCGTCTCTGGTCCTTGCGGCGGCGGTGTGCGGTTCGGCGGTGTCTGGGGCTGGCAACGTCTGGTCTCCGGCCTGCAGCGAAAGAGAGCGCCCAAGCCAGGTATCGTACCCGTTGAGGCGACCGGAAATCTATGGTATCCGCAAAGATGTGTACAACTGGAGAGCCGTCCTGAAGGGTGTGCGTAACACGTAAAAGCAACTAGACAAGATGTCAACAACACTTTACGTTTCGGGGCCGGAATCATGGCGTTCGTGACACTTCGTCTTCGCATCCTGCCAGGTGGGAGATCATGGACTTCAGCACGTCGAGTCAGACCAGGATCAGGGCCTGGCTGGCCCTGGTGGTCTGGTCGGTGGCGGGAGTGGGCTTCGTCGCCACCTTCTTCGCCGGAGGTGGTCCCGGCGGCTTCGCGGTAGACTCCACCCGGCACCTCGCCGGAGCCGGCGCGCTGGCATTCGGGTTCTTCGGGTACTGGTCGGTTCTGTGGTTCACGCGCCAGCGCAGGGGTGCCCCACCGCTCACAGACGAACGCGACGCGGAGATCGCTGCGCGGGCCAACCAACTCACCCTGGTGGTCGTTCTGGTGGGGGTCTTCTCCCTGGCGATCGGTCTCTGGATCGCCTACGAGGGCTCCGGGCAGGTTCCCGTGGGTTGGATGTGGTTCCTCGCGTATGGGAGCGTCATTCTGGCTTCCCTCACATCCCCGATTGCCATGCTGGTGATGGATGGAAGGACGAGCGGTCATGGGTGAGGGATCGATCCAGAACCAGATCAGACGTCTCCGATTCGAGCACGGAGAGATGACTCAGCAGGTGCTCGCCGAGCGGGCCGGATGCACTCGCCAGACCATCGGAGCCCTCGAGCAGGGCGGCTATGTCCCGTCGCTGGCTCTGGCCTTCCGAATCGCCCGGGTATTCGGCGTGGGGGTGGAGGACGTGTTCGAGTTCCTCGACTGAGGGCAGTGTGGAGAAAGCCCGTCGGGTTGTCCTGTCAGGGAGTGACTGCGAAGCCCCCAGGGCCCAGGCGAAGCCGCATGCCGCTTCCGAACTTCAGGTTGAGACCGACCTGGAGTTGAGCGGCCGGCTGTTGCCCGTCATCGGGACGCGCGCTGGTGAAGATCCTTGAACTGAGAGTGCCGAGAGCGACTCCCACCAGCACGTCCTCCCAGAAGTGCTTGCGGGCATCGACCCGGCTGAAGCCGACGAATGCTGCTCCCACGTAGGCGGGGATGGCGTAGCCCAGGCCATAGCGGAAGTGGATGAAGGACGCTCCCTGGAAGGCCGTGGACGTATGTCCGGACGGGAAGGACTCCCGGTCGCTTACATCCGGCCTGTCCTTGGGGAGGAGTCTCTTCAAGCCCTCCGTGATCAATCCGTTGACCGCTGCTCCCGTGACGAATTCCCGAGTGCCGTCGAAGTCGTCCAACACGAGCGTAGCTCCGCCGGCTGTCGCCACGATGCCTACGGCGAGGACGTCGCCGAGGCGTTCCGTGAGGTCATCCTGTGCCGCCGACGCCTGCGTCCAGGAAAGCAGAGCGGTGGCTGCGAGCGCCACGCTGCGAGACCATGCCCGTCGATCAACCCTCAAGTCCGCTCCCCTGGTGAAGATCGAAGAGGCCCTCGACCGAGAGGTATCGCTCACCGCTGTCGCACAGCATGCACACGATGACCATGCCCTCGCTCTCCGGCAGGCGGGCCAGCTCGAGGGCCGCGTGAACCGCTGCGCCGGCGGAGATGCCGACCAGAATGCCTTCACGCCGAGCGAGCGCTCTACAGGCGGCGAAAGCCTGCGCCTCCGAGACCTGACAGATCTCGTCGATGAGGTCCCGGTCGAGAATGCCCGGCATGAATCCCGGAGCCGTCCCCATCATCCGATGCGGGGCAAACCTCCCCTCGGACACGAACGGCGCCTCCTTGGGTTCCACCCCCACGATGCTCAGGGACGGCTTTCGTGGTTTGAGAGTGTCTGCGACGCCGCACAGCGTTCCCCCTGTTCCCAGGGGTGCGACGAAGACATCCACGCGGCCTTCCGTATCCGCCCAGATCTCCTCGCTGGTCGTGGCCGCGTGAGCGAGACGATTGTCGGGGTTGTCATGTTGGCCGACGTAGAACGCTCCCGGGGTGGAGGCGTGGATCTCCATCGCCTTCGCCTTCGCCCCTTTGGTCCCGAGTTCGGCCGGCGTGAGTACCAACTCGGCGCCGAGGGCCTGGAGAACACGCCGGCGCTCCACGCTCTGGATCTCGGACATGCAGAGGGTCACCTGGTACCCGCGCATGCGGCCGATGTAGGCGAGGGCCATGCCTGTGTTTCCGGACGTGGCCTCAACGAGCGTGGTTCCGGGTCCGATCTCCCCACGCCGCTCGGCCTCGCGGATCATCCACAGGGCCGGACGGTCCTTCACCGCTACCGGATTCAGGAATTCGCACTTGCCGAGAACCTTGGCGAGTCCCCCCTCGTTGATCCTGTCGAGGGCCAGGAGGGGAGTGTTGCCAATGAGGTCCACAATGGAGGAGGCGTACTTCATGGCTCTCACGAAGGGGGGCGGACTGCGACCGACGGTACGCGGGGAGGGTCGGCCGAGCAAGCGAGGGCCGCCGCGGCCCCGGGGGTTCGACCGCAGGTGTTCGCCTCTCGCGTTGCTGCGGGCCGGTCAGCTTTCGTCTGTCACGATCCTGTATCGCTCCACCCATCTCAAGCCGACCTCGTCCCGGCGCACGAGATATGCGATGTCACCGGCCGATCCGAGCCCGACCACCTTTCGGCTGGGAGGCACGGACACTTCCGCCACGTGCACTCCGGTGTCGTCGAAGATGTCGACCACGGAAGTTTCGCCGACGAGAGCTCTTCGCTGCACCCACACTTCGCCGCGGGGCGACACGAGCGAATAGCCGCTGCCGAAGATGGGAAGTACTTCGGACCAGAGGAAATCGTCCACAGACGGTCCGCCGCCACCCGACGGAAGGCCCCGGCGCATGCTCACGGTGGACCCACCGTCGCCTCCGGTCGTGACCATGGTGACGAAGGCGTTCTCTGCGAATGACTCCATCTCAGCCTCCTTCTCGGGCTGCCCCACCGGGTACTGCTGTACCGGGTGAACAGGGCCACTCACGCGCGTGCCGTCGGTATGTACCCACTCCACCGAGTAGCCGTTTGCACGAATGAGGGCCAGAGCCCCGTCGGCTCTGACGACCCAGTCGTCGGCGGGCCTCAACATATACCGGGCGGGGCGTCTCCCACCGCCTTGGCCACTCGATGGCAGCTCCGGGAGCCACACCATTGCCATGGTGTCGTGGAGCATCGTTTCGCGGTCGAACCTCACCACGGCTACCGAGTCGGGAACGGCGTCGTCACCGGTGCGGTTTCCCCAGTAGTAGACGCCGCCGAACGCGTCCACGGCGTGAGGATGCATCACCGTCGGAGCGCCCCGGGCGTCCGTGCTGCTCATGGACGTCCCACCGGCGAACGACCCGTCGGGGGCCACGACAGTGAAACGCAGGCGCCCCAGGTCGACCATCAGGGTCGAATCTCCGGCAAGCGCGAAGACATTGTCCGGCTGCCTGTACTCTTCGGGCCCGTCACCCTCGCGTCCCAAGGTGTCCAGCGTGCCGGCGTCGAAGTCCATCCGCAAAAGCGCGGGTGCCATGGGATCGGCCAGGAGAACCGAACCGTCGGGAAGCTCTCGGATGCTCGTAGCGTTACCCACCGCGATCGGAAACGCGCTCTCCAGTTCCAACCCAACGGACCGCGCGGAAGCCTGCGCACCCTCAGTCACTTCATGGTCCGAGCCGGTGCAGCCAGCACAGAACCATGCGGCGAGAAGGACTCCACCCAAGAGTCTCGACGAGTTGCACACAGCCTGGCTCCCCTTTCGCTCCCGGATCTGCGCCGGGCCCTCTGACAGTCGCGGCCCGCATCGAAGCGGACCTCTCTCCTCCCTAGGCGGTTGCTCAACATACGGCGGGTGCCTCGATTCGCTACACGGAGTGCGTCCTGCCGACCGGAGCCCCTGTGATCGGGCCGGTGCCCGGCTCGCTGGAGCGAGGCCTGGTTGGGCGGGTTGACACCCCCTATGGGGTCTCTATGATTCCGGCGAAGCTCTTCATCAACGGCTGTTGCAAGGAACGGAACGACCATAGACGACGTCGGCAGGAGCATTGCGCAGCAAGGGCTCGAGATCGGAGCGATCAAGCTCAGCCCGGATGCCCCGTTCCGCTGGGCGTCCGGGTACAGGATGCCGGTCTACAACGACAACCGGATGTTCCTCTTCCATCCCGAGACCCGGCGGGTCATCGCGCAGGGTCTCGCGGACATCATCGCGGAACAGGGGATCGCTCCGGAGGTGGTGGCGGGCACGGCCACAGCGGGAATTCCCCACGGCGCTCTCCTCGCCGACCTCCTGTCGCTCCCCTACATCTACATCCGGGACAAGCCGAAAGCCCACGGTCTGAAGAACCGAATCGAGGGGCTCGACGCGGAGTCGGATCTCGGCGGCGTGCGTGTCGTCGTCATCGAAGATCTGATTTCGACGGGCGGCAGTTCAGCCCGCGCGGTCGAGGCGGTGCGCGAGGCCAACGGACGCGCGGACTGGTGTCTGTCCATCTTCAGCTACGGACTCGAGAAGGCTTCGGAGCAGTTCGCGGCATTGGACCCGCCCTGTCGGTTCACCTCCTTGTTGACCTTCCCGCTCCTGCTCGATGTCGCGCGCACGAGCGGACTGCTTTCAGATCATCAGATCGCGCTCCTGGAGAACTGGCGGGAGGACCCCTTCGGTTGGGGTGAAGCCCACGGATTCCCCAAGGCCGATTGAGGAAGGAGCTGCCGTGAGTGAGCTGTCGTCTCAGGAGCGTGCTGCCCGGGACATGGTGTGTCTCCCACTGGATGGCCTGCACTCGCTCACTGAAGTAAGGCACCTCGTCGACGAGCTGAGCCCTTACGTAGGGATGTTCAAGGTGGGGAAGGAGTCCTTCACGCGGCTCGGCCCCGAGGTTGTGCGCCTGGTTCACGAGCACGGCGCGGGCGTCTTCCTGGATCTGAAGTATCACGACATCCCCAACACGGTCAGGGGCGCGGCGCGGGCCGCTGCCGAATTGGGAGTCGCGATGTTCAACGTGCACGCGTCCGGCGGCTCCGAGATGATGGAAGCTGCTCGGCAGGGGGTCGAAGAGGCTTCGTCCATGGGCGCGCGCGCCCCGAAGGTCATCGCGGTCACAGTCCTCACGAGCATCGATGAACGGATCCTGAACGACGAGTGCGGTGTTCCGGGGGCGGTGGAAGATCAGGTGCTGCACCTGGCCGGGCTCACCCAGGCCGCAGGCCTGGATGGCATCGTGTGCTCGGCGGCCGATCTTCATGCGCTGGGGGGGAGGTTCGAGTCCGGCTTTCTCTTCGTGACTCCGGGGATCAAGGGCACCACCACGCCCGCGGGCCTGGACCAGAAGCGCGTTCTGTCGCCGGGCCGGGCCGTTGCGGCAGGCTCCTCGATGCTGGTCGTGGGTAGAGCTATCACCGGAGCCGTCGACAGGGAGCGGGCGGCCATGGAAGTCCTGCAGGACATCGCGAGTGTCCTCTGAGCGAGAAGGGCGGAATGTACAACCTCCTGGGTAAGAAGATCCGGGGACGCTTCGGCTTTCCCTCCGGCGTCATCACTACGAACAGTGATGTCACCAAGTGGATGTTCGAACACGTTCCACAGTTCGGATTCTACCAGGGGAAGAGCACGACCATCGAGCCCAGGGCCGCCCAGGGCCGGCAATCGCGAAGACATCCTGGCCCAGCCCACACCCGACTCGCTCTGGAACGCGGTGGGATACACGAACCCGGGGCTCGACGCCACCGTCGAGGCGTTTCGCGAACTTCGCGACGTCACTCCATCCGACGTCTTCCTGATGGCACAGATCGGCGAGAGCACCGGCGAGAAGTTCGCTCACTCCGTCGACGCGTTCGAGCAGGCCGGCGACATCGCCGATGGGTACGAGATCAACGTGTCCTGCCCCCATGCGGACAAGGGCGGCATACTCATCGGTTCGGACCCCGACAGCGTTCGCTCCATCACGGCAGCTACGCGTGCGGCCACCCGGAAGCCGATCATCGTGAAGCTCAACGCAGGGGTGACCGGGTTCGAGGAGATCGCGATGGCCGCGGTCGAGGGCGGTGCGGACGCGCTTTCGGCCATCAACACGCTCGGCGGGCCGAATCCCGAGCTCAGTCACATGTTCGGCGGTCTTTCCGGTGCCCAGATCTTCCCGGTGACCCTGGACTCCATCGCACGGCTCCGTCGCGTCGTCGATGTGCCGCTCATCGCCATGGGCGGGATCCGGGGCGCCGGTGACATCAGAAAGCTGGAGGCGTTGGACCCGACGCTGTTCTATGCGATCGGCACCGCCCTGGGCGGGTTGGACTCCATCGAGATCCGCGACTATTTCGAGCGCCTGGAGAGGGACCTGGTCGACGGCACCGACCACGCGACCGGCATGACCATGAACCAGATGCTCATGGAGTACGAGCCGTTCGTCGTGCGCGAGGTGGACCACTACAGCGATGCCGTGAAGGTCGTGAAGTTCCGCGAGAAGATCGAAGGCCCCATCGAGATCGGGCAGTTCGTCTTTCTCAAGGTGAGCAACAGCGACTCGAAGCCGTTTTCGGTCGCGGCGAACGAAGACGGCCTGGAGATTCTCGTGCGGAGCGTGGGTCCCATGACCTCCAAGGCGTGCGAGTTGAAGGAGAACGACGTCGTGCGGGTGCGTGGGCCCTACGGGCGCAGATTTTCACCGCCCGCCGACCGACTGGTCGTGTTCGTGGGGGCCGGCGTGGGCATCGCGCCGATCAACCACGGTGCACGCACCCACCCGGGACCCAAGAAGGTGTTTCTGGGCGGGCGCACGGCGGCGGAGATCGCCTACCACGAGTCGCTGAGCGAGATCTGTGATGTCTCTGTGTCGACCGACGATGGTTCTGCTGGCCACCATGGCTACATCGCCGAACTGGTGGACAAGGCGCTCGCCGCAGAGCCGCTCGATCGGCCCATCTTCATCAACTGCGGGCCGGAACTGGCCATGCGCGCGCTGGACGCAGTCGAGCGCAAGTACGCGCCGCCCGAGGACATCTACCACGTGGTGGAGCGCTACACGAGCTGCGGTATCGGGATCTGCGGGAAGTGCTCGATCTCCACGGGTGAGCGGACCTGCGTAGACGGACCGATCCACTCGGCCACCGTCTTCACCCCCGGAGACTGGCACCGGGACCTCACGGGCAAGAAGGTCCGCTACCCCTCATGAGTGGCAGGGGCAGCAGAGAGGTCGCGGAACGCGGTTCAGCGCCGCACGACCTCCCGCAGCCTGCCCTGTCCCTTGTCCAGCGTGTATATCGGTCCCTGTCGGATATCTCCTGAAAGATCGATCACGGGTCGATCCGAGCTGGCCGGCGATGGCGCGCGGTAGACCTTCGAGAAGGCGTCCGCCTGGCTCAGGTCGATGGAGTAGCCGATGTCCTTCATCGACGCGATGGAGATGGCGCTGAGGGGATTGAAGACCCCGGAGTTGTAGCCCGGCGTCATGAGTTCCTCCCCGAGAACCGCCTCCCGCCAATGAGCGTCAGAAGACCCCGCATCCGCCAGATTCGCTACGGGGACCTTCTCGCCGAGGGTGTACGTACTCCCCCCGCCGGCTTCCTCGAAGGCGGCGATTGCCCGTGCTCCGGAGAAGTGGGTATCGACTCCCGGGCTCGACGGCAATGACGGGTTCTGGAGGAGGTCGATGCCATCCCTGTCCCAGATGGTCCCGATGCCCAGGACATGACCCATCTCGTGGAGCACCACCGACAGCAGCCCGCCGTCAGCCTCCAGGAAGGCGAGGTCGGCCTCATCGAACTCCATGACTCCCACGATCGGGAGCGATCCAAGGCCGCGCAACACGCAGGGGCCGGCGCGGGCCAAGGTGCCTCCGGCCGAGTCTATCTCGATGATGTTGACGAAGATCCGGACGTCGTCGATGACGTCGGTGATCTCCGGCTGCCCCTCCATGCACTGATTTGCTGGCAAGCTACCGGTAGAAGTGGTGAATCCGGTGTAATCGCTGATGTCACCCGGCAGGATCGCCATCCAGCGCTCAGCAGCCGCGACGAAGGCCGAATCCTGGGAGGTGGTGCCGCGGTTGATGAACTCCAACTCGATGTTGAAGGGGATGATCTCACCACCGGTCGTGGCGACCAGCGTCGCGCCGCTGTAGTCGGCCCAAGCGTAGAGCAGGATGTGGTAGGTGCCGGGTTCGGCCGCGTTGAAGACACATCGCTCCGATGTGTCCGGGTTGCCCGATTGGCACTCGTAGTCGTCGCGGTGGGCTGGACGCTCGCCGTAATGCACATAGAGGTCGACGTCTCCCGTGCCTTCCGAGATCTCCACGATCATGGTACCGGGCTCGTCTGCCCCGACCTCGAGCGTGTACAGGAATTCCTGGCCCTCGGGAGCGCCGATTCCCACGACGGGAGTACCGGCGGTCAGGAGTGCGGTCACAGGAATGTCCCGGCTCGTCTCGGCGCTGTTGTTCGTCTCGTTGCGCTCGTCGACGGCCGCGGCAGCGTCCGCCATCACCTCGAGGACGTGTGAACCCGCAGAGAGTGGCCCAACGGTGAACCTGGCCACCTGAGTGGCGCCGATGTCGAGGGCTGGCATGTCCACTGTACCGGACGCTACCCCGTCGATCATGACCTGGGCCTGGAAGCCGGATCCCGTGGAGAGGTGCCCCACGTTGGTGATGGGGGCCGACACCTCGAAGGCCTGGAGCGACGTCGGCAGGTTGGGAGAGGTCGAGACTTCGCCCAGACTGAGATCTGCTCTCGGAAGCTCTGCGGTGGCGGTGAACTGGACCGGGGCTACCCCCTCGGCGGAGACAGTGAGCGTGTTGGTCCCCACCTCGGCACCCATGGTCCAGGTCGTCTGTGCTGTGCCGTCCTCTCCGGTCGCGACCGGAGAGGATGGGACCGACCCGCTTCCCGCCGCCGGGGTGAAGGCGACGGGGAGTCCTTCGATCCCGTTTCCGAATTCGTCCTCGAGGGTGACGACGAGGGGCTCGTCCAGAGGCCAGCCGGTACTGCTGGTCTGCTGGTCTCCGGACGTCTTGGCTATAGCGGTAGGTGGCCCGGCATCCGCAGTGGCGTTGAAGGTTACGGCCCCGGTCGCTCCCGCCCCCGTGAGGGATGCCGTGACGAACTGAAGTCCGGACGTATTGCCGAGCGTCCAAACCGTCGACGCCAGAGCTTGAGCGTCGGTCGTGGCAGACGAAACGGTCAGGGATCCGTCACCGTCGCCCGGAGCGAATGAGACATCGACCCCCGCTACCGGCGCTCCGCCCTGATCCTCTGACCGGATGACGAGCGGCTGGGCGAGGGCTTCTCCAACTGTGGCCGACTGCTGATGACCTGAGACGATCGAGATCCGGGACGCCACCTGCAGAACGGTCACCGTGGCCGACGCCGTGAGGCTTCCGGTCGTGGCCGTGATCTCTACGGTTCCGTTGCCCACGGCGGTGACCTGACCCGCCGTGGTCGTACTTGCCGCTGCGACTGCGACCGATGCGTCGGCACTGGACCAGACGACCGTGACCTCGATCGCCCTGTCGAACTGATCGGTGACCGTCGCGACGAAAAACGCCGTCTCCCCCAGATACGAGAGAGCAGCCGAAGTCGCGGACAGAGTCATGGTGGTGGGAACCGGAGTTTCGGGCTCTGCGGGGTCATCCCCTCCACAACTCAGAACTCCGAGCAGGAGGGTCGTCAGCGTCGCGCGTCGGATCATCGTCTCTCTCAGTATCGACGGCCCACAGGGAGGGCTAGCTCGCTCTACTACGAGTTCCCGGACCGGGGGTTCCTTCGGCTTACGGATGGCACCCTGATCGAATATGCCAAGGGTGGGCTGGTGGGGCTACCGATGGATTTCCACCACGTCTCCCTCCTCGAGCACGTGGCCACCGCGCACGGACTGGCCGTCGTGGGCGCTCGGACCCCAGACCCGGGCGTACTTGAGGTCCGCTGCGATGTCCTTGTGGATCCGTGTCGCCAGGTCCGACACGGTTGCACCCACCGGCAGGGTGAAGGGCTGCTGCATGTCTGCCTCCTTACTGGGCTCCTTGCTGTAGACCCGCATGATACCGAGGGCATCGAAGGTCCTCTTTCCGAGCATCTCGACTCCCTGGCTGGTCACCGTGGAGACCGGAATCTGCGACCAGGGGCACTCCAGGAGCTCCGTGAACGCCTGCAGATCCCCCGCGGCTCCGGGCAGATCCATGCCCGTCACGACCATGAGGGTGTCCTTGTACGTCCATCCGGGACGGTCGCCTTCTTCCGAGGCGTAACCCCAATGGCGAAGCCCGATGGCCTTCGCCCCCAGCAGCTCCTCGGTTTCTTCGAGGCCCACCAACGGATGTTCGATAGAGACGACTAGCCACACGAGGTCGGCTCCCCGGATGATGTCGTAGACCCACGGCTCCACGTGCTCGTGACAGATGGGGGGAAGGTCCACCAGCTGGAAGGAGACGTCATGATGCGGCATCATCCCCGGCGTGGCTTTGAGGGTGCTCATCGGATACGCCGCGACGCCCGGGTCCGCATGTGTGAGTTCTGCGACGAGGGTCGACTTGCCCGAGTTGGGCGGGCCCACCAGAGCGATCTGGCCGGCGCCCTCGTGCACGATGCGATGACTCGGTCCACGGCTTCCGCCCTTCTTCCTGGGCGGCGCCTTCTTGAGCTTCGAGATCCGGGTGCGCAGGTCGGCGACGAGCTTCTCGGTGCCTTTGTGCTTGGGCACGACACGGAGCATCTCTTCGAGGGAGGCGAGCTTCTCCTCCCTGGTGACCGCGTCCTTGTATCTGGCCTCGGCCTCTCGGTAGACCGGCCCGGCGTTGGTCGACATGGCGTCTCCTCTCGGAACATTCTAGCCACCGACATGGCACCCCGGCCACGGCGCCGGGCCCCCGGGTAGGCTCGCCGCCTCTCGGGTGTCCCCGACCTGCGGACGATCGGGTGGTCCCAGAGATCGCCACAGCCGGGAGAGTCGCCTACTTTGCCCCGGTTTCGTCGATCCCACGCATACCCCGAAGGTCCCATGTTCGCACAGAGGCTCGTATTGCGGCTCGCCCCCCTCCTGACTGCGCTCGTCCTGGCTCCCATCTTCCCGGCTCCGCCGGCGGCCGGGCAGGAGGCGGTTCTCGACTCGGCACTTCTCGCCGGCTACCGCTGGCGGAATCTCGGTCCTGACCGGGGAGGACGCTCCATTGCGGTGAGCGGCGTGGTCGGGCGTCCGGATGAGGCATACTTCGGAGCCGTTGGAGGAGGACTGTGGAAGACGACCGACGCCGGTGACTCCTGGAAGCCGGTGACCGATTTCAAGATCACATCGGCCTCCGTCGGGGCGGTTGCGGTGAGTGAGACTACCCCCGACCTCGTGTTCATCGGAACCGGCGAGGCCTGTATCCGGGGCAATATCATCCCGGGTGACGGCATGTACCGAAGTCGGGATGCCGGTGATACATGGGAACACATCGGATTCCACGACACCGACGCGATATCCAAGGTGCGCGTGCACCCCACGGACCCCGAGGTGGTCTTCGCCGCGGTGTTCGGAAAATACGGCGGCGACAGCGAGGAACGCGGCGTCTACAAGAGCACCGACGGCGGCGACAGTTGGCGCAGGGTCCTGTACCGGGACGCCAAGACGGGCGCCGTGGACATTGTGATCGACCGCAACGATCCGGACGTGCTCTACGCCTCCCTGTGGCAGGCCTTCCGCAAAGAGTACACGGCCTCGTCAGGAGGACCCGGAAGCGGGATGTTCAAGAGCACCGACGGGGGTGAGACCTGGTCCGAGATCACGCGCAATCCGGGCCTGCCCGCCGAAGGAGTGGTGGGGCGCATCGGCGTGGCGGTCTCGAGCGCCAACTCGGACCGGGTCTACGCGCTGGTCGAGAACGACGACGGTGGGCTCTTCCGCAGCGATGACGGCGGAGACACCTGGGAGATCGTCAACAGCGAGCGCCGGATCCGGCAGCGTGCCTTCTACTACACGCACGTGTTCGCCGACCACCACGACGAAGACGTCGTATACGTGCAGAACACCTCCCTCTTCCGCTCGACGGACGGAGGCGCCACCTACGAGGTCATCAACAACGGTACCCACGGGGACTTCCACGACTTCTGGATCGATCCGGACGAACCTGCCCACCTCGTGGTCGGCAACGACGGTGGGGGCGCCGTCAGCCGGAACACCGGACAGACCTGGACGGACCAGGAGTTTCCGACCGCGCAGTTCTACCGGGTGGTCACCACGGCCCACACCCCGTTCCACGTCTGCGGGTCCCAGCAGGACAACAGCACGCTCTGCCTTCCCTCGGACTGGAACGCTGGTCGTTTCGGCTTCGGCGGCGGAGGGGGCTTCGGGCGGCAGCCGCGCACCCTGACCGAGGGCTCGATGAACGTCGCGTACCGCGTGGGGGGTGGAGAGCCTGGGTACATCGCGCCGGACCCCACCGACCTCAGTCTCTTCTACTCGGGGACCAACAACGGTCGCTACATCGACAAGTTCAACCGCACGACCGGCATCTCCCGGGAGGTGAACCCCTACCCGTGGTTCTACTCCGGCGAGCCAGCCATCGACATGGTCGAACGGTGGCAGTGGACCTTCCCCATCGTCTTCTCTCCGTTGGATCCCAACGCGCTGTATGTCTCGTCCAACCGGCTGTGGAGGACGATGGACGGCGGCAACACCTGGGACGTCCTGAGTCCTGACCTCACCCGGGCCGATCCCAGCACCCTGGGACGCTCCGGTGGACCCATCACGGGTGATATGAACGGTCCCGAGGTGTACGCCACGATCTTCGCGGTGGCGCCGGGCAAGCTCGATGCCGACGTCATCTGGACGGGTTCGGATGACGGTCTGGTTCACGTCACGCGTGACGGTGGCGCGACATGGACCGACGTCACGCCGTCCGACATGCCGGAGTTCGGCCGCGTGAGCCTCATCGACGCGTCGGCCTTCGAGGCCGGCCGCGCGTACGTCGCGGTCAAGCGCCCACTCCTCGACGACAAGGCGCCCTACATCTGGAAGACGACCGACTTCGGCGGAACGTGGACGAAGATCGTGAACGGCATCCGCCACGGCGCATTCGTGCACACGGTCCGCGAGGACCCGACCCGGGCCGGTCTTCTGTACGCCGGGACCAACAATGGCATGTACATCTCATACGACGACGGTGAGTACTGGCAGGGATTCAACCCCAACCTTCCCGACATGCCGATCTCGTCCCTCATCGTGGAGCACAACGAGCTTGCCATCGCCAGTCATGGCCGGGGCTTCTGGGTCCTCGACAATATCGCTCCGCTGAGGCAGGCCGAGGCGGGCATTACGCAAAGCGACCTCGCTCTGTTCGAGCCCGCGTCGGCGGTCCGTTCGGCCAACGGAGCCACGCTTTCTTGGTGGCTGAAGGAGGCCCCCGCCGAGGCCAGGCTCGAGATTCTCGACGCTGACGGTGAGGTGGTGCGGACTTTCGTCCCCGCGGACACCACCCGCGATCGCGATCGCTGGAGCGGTGCTTCCCTGCCGGTGGATGCTGGTCTGAATCAACTCCGCTGGGATCTCAGCACCGATCCCGCCCCGGCCTTCCCGGGCATGATCCTGTGGGGCGTCAGGCGCATGTCGGCAACGGTGCCGCCGGGCGAGTACACGGTCAGGCTCACCGCGGACGGGCTCACGGAGACCACCCGCCTCGTGGTGGAGCGGAACCCATGGATCGATGACGTGACCGACGCGGATCTGCAGGCGCAGTATGCGTTCGCGGTCCAGATCCAGGCGAAGGTCGCGGAGGCCAATTCTGCCGTCATCGCCATACGACGGGCCAAGGCGCAGCTGCAGGATCGTCTCGAGGGTGAGGAGGATCAGGCTCTGCGAGAGGCGGCGCACGCGTTCATGATGAACGCCTCGGAGGTCGAGGCGAACATCTACCAGGTCCGGAACCGGTCGGGGCAGGATCCCCTGAACTTCCCGATCAAGGTCAACAACCGCCTTGCGAACCTGCTCTCGATGGTGGAGAGGGGGGACGGCGCACCCAACGAGGGGATGCGTGATGTCTTCGGGATCATGGTCGATGAACTCGACGGGTACACGGGACGTCTCGCTCAGATATGGGAGCGGGAGCTGGCATCCGTGAACGGGGAGCTGGAGCGCCTTGGGAAGGACCCGGTGGATCCGTGGGATGAGACGACCGAACTCGAGGCTCCGATCGGCTGAACGTCGCGAACGACCACTCCGCGAAGGACCACCCAATCTGTGCAAGGTATGGACTGATGAAGAAGCTCCTTCTGTCGCTCGTTGTTCTTTCGATCGCGTACTCGTGCCGGGCGGACCCCGAAGTGGCCGCGTGGAAGGAACGGGCCGAGGGCATCACCATCGTCCGGGACGACTGGGGCATCGCCCACGTCCATGGCGCGACCGATGCCGACGCCGTCTTCGGCATGATCTACGCCCAGGCCGAAGACGACTTCAATCGGATCGAGGTGAACTTCCTCAACTCGCAGGGGCGCCTGGCCGAGGCCGAAGGCGAAGAGGAGATCTGGCGGGATCTTCGCATGAAGCTCTTCATCGATCCGGACGAGATGAAGGCGATGTACGACGAGAGCCCCCAGTGGCTGAAGGACCTCATGGACGCATGGGCCGGGGGGTTGAACTACTACCTCCACACCCATCCCGAGGTGACCCCCAGGGTGCTCGACCGATTCGAGCCCTGGATGGCGCTCACCTTCAGTGAAGGGAGCATCGGCGGCGACATCGAGCGGGTGTCGTTGAGCCAATTGGAGGCGTTCTATGGCACGCCCGACGCACAGATCATGGCGCGCGGCACCCTCGATGAAGAGGTCTACGTCCTGGCCGAGCCCACGGGCTCCAACGGCTTCGCGATCGCTCCGTCCAACACTGTGGATGGACATGCACTTCTGCTCATCAACCCCCATACCTCGTTCTACTTCCGCAGCGAACTGCAGATGTCGAGCGACGAGGGCCTGAACGCCTACGGCGCGGTGACGTGGGGGCAGTTCTTCGTATACCAGGGATTCAACGAGACCGCCGGCTGGATGCACACATCGAGCGATGCCGACAACATCGACGAGTTCCTGGAGACGGTGGTCGAGCGCGACGGACAGGTCTTCTATCAGTACGGCGACGAAGAGCGATCGATCGTGACGAAACAGATCACCGTGCCCTATCGGGACGGCGACGGGATGGCCGAACGGGAAGTCACCGTATACGAGACCCACCGTGGCCCGATCGTGCGTGCAACCGATGGGAAATGGGTGAGCGTCGCCCTCATGGAAGAGCCCCTCAAGGCCCTTCAGCAGTCCTGGTTGAGGACGAAGGCTGCCAACCTCGAGGAGTTTCTCGAGACCATGCGACTCCACACCAATTCCTCGAACAACACTCTCTTCGCCGACAGCGAAGGGAACGTCGCCTACCTCCACTCGAACTTCATTCCGATCCGTGACACCCGTTTCGACTATCGGCGTCCGGTGGACGGAAGCGATCCGGCGACGGACTGGCAGGGGGTGCACACGGTCGAGGAGGCCCCCAACATGATCAACCCCGCGAACGGGTGGCTGCAAAACACGAACAACTGGCCCTACACGGTCGCCGGAGCGCTCAGCCCCCGTCAGGACGACTACCCGGCGTACGTCTCCACGTCTGGCGAGAACGCCCGCGGCCGGCATGCGCTCATGGTGCTCGAGGGCAAGACGGATTTCACACTGCAGGGTCTCATCGACGCGGCCTACGACAGCTATCTGCCGGCGTTCGAGGATATCATCCCGGCTCTCGTTCGCTCGTATGACGGCTTGCCGGCGTCCGATCCATCCAGGGCAGCGCTCGCTGAGCAGATCGAGCTCCTGCGGGAGTGGGACCTCCGATTCGGGGTGGAGTCGGTAGAGACGGCGCTGGCCATCTTCTGGGGCACCGAGGTGCTCGGGGCTGTCCGGAGTGACGCGAGCGCCGCCGGCGTGTCCTCCACCGAGTATGTGGCCCGGCGAGCTTCGCCCGAGGTCCGACTCGCGGCTCTGGCTGCGGCGTCGGCCAAGCTCACCGAGGACTTCGGCGACTGGCGGACTCCGTGGGGCGAGATCAATCGCTTCCAACGCCTGACCGGTGACATCGTCCAGCCGTTCGATGACGACCAGCCCAGCATTCCGGTGGGCTTCACCTCCGCGACCTGGGGTTCTCTCGCCGCATACGGGCAGCGGACGTTCAACAACACCAAGCGGATCTACGGAACGCGCGGCAACAGCTTCGTGGCCGTCGTCGAGTTTGGAGACAGCGTGCGCGCCAGAGCGGTAACCGCCGGTGGGCTGAGCAGCGATCCCGCGTCTGGGCACTTCAACGACCAGGCGGAAAGGTACGCCTCCGGCGATCTGCGTGAGGTGTATTTCTACCCGCACCAGCTAGATGGCCACACAGAACGCGAGTACCGGCCGGGAGGCTGACCGAGCGAGTGGCCCTAACCGATAGGGGCCCGACGGCGAGAAGCCGTTGGGTTCCTTTTCCATGGATGGCTTGACGGGGGAGTCGCCCCTTAGAAGTTCATGTGCACGGGGTGCCTTCCACCCCCCGCCGTATCTCCACTCATACGTACATGAGGTCATCGTGGCCAGTGTCATGGAGCAGTTACAGGCGATCCGATCTGCGGGAGGCGAGCGCCGCACCGAAGGTCTCTCCGACGAGATCATTTGCCAGTTCGTCCAGCGGGACGGCGACCTCGTCGATGCCGTGGACGCGGCCCGCATCGAGTTCGATCGTCTGTGTGAGGAATTCCCGCAGCTCATGGCGATGGACGAGCCCGAGCAGGTCTCCAGCATCGAGGCGAGCCTGGTGAACTTTTACGCCGGCGACGCCGTCAATCCCTACGTGTCGCTGGCTGCGCGCGGGCCGTGGATCGTCACCACGAAGGGAGCGGTGGTCCACGACAACGGCGGCTATGGAATGCTGGGCTTCGGCCACGTGCCCGCACCCATCTTGAACGCCATGAGCAGGCCTCAGGTCATGGCCAACGTCATGACTCCGAGCTTCGCCCAGCTGCGGCTCGTGAAGGCTCTGGAGCGTGAGATCGGCAGGACTCGTGGGGGCAACTGCCCGTTCACCCACTTCCTTGCCATGAACTCGGGCTCCGAGTCGGTGTCGGTCGCGTCCCGGATCAGTGACATCAACGCGAAGATCCACACGGACGAGGGCGGACGACATGCGGGCAAGCCCGTCAAGAAGCTGTCGCTCCGGGGCGGGTTCCATGGGCGCACCGGCCGGCCGGCGCAGTTCTCGGACTCGACGCGCCGTGCCTACACCAAGTTCCTGGCCACCTTCCGCGATCTCAAGGACCTGATCACCGTCGAGGTCAACGATGTCGATGCGCTGCGCGCTGCCTTTGCGGCTGCCGACGCGGAAGACTTCTTCATCGAAGCCGCGTTCGTGGAGCCGGTCATGGGCGAGGGGAACCCCGGCGTGGGGCTCACTCCGGAATTCTACAGCGCCTTGCGTGAATTGACCGAGGCGCACAGTTCCATGCTTCTCATCGATTCCATCCAGGCGGGGCTGCGGTGCACGGGCAGTCTCTCGATCATCGACTACCCGGGTTTCGAGGGGCTTGGCGTGCCCGACATGGAGACCTACTCCAAGGCTCTGAATGCTGGCCAGTATCCGCTCTCGATCCTGGCCATGACCCCGGAAGCTGCGAGCCTGTATCGCACCGGCGTCTACGGAAACACGATGACGGCAAATCCCCGTGCGATGGACGTCGGTACGGCGGTCCTCGGCATGGTCACGGATGAGGTTCGCTCCAACATCGTGGAGCGGGGCGAGGAGTTCCTGGAGAAGTTGGGAGCGCTGGCCACCGAGCTGAACGGACCGATCACCAGCGTCAAGGGCACCGGCCTGCTGTTCTCCTGTGAGCTCGACCCCTCCTTCAAGGCCTATGGAGCAGGGAGCCTCGAGGAGTACATGCGTATGCATGGGGTCGGTGTGATCCACGGCGGCGAGAACTCCCTCCGGTTCACGCCCCACTTCCTGGTTACGTCCGAAGAGGTGGACCTGATCGTGGCTCTCGTCAAGGACGCGGTCCTCAACGGGCCGAAGAGGGGCTAGCCGGCCGAACCATCGGGTGAGCCATTGGGCGAACCCATCGGCCTTGCCTCGCGGCGAGCCGTCACCGAGCATCAGGGTCATGAAGAAGATCCTGATGCTCGTCGGCTGTCTGGTCGCGTGTTCTGCTGGCGACGACCCGGGCTCGCCCACCGCCGGCTCCCCGCCGGCAGCGCCCGCAGCGTGGGTCCCCCTGATCGCGGAATATGCCGATATGAGCGACACGGTCTCGCTCCTCGAGGACGGAGGGGACCTGGTGCTCCTTCCGTGGCACGGGTCGGCGTCGACGGTGAATCCCGCCGATGGGGGTGAGTTCACCACCAACGGCGGAGCCCGGGTCGTGTTCGTCCGTGACGAAGCCGGTCGGATCGAAGGTATCTCGCTGGACGATCGTGTGTACGGGCGCCTCAACCTCGGAGCGCAGGACGGCGGGACCTTCCGTATCGAGCCGCTGCTCGGACCCGAGGAGTTGATGTCGCGCGCGCTGGCGGCGTCGCCGCCGGTCGAGGACGCGGTCTTCCGCCCGTCCGACCTCGTGGAGTTGGTGAGCCTGGATTCCACGATCGCGCTCGATGTCCGCTACGCCACCACGAACAACTTCATGGGCCAGGTATTCTATTCGGAACCGAGGGCGTTCTTGCAGCGACCGGCGGCCGAGGCCGTGGTGCGCGCGAACCGCTGGCTTCGCAACCGGGGCTACGGGCTCCTGGTCCACGACGGTTATCGACCATGGTACGTGACCAAGATGTTCTGGGACGCGACGCCCGAGGAATTGAGGATCTTCGTAGCCGATCCTGCGTCCGGATCGAGGCACAACCGTGGCTGCGCCATCGACCTGACGCTCTTCGACCTCGAGACAGGGGAGCCCGTCCTCATGACCGGGGGGTACGACGAGATGTCCGTGCGCTCGTTCCCGGACTATCCCGGGGGCACCTCCAGGCAGCGTTGGCACCGGGAGCTGCTTCGTGAGGCGATGGAGGCCCAGGGCTTCTCTGTATACGAAGCAGAATGGTGGCACTTCGACTACCGGGACTGGCAGAGCTACAGCCTCGGAAACGAACGCTTCGAAGCCCTGGGGATTCAGTAGGCACGGCGAAGACGCTGGCCGGACATCGGAGCGTGCTCGCCGGTCAGGAGCTGCTGGCCGTAGCCTTCCTCACCGCTGGAGCCACCTCTGTGCCCAGCAGCTCGATCGCGCGCATGACCTTGTCGTGGGGCATGGGTCCGACGGTGAGCTGGATCAGGAAGCGGTCGTGGCGGAAGATTTCGTGCTGGTAGAGGATCTTGTCGATGACCTGCTGTGGGCTTCCCACGAAGGTGGCGCCGTGGGGCGCCGCCTCCGCATCGAAATGAGCCCGCGTCGTGGGTGGCCATCCGCGCTCTCTGCCGATGCGTGACATGGCCTCGGCGAACGGAGGGAAGGCCAGGTCGGCAGCAGTCTGGGAGTCGTCCGCGATGAACCCGTGGGAGTTGATGCTCAGTGGCAGCGAATCAGGATCGTGCCCGGCCCGCTGGGCAGCGCTCCGGTAGAGTTCCGTCATCGGCGCGAAGCGCGAGGGCATCCCGCCGATGATGGCCAATGCCATGGGAAGTCCGAGTGTGGCTGCTCGCACGACCGAGGCCGGCGTCCCGCCGACCGCGACCCAGACCGGCAGGGGGTCCTGCAGCGGGCGCGGATAGACCGCGCGGTCGTCGATCGAGGGCCGGTGACGCCCCGACCAGGTGACCCGCTCATGCTCCCGGAGTTCGAGCAGCAGGCCCAGCTTTTCGGAGAACAGCTCCTCGTAGTCCTGAAGGTCCTGCCCGAACAGCGGGAAGGACTCTGTGAACGACCCCCGACCCGCCATGATCTCGGCGCGACCTCCGGAGATCAGGTCGAGGGTGGCGAAGTCCTGGAACACCCGGACCGGGTCATCGGAGCTGAGCACCGAGACGGCGCTGGTCAGCCTGATGTTCCGGGTCCGGGCCGCTGCGGCTGCGAGCACAACTGCAGGCGTCGATACGGAGTAGTCGGGGCGGTGGTGTTCGCCGACCCCGAAGACGTCCAGGCCGACCTGGTCCGCGAGCTCGATTTCCTCCAGGAGTTCCTCGAGTCTCTGCCGGGCGCGCAGCTGGAGCCCCGAAGCCGGGTCGATGGCCGTTTCCGCAAAGGTGTAGATTCCGATTTCCATGAGGCCAGGAAGCTACGACCCCGGCGTCGTGGAGCGAAGTCCCCTGCTCGGCCCGGTGGGTTCGGGGTTGATGAGACCGGGCCTCTGGGGGACATTTCCTGATCCGGTCTTCCCGCTGTTCCATCCTACCAAGAACTTGAGGCTTCGATTCGATGATCATCCGACGCTACGGGACCCGCATCCATTCCGTAACACATGACTTCGACCCAGCGGCCATGACGGAGGTCGGCTTCCGGCGGGATGGCCAGCGGGAGTGGAACGCCGAGGAGTTCGAAAGCGAGTACGTGCTCCTGCGCGAAGCCGAGATCACGTCCGAGGCCACCCACTCCGTTCAGGAGAAGGCCGAGCGCGCGATGCTGAAGCTTCTGGAGGAGCGCCTCAAGGAGGTCCGTGCCACGCTCGACGACGGGCACCTCCTTTCGGTCGAGAGCAAGAGTGGCATCGACTATCCGCGGACGCGCTACGACCGTTCCACCCGGGGTGAGCAGGACTTCACCTACACGCTGGACCGACCGCTCCGGCTGGGGATCTGGGGAAAGCGCGACTGAGGCAGGAGGGCGCCCCGAAAGAGAAGCTGGCACTGCGGACTGCGGGTCGGCATTCTCATTGAGGTCAGTACACCGCGCCGGACGGGCGCCGATCAACCCGCCCCGCCGGTCGCGTGTCCGAAGATGGACGGCACGTACGCTTCCGGAGTGAGTCATGAAACGTCGGATCAGCTTCCTCCTCAATGGTGAGTCCACCGAAATCGACGTGGACCCGAGCCGAAAACTCCTCTGGGTATTGAGGACCGAGCTAGGGCTCACCGGCACCAAGTACGGGTGCGGCGAAAGGGAATGCGGTGCCTGCACTGTGTTGGTGGACGGCCGCCGCATCTTCTCGTGCGACACGAGAATGAGCGCGGTGATCGACCGCGAGGTGACCACGGTCGAGGGGCTCGCGACGGGCGACGTGCTCCATCCGGTCCAGAAGGCCTTCGCTGAACACGACGCTCTCCAGTGCGGCTTCTGTACGCCCGGCCTCATCATGGGCGCGGTGAGTCTTCTCGAACGCAATCCCGAGCCCAGCGTGGACGAGATCAAGGAGGGCCTGCAGCGACATCTGTGCCGATGCGGCACACACGTCCGTGTGATTCAGGCGGTCCAGGCAGCGGCCCAGGAGATTCAGGAGGGCGTCCGATGACCACGCGGCGGGAGTTCCTGAAGATTGCCGGGAAGGGCATCATCATCCTCTACACGGTCGACTTCTCTGAGCTGATGGCTCAGAGGACCTTCCAGATGAGAGGGTACCCTACCGACTTCAATTCCTACCTTCGCGTGGGTGAGGACGGTCGGGTCACGCTGTTCACGGGCAAGATCGAAATGGGGCAGGGGGTGTTCACCTCGCTGCCGCAGATGCTTGCGGAGGAGTTGGACGTGCCCATCACGTCCATAGACCCCGTGCTCGGCGACACCGACCTGTGCCCGTGGGACATGGGCACATTCGGATCGATGAGCACGCGGTTCTTCGGCCCCCCCATGCGGCAGGCAGCTGCCGAGGCCCGCGCCGTGCTGCTCGATCTGGGCAGTGAGCGTCTCGGGGTGCCCTTGGAGGCGCTGGGCACCCGGGACGGTTCAGTCCACGTGGTCGACGAGCCCTCTACCGCCGTGACCTACGCCGACCTCGTGCAGGGGCGCCGCATCGAGCGGACGGTGGATGGAGACGTGGCCATCAAGCCGTGGGCCGAGCACAGGGTCAGCGGCAAGCCGATGTATCGCCTCGATGCCGTCCAGAAGGTGACCGGCCGCGCCGAATACACGGCGGACGTCCGGCTTCCGGGCATGCTCTACGCGAAGGTTCTGCGCCCGCCGGCCCACGGCTCTCGCCTGGTGAGCGTGGATGTGAGCGGGGCGGAGTCCGTGGAGGGAGCGCTCGTCGTCCGCGATGGAGACCTGGTGGCGGTGCTTCACGAATTGCCGGACGTGGCTGAAGAGGCCCGGACGCTTATCAGGGCCGAGTGGGAGACGCCCGCGACGGGACCCGGAAGCGACAACATCTTCGAACATCTGCGTGCCAACGTGCCCGAGGCGCGGGTCGTGACGGAGGGCGGGAGCCTCGACGCCGGCCGGGCCGAGGCCGTCACGTCGGTCGACGCTACGTACCATGCCCATTACGTCGCGCACGCACCGATGGAGCCGCATGCGGCAGTGGTGCACATCGAGGGTGACCACACCACCGTTTGGGCTTCGACTCAGACCCCGTTTCCCGTTCGGCGCATGGTCGCGCAGACGTTGGATTGCCCAGAGGAGAACGTCCGGGTGATCACGCCTTTCGTCGGTGGGGGATTCGGAGGGAAGGCCTCCAACCCGCAGATCCCCGAGGCGGTGAGGCTCGCCGGGATCACTGGGCGGCCCGTGAGTCTGAGTTGGACGCGGCAGGAGGAGTTCTTCTACGACGGATTCCGCCCCGCGACCATCGTCGACGTCAGCGCTGGCGTGGGGTCCGACAAGAGGGTGGCGTTCTGGGATTACGCCAACATGCACGGTGGAAACCGGAGTTCGGATCCCGTCTATCATTTCCCCAACCACCGAGTCACATCGGCGGGCGGGTGGGGCGGAAGGGGTCCGGGCTTCCATCCGCTGGCGGTGGGTGCGTGGAGGGGACCTGGCGCGAACGTGAACCACTTCGCGATGGAGTCCCACATGGACCTGTTGGCCCAGGCGGCGGGCATGAACCCGCTGGAATTCCGCCTGGCCAACCTTACGGACGAGCGGATGAGGCGAGTGCTCGAGCGGGCGGCCGAAATGTTCGGCCGCGATTGGGCTCCGGCACCTTCAGGCCGTGGGTACGGCCTTGCGCTCGGAACCGACGCCGGGACGTTCGTCGCCACGATGGCCGAGGTCACCGTCGACGAGGCCCGGGGAAGGGTGCAGGTGGAGCGCATCGTGTGCGTGCAGGACATGGGTGAGATCGTGAATCCCGAGGGGGCCAAGATCCAGATGGAGGGCTGCCTCACGATGGGTCTCGGCTACACCTTCACCGAGGAGATCCGGTTCGATAAGGGAGCGATCGCGAACGAGAACTTCGACTCCTATCAGCTGCCCGAGTTCTCGTGGCTTCCGGAGATCGAAGTGGACATCATCGACAATCCCGAGCTCGGCCCGCAGGGGGGCGGCGAGCCGGCGATCACCACGGTCGGTGCCGTCATCGCGAACGCCATCCACGACGCGGCGGGCGTTCGCATGTACGAACTGCCGATGACTCCAGGAAGGGTCAGGCGGGCGATCGAAGCGGGTTAGCCGCGGCGCCGGATCATTCCCACTCGATGGTGCCCGGTGGCTTGGATGTCACGTCGAGCACCACGGCACC
>JBDHIL010000077.1:0-3881 GCA_039587465.1 Gemmatimonadota bacterium | reverse complement strand
GGGGACGGAAGCAGAAGACGGTCAGTCGTCGAAGTCGTCGGGCAGGGACTGGTCGAAGAGCGTTCCGCGAACTCATCCTGGCCTCCCGATCCCGCAGCGAAGACTTCTTCCTGCACACGCCGCACCGGATCGATCTCTGCAACGTCAGGATCCCGACCCGTCCGGTGCCGCCGGGCTGAGCCGCGGCTTGCCCCTCGAGGCCGGCGTGAGCATGGTGGTCCTCGTGCGGCCGTGAGCGGGAGGGGACGGTCCTCGGGGACCCGCTTGGCCGAAGGACCCCCGCTACGGGGGCAGGAGGTCCGAGATGCTGACGTTCTGGGGCATCGTCACGGCGCTCACCGTTGTCGGCGGCGTGCCGACCGTGGGTGGGCTGTGGCTGTTCGAGCGCCGCCGGTCGCGCCGCCGCAACCGGGCCGGCGAGTGCGCGGCCTGCGGGACCCCGTGGGAGGCGACTCCGTCCGGGGATCCCTACCTCATCCAGGGGCGGCTCGTCTGCGAGGCCTGCGCAGAAAAGGCCCGACGACGGATGCCATGGCACTTCGCCCTGATCGCGTCGTTCGCCGCCTTCGCGGGGCTCGTGGCAGGCATCGCGAACGGAGGGTTGGCGCTGATCATCCTTCTACCGATCGGCACGACGGGAGCCATGACCTTAGGGGCCGTGCAGCTCATGAAGTGGGCGAACCGGAGGGCGCAGCGAAGGATCGCCGCGGGTGAGTTTCCCGACTTCGAGGCCCTGCGGGCGGGAGCCGGCGGCGAGGCCCCGGAGCTGGCACCCGGGCCGGGCGCCGGGCCCGAATCCTCCGGCGGAGAGGGGATCGAATGAATTGGGATGCTCTCGCCGCGGTCGCCGAACTGCTCGCCGCGATCGCCGTGGTCGCCTCGCTCGTCTATCTGGCCATACAGGTCCGGCAGAACACCAGGCAGGCCCGGCTGGCCGCCCAGCAGGCGACGATTCACGAGCTCGGTCACGCGCTCCGGGCCCAGGCCCAGGACCGGGAGTGGGCGGCGCTCCTCGCCAAGGCCCTCCAGGATCTCGATGCTCTCGACGCCGTCGAGCGGGTGCAGTTCCTGAGCCACGTGGGCAGCATCTTCAGGGTCTACGAGTCCGCCTACCTCCATATGCGGGAGGGGACGCTCGATCCACGGTTCTGGAGGGGCTTCGAACGGGCGATCGCCGACGTCATCGGCTATCCGGGCATGCGGGCGGCATTCGAGCTGCGAAAGCACCACCTGACCGACGAGTTCGCCGCGTATCTCGACGGACTCGCAGGGTCGACCGTACCCAGGCCGATCTTCGCCGAGCCCTCGGTGATGCGGTTGAGCGAGACGGCATCCCCAGGGGAATCCGAGGAGGACTGACGACCCGCCGCGCTCTTCAGCAGCGGTGGAATTATGGTGTCACCGGGGGTATCGTGCGGCTTCACCATGCTTGGGCCGCACCCCCGCGGAGACCGACTCCGAGTGCCATCGGACTCCACCCGGGGCGGCACTCCCAGACGCGGAATCAAATGGATCACGGGACCCGACTGAACACGGCCCTCGAAGGGCGCTACCGCATCGAATCCCTCCTCGGACGTGGCGGCATGGCCACCGTCTATCTCGCCGACGACGTGCGACACGGGCGCAGGGTCGCGATCAAGGTTCTCGAGAGCGCCACCTCGGGAGGCGCCGCAGACGAGCGGTTCCTGCGCGAGATCCGGATCGCTGCACGCCTCAGCCACCCGCACATCCTGGCGCTCCACGACTCCGGTGAGGTGGACAAGCTGCGCTACTACGTCATGCCCTACGTGGCCGGCGAGTCCCTGCGCGATCGAATGGGCCGGGAGGGCGCTCTCTCAGCCGCCGAGGCCGTTCGGCTGTGCGCGGAGGTCGCCGACGCGCTCGACTACGCCCACCGCCAGGGCATCATTCACCGGGACATCAAGCCCGAGAACATCATGCTCCAGGAGGGTCACGCGCTGGTCGCGGACTTCGGCATCGCGAGCGCGTACGCCGCGAGTGAGACCCGCGGCCTGACCCTCGATGGAACCGTGGTCGGAACCCCGGCCTATCTCAGTCCCGAACAGGTGAACGGTGACGCACTCGACGGCCGCAGTGACCTCTACAGCCTGGCCTGCCTCCTTTTCGAATGCCTCACGGGGTCCCTGCCGTTCTCGGGCACGGCGATGGCGATGATGGCCCAAAGGGTCATGGGGGAGGCGCCTTCGGTGCAGACCCTCAGGAGCGACATCCCGGATGGGGTGGCCGGGGTCGTGCAGCGTGCACTGACAAACGATCCGTCGGGCCGATTTCAGACGGGTTCCGAGCTGGCGGCAGCCCTTCGCGATCCCGGACCGGCCAAGCCGCGGACCGCCCGCCCGGCGATCGTCGTCCTGCCGTTCGCGAATCTGAGTTCGGACCCGGAGAACGAGTTCTTCAGCGACGGGTTGACTGAGGAGATCATCGCCGACCTCTCGTCGGTGAGGGCGCTGAGCGTGATCTCCCGCACGTCGGCGATGCGCTTGAAGGGTACCGACAAGGACGTGCGCACGATCGGTCGGGAGCTCGGTGTCCGGTACGTCGTCGAGGGCGGCGTGCGGAAGGCCGGCGAGCGGCTTCGGATCACCGCGCAGTTGGTCGACGCCAGCGCCGATGAACCGATCTGGGGTGAGCGGTTCAACGGCACTATGGAGGACGTCTTCGAGGTCCAGGAGCGGGTGGCGCGGGAGATCGTCTCTGCGCTGAACGTCACCCTGACTTCGGACGAGGACCGTCACCTGCGCGATCGTCCCGTCGAGGACGTGAAGGCGTATGAGCTGTTCCTGCAGGCCAGGCAGGAGCTGCGGCGATATGGGCCGGGGGTGGATCGGGGCATGGCGCTTCTGGCACGGGCGCGGGAAATCGAGGGCGACACGATCCCCCTCCGGGCGCTCGAGGCCGTCGGGAAGGTCGAACGGGTCCGCGCCGGCATGGCGGAGGACCACTCGGGCCTCGACGAGGCCGAGGCGACGGCTCTGGCCATCCTCGAAGAGGATCCGGACAAGGCATACGCCTACGGGCATGGCCTACTTGGATTCGTCGCCTACGAGAAGGGGGACATGGGCGCTGCCATAAGGCACTTCCGGCTCTCGCTGGAGCGGGATCCCAACGATGTGGACCGTCTCTTCTTCCTGGGGGTCACCTACTCCGGGACCGGTCAGAACGAACGGGCGCTGGCGACGGCGCGCCGGCTGGTCGAGTGCGACCCGCTCTCCCCGGCTGCGTGGCTGCTCAGCATGGCCACTTCGTGGTTCGTCGGCCGGGCCGCCGAGGGACTCGCCAGCGGACTGCGGGCTCTCGAGCTGGACCCGGCCCACACCGTTGGTCGTTGGGCCACCGGGTACACCCAACTGCTGGTGGGCCAGGTGGAGGAGGCGCGGAAGAACGCGGACCTTCTCCTGGCTACCGCCCCGGAGATGATCTACACCGGGCATCTCGCCGGGCTCGTGGCGGCGACCGTGGGACGGATGGAAGACGCGGTCGCGTACGTCGACGGCGTGGCCGGGATGGACGGGCACCACCAGTTCCATCTCGCCGAGGTGTTCGCCATGGCCGGCGAGCACGATCGCGCGATCGACCTTCTCGAGGACTCCGTGTCGTCGATGCACCCACACCTCTTCATCCGGTCGATCTGCCCCTTCCTCGAATCGCTGCGGGGCACGCCGCGGTTCGAGGCGTATGCGGCCAGGGCGGACCAATTGTCGGAAGCGTTCGCGCAGATGCTCGGCTGAGAGGGGAGCGGTGGGGTGGAGGAATAGGAGATCCAACCACCGCATGGGGTCAAAGAGAACGGTACGGTGGGGGTTGGTGGTGAGGCAATGCGGGAACGGGTTGGGGCGGGTGAGTCGGGGAAACCGCAGGTC
>JBDHIL010000076.1:0-3961 GCA_039587465.1 Gemmatimonadota bacterium | reverse complement strand
ACCTGGTAGGCACCTGGGTCCTCCACCTCACCAATCACGAACACCGCGTTCGTCCGGATGCCTGCGATCGTCAGGTCGAGTACCGTCCCGCCCGTGGTCAGTCCACTGTAGGACGCACCGGCGCGCTGCGTCAGCAGCGTGCGAGCGCCGGCCAGCGTCAACCCGGCCAGAGAGACCTGGCCAACCTGCGGAATGACGACAGTGCCTTCGCGGTTGACGACCAGAGAATATGCAAGCTCCACGTCGCCGGTCAGGATCAGTTGAAGCTGATCCCCCACTCCGAGGCGGTAGCCGGGGTCCACGGGGCCGGACGTGACCGGGTCGTAGGCGGTGCTGGCCCTCCGGAAGATGTCCTTCCCGAACACCCCGGCCTCCCCACCGCCGACGCGGCCCGGAGCCTCCATCCCTTCAGTCGCGACCACCTCATCGACACCCGTCCCCAGCAGCCCGAGCGCCTGGAGCGCACCCACGAAGTCCTCGCCCGCCGGTGCGTCCCCCTCACCCCCGGACTGCGCAGCCATGAAGGCGTCGATGAGGCCGGGATCGTACCCGGCGAGCTGGAGCTGCTCGCGCAGCTGCTCCTCGGACATACCGCTTTGCCTGATGGCGTCCGCGATCTGGGCGTTGCTGACGTCGTAACCAGCCCCGGCCGCGGCCGCCTGCGCCTGTGTCCGGATATCGGAGGGCGGCGTGACCACGGGGGGCCGTTCCTGGGCCAAAAGAGCGCCCGGCGAAGTCACCGCGGCGAGCAGGACGGCCCAAAGTGCGGCCCGGGGCCGGCGAGCGGGAGCATGCACGAAACCACCTCTAGCTTCTTTGATCGTTCGACACCCAACGAGGGGAAACAGCCCCCCGGACGGACATTCCGTGTCTCGCCCGTCAGGCGACTCCAGGCTGGACACCGCCCCCGCCCAACGGCAGTGCAGCCGCCGAGAGCGGGTCCGGAATCGCCCTGGAATAAGCCATAAAAGGTCGCAGAATAGGCCCAAATCCTCAACTCCTGCCGGAGGAGCCCCGGTCCACTCGTCGGAGCGTCACCGCGACGGAGTAGACATCCACGGATCCCTCCGAATCCAGGTGCTGCTGCAGCGCCCCGCGCGCGAGCGCCTCGTCCTCAGTCCCGTGGAGGATCACCACGGCGTGCGCCCCGGATTCACGGAGTGCCTCGCCGAGCCCATCCGGCCCACGGTAGAGTGGAAGTGCACCGAGTCGCGAGCGGGGGCCGGGCCCCACCGGCGAAGCCACCGCAACGGGCCTGAGCCGGGGCTCCGGCGCCATCCGGCCGAGTTGACGGACGATCAGGTCGGCGTCCTCCGGCGTGGCGAGCACCACCACGGCTTCGCCCGCCTCGGACCAGCGCCTGGTGGTGCCCTCCAGAAGCCGGAAGGAGAAGCGGGCGCCGACCGTCATGACGCTGCAGACAAGCAGGTCGACCGCGATAACGCCCCTCGACAGGCCGACCCGTTCGATGAGGAACAGGGTGCCGGCCGCGAGCAGGGTGGCCAGGATGTTCGCGCGCACACCGTGCAGCGCGTCGTAGAGCCCGAAGCTGGGGAGCCGTGCTGCGTAGATGCCACTCAGCATGAAGCCGACGATCTTGGCGCCCACGAAGAGGAACGCAGTGCGTTGGAAGTACGGCAGCTGTGCGGACAACTCGCCCGGATCCCACCGGATGAGGTAGGCGCCGTAGTAGGCGAGTGAAATGAGCACGGCATCGAGCAGGAGCGCCGCCAGGGGGAATCGGGCCTGGGTCTCCATGACGAACCGGTAGAGCGAGAGTCCCTCAGCCTTGTCCGCCTCGAGGGCACGGAAGCGTGCCTGAAGGAGGTATGCCCCGACCAGGGTCAGCCCCGCCACGAGGATGCCGCCGAATATCAATGCGGTGCCACGCTCGGCCGACCGGAGGAGCACCCCCACGAGCCCACCGGTAGCGGCCAGCCCCCAGAGCATCCACAGGGTCCGCTTCTCCGGGAGCCCGAGGTCGATGAATCGATGGGACGTATGATCCTTGCCACCCTGGCTCACGGGTCGCCCCTCGAGAATCCGGCCAATCGTGACGAGGGTCGTGTCCAGGATGGGTACGCCGAGGATCAGCACTGGAGCCGCCAGAACCGCGGCCAGGCTCCGCGAAAGACCGGGCGCCGGCGCAAGAGCGAGTCCCCCCAGGAAGAGGCCCAGGAAGAGCGAGCCCGAATCACCCATGAAGATCCGCGCCGGCGGGTAGTTGTGGGCCAGGAAGCCCACCAGCGCGGCAGTGAAACCCACGGCCAGCACGGTGAGGCCGAAAGCCCCCTCCAGCGCGAAGATGAGAGCGAGATAGCCCCCGGCGATGGCCGCGATCCCTGCCGCCAAGCCGTCCATGTTGTCCAGGAGGTTCAGGGCATTGGTGATGCCGACGAACCAGAACAGGGAAAGAGCGGCGTCGACCGGATAGATCCCGGTGAGCCAGACGCCGATGCCGCTCGCGAGCAGCACTCCGGCAGCCAGCAGCTGCCCCAGGAGCTTGGGCAGCGGCCGCAGGTGCACTAGATCATCGACGAGCCCCACCACGAACGCCAGGGTGGCCGCCGCGACCAGGCCTTCCCAAGGAGTCCATGGGAGCAGCGACCGTTCCGAGCGGACCGCCAACGCCCGGGTACTCTCGGGATCGATGAAGTAGCCGACGCCGACCGCGAGCCCGAAGCCGAGGAAGATCGCCACCCCCCCGATGGCCGGAGTGGGTCGCTTGTGCCACCGGTCGGCCTGAACCTGCCGCACCATGCCGCCGCGGAGGGCGGCCCTGCGCACAATCGGGGTGATGAGGGCGGTGAACAGGAGGGCGAGGCCACCGACGATCGCAGCGAGGAGCCCGTAGCTCATCCGCAGCGCCTCACTCTCAGGATCAGATAGACAGCCCAGACCACGCAGTACGTCCGTTGGTGAGTGTAACCAGTGGGTACGCACAAGATGACGGCCGGGGCCGCAGAGCGCGAGGTCAGCCCTGGCACGGCAGGGCGAGTCCAGTCGCTACCAGACGTACCCCACCCTAAACTGCGCCATGAAGTTGGAGCGATTCCGGTCCGTGAAGTCGAAACGCGTGACGCGCTCGTGCCCCAGTCGGAGGATGGTGCGCACCGGGGTCTCCGCTGGACTCCGGGTCCACGTCACCATGGTGCGCAGGCGGATCTCGTCCGGGTTGTCGGCCTCGCGACCCCAGACAAAGCCATCCGAGAGGCACCTGCAGTAATCGTCTCCGCTGTAGCGCTCCCAGGCGCCCATGACCGAGAGCGTCTGCTGCGCACCGTTCCAGTCGACCCCCATCTGCCACCCCGTCGCCAGGGGGCCCATCGGGTCGCCCAGCACCCTTCGGTCCAGCGTCAGCCCGCTGCTGAACTGATGGTGGGTATACGGCCTGACTCCGGTGCGGCGGCCCTCGAGCCACAAGTCCAGCCGACCCTGGGTGCCTAGACCCGCCATCCGCGTGCCCACCAGCCACGCAGCCTCGCTCTTGAAGGAGTCGAAACCGTCGAGCTTCACGTCTGTGGAGGCCAAATCCAGGTAGACTTCCCACCCGACGGAAGGAATCGTGATCCTCCCGTGAACGGTCGCCAGTTTCTCGGAGATCGGCTCGTCACCCCCGCTCTCGTAGAAGGTGATGAAGACGTTGCGCAGCCTTTCCCCGAACGAGGCAGCCGGAGCCCCTTCCCCACCCTGGACGTTGAGGAGCCCGGCCCCGAACTCGAAGTACCGAACCGGCTTCAGCGTCCACTCGAGCAACACGAACTTGGCGCCCGGGAACTCCCTGTCGCTCCCCATGTCCCCAAGCGTGGCGGACGCCTCGACCAGCCCCCACCCGCGAAAGGGACCGGGAAGCCTGAAGGGCGAGGCCGAGGCCACCCGGACCTGATCCATTCCCCGCGGATTGCGCGACAGCACCGTGCCCCCGGTGCGTCCCTGTCCCAGCTCGATGAAGTTCCGTCCC
>JBDHIL010000044.1:0-21254 GCA_039587465.1 Gemmatimonadota bacterium | reverse complement strand
CCGTATCTCGGGATTCTCGCGAATCCCGTAACCGGAGAAATCGGATACGCCCTCGCTGGTGGTCCCACTCGCCTTATTCGACTGGGCGTGTTCGGCAAGGGAGACCAGGGGATCGCCCTTCCACTGGCCGACGCCGCTATGGGAACCACTCTGGTGAACCTTCACCCCTCTCGTGACGGTGAGCGTGTGTCGAGAGCTCTCATCGCCGCCTGGACCCGTCGGGCCATAGGGTCGCTTCGATCTCCGGGCGGCTCCCCAGCGTGGGCACTTCTCGAAGCCGCCCGAGGCCATTTCATCTATGTGAACCAATGGTCAGGGAGACCGGCAGAACCGTGGGACTTGGTGGCTGGCATGTTGCTGGTTCAGGGCGCTGGCGGTGATGTGGTGGATCTCGATGGGGTTACGATCGATCCCGTGGATCACTCGGGTCCCTTTATTGCGGGGCTGGGCGCCGAGCGAGTTCGATTGGTCACCGACACCGTCCGCGAGTCCCTTCGCGCAGATTCGGCGTGACCCTGCACGTCCGGTCGCCGCGATGGCTCGGCCACGGGCCGACGGTTCGGGGCGCCGGTGTCCTCTCCGTGTTCGTCCTGGCTCTGGCGGCTTTCGCGAGCGGTGTTACGACATCTGGGATACCGGAGATGGCCGTCCAGTCCATCCTGGCCTGGACGTATTACGCAGCTGGCCTCTTTGTCTTCGGAGGGCTGGATCTCGGGAGTCCAATGGGTGGCCCCGCGGTGGCGCGGGGGGCACTCTGGTTCGCGTACTTCCTGGCTCCCACGATTACGACTACGACAGCGATCGACGCTGCGCTGAGGATGATCCGCCCCCAGAGGAGCGGCGCGACGGCTCTCGAGGGCCACGTGGTTCTGGTCGGCGCGGGCCAGGTCGGCTTGGCCTATCTCCAGGCGATCCGTGCCGTTCAACCGACGCAGCCGGTTCTCTTGGTCGATCGGGAGGGTGGCTCGGCGAATACCGACGAGGCGGAGCGGCTAGGGAAGGTGGAGGTCATGAGCGTGGACATCCAGCGACCAGCGGCGATGGATTTGCTCGGTCTGGAGAGGGCAGCTCGGATGATCGTCGTCACGGACGACGATCTGGTGAATCTCGAAGGGGCGTGGGCGGCAAATGAAAGAGTGCCCGAGCTTCCCGTCGCAGTTCACGTGGGGGAACTGACACTTCTTCGACCCGTCAACCGAATGATCCGTGCTCAGGTTGGCCTACCGGCTGGCAGGGCTGGTCCTCCGTTGGTGTTCAACACGCATCGCGTTGGCGCCCTGCATCTGTACGAGCGTTTTCTCCACCCGCACTTCGAGGAAACAGGGTACAAGGATGTTCTGGTAATCGGGGGATTCGGGCGCTTCGCTCAGACGATTCTAGAATTGTTGAGGGTGACTGCCCCAAACGATCTGGATCGGGTCGTCGTCGTCGACGCGAACGCTTCGAGGAAGATGCGTCAGTTCCAGGCGGACGTGCCTTTGGACGTGCTCAGCCATACGGCGATCGACGGCAAGCTCGAAGATCCAGGGACCTGGGCCAAGGTCGATGCCAGTCTAGCATCCATCGAGGCGGAGCCGGTGTACCTGCTCGCTTCGTCGAATGAGGTGGTGAACTTCCGTGCTGCCATGCTCTTGAGAGGGCGGTCAGACGGGATACGCATCTTCGCGCGTTGCTTTCACCGCAGTCGGTTCGCCGAGTCACTCGCCGAACAGGGCTCTTTCGAACTACTCGCGTTCGAGGACGTCTTGCGCGACGCGCTGACCGAGCACTACGAGGGGTTGAGAACGCTCTGACCGGGGAAGGGGTCTCAGGGGCTTGTGACAGCGGCGACTTCGGGTCGCACCCCCACACCGGGGCGTGCGAACCGAGATCGTTTGTCAGAGCGGCCCGGTTACGCACGTCACCATGAAGGCAAGAGACCTCGTCCAGGAGTCGCCCGGCCAGATGAATCCGGAGACGGCCGATCATCCGCACCGGACGAAGGACGAGGAAGGGACGAGCAACTGGTACGTGTCAAGGAGTGGCTGTCGGTCACCTCAGACATCTCCAGCCAGCTGGTGCACGGCCTTGAATCGGTGATCGTGGAGGGCGCCGAACGGCTTGGCCTAGACGGAGGTTGGGACGAATAGACGGGGCGTTCGCCTCTGCGGCTGGCGAGCTCGAGGGATAGAGCAGGGCAGGGCGTCGATGTCATCAAGCGCGGTGACAATAGCGGTGACCAACCCCACCGTTTCCGGCCGTTGGGGACGGTTGGCCAAACGGAGAAAAGCCAGTAATTACGCGAGCTGTCGTTGTTGGCCCACGGCCTGGGTTGCCTTCCCAAGCTGAGGGTCGCCGGTTCGAGCCCGGTCTCCCGCTCTGTCGAAGAGAAAACCCCGGAGGACTTTGGCGTCCTTCCGGGGTTTCTTGCGTCCAGCCTCCCATGGACACCGCCGCCTCGGAAGCGTCCGCCTTCGGGAAGACCAGGCGCGGGAATGAGAACGGCCCCGCGGCGAACGCATCGCCGCGGGGCCGCAGTCCTCCATACCGCTTCTTAGGAACGGCCCCGCGGCGAACGCATCGCCGCGGGGCCGCAGTCCTCCATACCGCTTCTTAGCGCTCGATCTTCCTGGCCGTGGCCCAGAACTCCTCAGGGGACTCCCGTGGGTCCAGTTCGGAGACGAACAGGGTCGCAGAGATCATGTCGCTCCCGTACGTACCCACCCAGATGTTGTAGAGACCGCTCGGAGCCTTGGGAATCAGGAGAATCGGATCTCGGTCACCGAAGCTGTCATCGTCGCAGCGCCAGTTGGCAGAGGGCGTATTCACGAGCAAGGTCGTGTCTTCACCCGCGACCACGAAGATGTAGAGCGTCGAGCCGGAGCCGTTCCAGTAGAGGTCCACATCGGGGCTGGATGCGACCTTGCCGTAAGAGCAGTTCCCCCTGTTGACGGAAATCGATCCACCGGCCGTGAGACTCATCTCCCACGGGTCGGGCGCGAACCCTCCGCTCAGGCTCACGCTGCCATACGTCGGCTCACCTGCCACGTCCTGCGCGACTGCGTTCGATGCTGCGAATGAGAAGACTCCAAACAGGGTCAGTGCCAGAACGCCGCGCATATGGTGTCACTCCATGACGGGGTACATGAGGGATGACGGTCGAAGACCGTACAGGGCGCATAAACTGTCGAACGAGCGCCTGATTCGAAAGACTCCCCAAGCTCGCCGCTGTTGCCCAGCAAGGCCCGAGGGAGCGTCGATAGCGAACGTGAAGGCTAGACCAGCAGGGCCACTTCGACGACCAGTCCGGGGCCGAACGCGACGGCCACGCAGGGTCCCTCGGCTCCCGCTGCCCGCAGACGATCGAGGATGAACAGGATCGTCGCAGAGGACATGTTCCCGTAGTTGGACAGGACCTCACGCGAGTGGTCGAGGGCGCTCTTCGGCACGCCGATGGATTGGCCGAAGGCGGTCAGCACGCGCGGTCCCCCTGGATGCACGGCCCAATGGCGCACATCCTCAAGACTGAACCCCCTGGCCTCGAGCCAAGTACCGAGCCAGTCAGCGACGTGAGCCTGGATGAGGTCCGGCACGTCGGCCGACAGCGTCATCCTGAAGCCATGGTCGCCGATGCGCCACGTCATCGCATCCGAGGAGTCGGGAAGCAACATCGTGCCACTCGCCGCCACCTTCCATCCGACGTGGTGCGCCTTGGCAGGAACACCGACGACCGCCGCCGCGCCATCTGCGAAAAGCGCATTCGCCACGAGCTGTTCAGGGTCCCAACCGTACGCCAGGTGCAGGGTGCACAACTCCACCGAGCACACCAGTACCCGGGCGTCGGGGTCGGCACCCGCAAACGCCGAGGCCACCCGAAGTCCGTTGAGCGCACCGTGACATCCCATGAACCCTACGTGGGTCCGCTGAACCGTCTTCTGCAGGTCGAGGGCATGGATCAGCGCAGCGTCGAGGCCGGGAGCGAAGAAGCCGGTACAGGACACCGTCACCAAGTGCGTGATCTCGTCGGGCGAGACCGCCGCGTCATCCAGGGCGCGTCGGCCGGCCGTGGCCATGAGGGGTGGCGCCTTCTCGTGGAAAGCGCGCATGCGCACCTCGGTGGTCGGCCCTCCGTCACCCACGCCGACAACGGGCGGGTAGAAGCTCTGCCGGGCCTCGATCGGGCCCTCCGAGGCATCGAGAACCACGGAGTGACGTTTGGTCACCCCACTCCGCCGGTACAGTGCCTGAAGCGTCCGGGCCCGGCTTCCATCCGCGGTAGCGAACGTGACGCCCATGGCAGCTGAGTCCGACTGCGTGATGGAGTGCTCGGGAACGGCCAGTCCGACGCCGGCGATGAACATGCTCATGGGTATGCCTGGGACTGGGTCGTGGGTGCGCGGGACGCGCGACGTACGAATGGATTCGCCACGGACGGCGCCAGACTCAAGACGCGAAGCCCCGCCCGGGAAAGGGCTGGCCACCGGAGGCCCCAGGCAACGCCCCGACAGAGGGCGGCAGCCTTGCCTACCGTATCCAGATAGGCACGGTCCCAGTCATCCACCAGGCGCGGGTCCCAGCTTCGGATGCCGCGGAGCGCGATGGGAGCGAGGGCCCGCGCTCCGCTGAGCGCCCACGCGATGCCCTCGCCGGTGAACGGCTCCACGTAGCCGGCCGCGTCGCCCACCGCCAGGAGCCTGTTGGCCCCGCGAGTGGAGAGCGTCCGGGTGAGGACGGGCGTACCCTTCCATCCAGCCGCAGGCGCGTGGGCCGGCAGCGGCGCCATGCCTGCGCGGGCCAGGATCTCACCCACCACGTCCTCCGGTCTCACACCGCCGCCGAGAAGCTCTGCAGAGATCGCACTGGCCACGTCCAAGGTGCCGTCCTCGAGTCGGACGAGTCCGACGTAGCCGGCATCCCCGACACCCATGTGGATGGCCCCGGCCTCGTAACCGGGGACATTTCTCCCGTAGGTAGCTCCGAAACCGATGCGCCCGCCAGGCGGAACGGTCGCTTCGCCACCTCCGTGAGCATCGGCAAGAAAGCCGCCCCCCAAACCATCGGCGGCGATTACGACCCGGGCCCGCGCGATGATGGGGCCACCGCCGCGCTCCAGAGTGACGCAGCGAGCTTCAGGCTCGATGCTCGACGGACGGGCGCGGGTGGAAGAGAGGAAGGTGACCCCGACCTCGACGGCCGCGTCCACCAACGCCTGGTCGAGCGCGGCGCGAGAGAGTGCTGCGGACCCCCGAAGTGGCACTTCGGCACGCAGTGACCACCCGGCGAGGCGAAGCGTCCTCAAGGGCACGGCGCCCAGCGAATCGGCGAGATGTCCGAGCCCGACGTCCGCCAGGACCGCCTGCGTCCCAGGGCTCAGGCAGGCGCCGCAGACCTTCCAGCGCGGGAACCGCTGGCGTTCCACGAGGAGCACCTTGGCACCCCCGCGTGCCAACTCCCGGGCCGCCATGCAGCCCGCGGGTCCGGCGCCCACCACCACCGCATCCCACACGTGAGCTGTGAGTTCCCCGTCGGAGACGGCCGCTGTTCCTGCTCCCCTGCGATCGCTCACGCGGGCCTCCAGGACAACGTGAACCTCTGCGGCCAGCAGGGCCGAAGCGTTGCCTGCGCCAGGCCGGCGCGCCGTGCGAGGGCAGCCACCTCCGCCATGGTGAACGCGCCGGCCACGGAGCGGAGACCATCGACGCGGGCGACGTCCGAGCGGGAGAGGGCGTGGAGTGCCAGCCACGCGGTCAGGTACCCCAAACGAGTCCGGCGGAGATCCTGGATGAGCACGGCTGCCCCTGTCGCCGCCAGTGCGGCCAGGAGCTGCACCGCCTCGGGCTCGTCGAGGTGGTGGAGAAAGAGAGAGCAGCAGATCAAGTCGAAATCGGGCGGCAGCGCTCCCCCAAGCGCGTCGTGCTCAAAGAAGTGCACGCCGACGCCCCGATCCCTGGCCAGCCGCTGCCCGTGCTCCAGGGCCACAGGACTGCGGTCGCACCCCTGAACCTCGACCCGAAGGTCGGCCCGATCAGCACGCCGCTGGAGAGCGACCGCGACGTCACCTCCCCCGCACGCGACGTCCAGCACACGGAGCGGGCGTGGGTTGTCGCGGGTCAAGCTCACCACTTCCCGCCAGATTCGGCCGGCAGTCCCCGACAGGAGGTTCACGGTCTCCAGAGCCCGGAGAGCCTTCACGTGACGTGCTCGTTCGAGGTCTGGCGCGTCCATGAGCTCCGCCTGCAGCCGTCGGACGGAGAGATCGGGGGGTGCCATCACGTGAGCGGCTCGAGCGTGTTGCGGTTCGGGACCGGCGGTGGGATCGGTATGTCGCAGCGGTGAACCATTTCCAGCCTGCTTCGGGGAGTCTGGAGGGTCGGAATCTCCAGGGGTATGACCTGTGGAGGGTCACCCGGGGGAAACCGAGAGTAGGCCGGACCCACAGGAGCTGCAAGGAATCCTCTGGGGCCGCCGGCGCGGGGGGGTCGCATGCTTCCGCGACGTCCACGATCACCGCACCCCAGGATACGGCACCAGCGCTGCACGTTGGACTGCGCGCCCGACGCGTTCCAAGGCACCCCCGCACCTCGTGCGCCTCTTGGCGCGACGCCGGGCGGACCTCGGCACAAGTTCCTCCAGTTGGGAACGAAGTGCCGCCCCCTCGGTAGGGAAGGGCATCGCGAGCGGGCGCCGCGGCACCTGTCCGGCACCCGTGGCAGCCCTCGCAGCGCACCAGCGAGATCCCGCTGCTACGGCACGGACCTTGCTACGTTTTGACGGGTGATGGTCACGCGCCCGAACGCGGAAGCGATCGAAGTCTTGCTCAGCGGAGAAAAGTCGGATGAAGAACCTCTTTAGGAATACCGTAACGGCTGCCCTGGCCGTTGGCCTCGTCGCCTGCAGCGATTCCACCGCGGTGGAGCAGGGTACGCTGTCGATTCTGTTGACGGATGCTCCGGGAGATTTCCATCAGGCGATCGTCACCATCGAGCGCATCGAACTGGTCGGCGAGGACGAGGACCAGGAAGGGGCAGGCTCCGTGCTCAGGGACATCCCCCTGACGACGGATCTCATCACCCTCGAAAACGACGTCGCGGACCTCGTTGAGGACGCGGTCGTTGCCGGCGGTACATACTCCCAACTGCGTTTCATCATCCCGGGCGCGTGCATCGTCGTGGAGGGGGATGACGGGACCACGATGACCTACGCGTCCGCCGGCTTCGTGGAGTGCGGTCCGGCAGATGGAGCGCTCCAGCTTCCGAGCTTCGCCCAGACGGGAATCAAGGTCTCACTGCCCGGCGGTGCGCTGACGATCACCGGGGAACAGAAGATTCTGCTGGTGGACTTCGACGTATCGCAGAGCTTCGGCAAGCAGGCAGGCAACTCCGGCAGATGGGTCATGTCACCGTCGATCAAGGCCTCGGAGGTCGAGTTCACGGCCAGCATTGCGGCGACCGTTTCGGCGGCGGACACGGTCGTATTCCCGGACGTAGCCGGACAGCCTGTGACGCTGGCCGACTTCATGTTGGAGGCGACAGACGCAGCCGGCGATCCGGAAGGATCCGTGCCCCTGACGGATGATGACGGCGACGGTGTCTTCGAGGCGACCTTCCGCTTCCTCGACGCGGCTCGCGGGCCTTTCTCGCTGACTCTGGCGAACGACAATGTGACCGTGACGACCGACCCGGCATCACCAGTCAGCGTGGATGCCTCGGCCGGCAGCGAAGCTGCCCAGGCCATCGAGGTGACGTCGGCCGCGACGACCGGGGGCTGAGAGCCTCGCAGGAGGGGTGTGGCCCCCGCGGGGGTCAGACCCCTCCCGCACCCTCCGCCAGCGCGCTGACCCGAGACGGCGCCGGGACCACCGGACGGGTCAGTCGAGCCGCCACGTATCCGGTCGCTCCGTCCGGCAGCCTGACCCGATACCAGTTCGCGGACCCACCCAACACCCGCAGGGGAGTCTGATCGTCCATCTCCCTCACAACGTCGGCCCGGCGGGTGGGCCCAGCCCTGAGCCGGGTCCCGCTCTCGCTTAGACGCACGTACTGGCCCAGCAGCGCGAGATCCGCCTCCAAGTCTGCCAACGTGCCCGTCGGCGGACGGATGAAGGGGTCTGGATTGACCGCTCCCTCGCCGCGCCGGTAGATCCCGAAGTGCAGATGGGGCGGGGTGGTCCGGGCGTTCCCGGTGTTGCCGACGAAACCCAGGGTATCGCCGACGCTCACGCGCTGCCCGGAAGAGACCGCCTGGCTGTCCAGGTGGGCGTAATAGAGGTTGGCGCCGCGCGCCTGATCCCTGAGCCACACCACCTTGCCCCCCAACGGGGTCTCCCTCACCCGGTTCACCACCCCATCCGACGCGGCGACTACCGGTGTGCCGCGACGGGCGAAGATATCCACGCCTTCATGGCTCCTGCGCCCCCCATCGCGGACGGCGCCCCACACACTCTGTATCGCTCTCGGGGTGTAGCCTTCCACGGGAAAGGCCAGCTGGGCTTCGAGCCGGAGGACGACGCGGTAGGTGCCACCCCGCAGCAATTCGGGCTGCAGGCGCACGATGAAGTCCCCTCCGCGCGACGGCTCGTACGCCAAACTGCCGGGAATGGAATCGCTCGACAGAACAGGGCGATACGGATCGTCGGAGTCTTCGGGGACGCGGAAGACATCGACGAAGACCCTAGTCCTCTCGTCGGACTCCAGCGTCACCTCTGCCGTCAGCCGCTGCCCCCGGGTGATCGACACCCGGTAGGCGGCGGCCCCGGGGTCCTCCGCGGTGATGAAGCCTTCTTCCTGGAACGGCAGCGACACGGCGGTGGCGCGGTCCACGGCCTCCCGCCCCGCTCGGACCCAATCACGCCCGAGCGCCGTCCCCGTGAGCCCGGCGTCCTCCAACGAGGCGAGATAAGCCTCATGGGGGGTCATGTCCCGGAATCGATCCTGGACCTGTTCCACTTCCTCGCACGCGCCCACGACCAATGCCAGCGTCAGCACGGCCCAGGTGCCCCGTCCCCTGTATCCCTTCAATGATCCTCCGGCATCTTCGGTCGAACCAGCATTGACTACGTGCAGTCGAGTGGGAGTGTTCCCGAAGCTGGCCAGCCTCCGGTGTGTCGGTCAAGAGATGCACGGCACCGGGAGCCCCAAAATTGAAGGGGTGCCCTAGGTCCGTTAGCTTTCTCGGCTCCGCACGAGGCAGAACGACACCACCCGGTCCCAAGGTCCGCAGCCGTGGTTCGCATCGCAGAAATCGAGGCAGGCAGCATCGCCGACGAACTCAATCTCGAGATCGGCACGCGTGTGGTGCGCATCAACGGCGAACGCGTCCGAGACAACATCGACCTCACGTTCCTCCTCGCGGACGTCGATCTGGAGATGGAGACGGTCTCTCCGCTGGGTGATACGATCGTCTACGAGATCGAACGTGAGCCCGGGACGTCCGTGGGAATCGTGCCGGCGGCCGACACGATCCGTGAATGTGCCAACAAGTGCGTATTCTGCTTCATCGATGGAAACCCGGAAGGGGCCAGAGACTCACTCTGGCTCCGTGATGACGACTTCCGCCTTTCCTTCACGTACGGAAGCTACGTCACCCTGACCAATCTGGGTCCCAAAGGACTTCAGCGCCTGATCGATCAGCGGATCTCGCCGTTGTACGTCAGTGTGCACGCTACGGAGCCGGAGGTCCGCGAGCGGCTACTCGTGAACGAGCGCGCGGGACTGATCATGGAGCAGCTCCGACAACTCCTCGATGGCGGGCTCGAGGTCCACACCCAGGTGGTACTGTGTCCGGAGTGGAACGACGGGGAGCATCTGGAGCGTACGATCAAGGACCTCTGGTCGCTCGGCCCCGCCATCCTCTCTCTGTCGATCGTGCCCGTGGGATTGACCCGCTACAACGTCAACCGACCGGTCCGCCCGCTCACCCCGGACGAAGCGCGTGCAGCGATCGTCCAGGTCGACGCCTCACGTCGCGGAGCGCTCGGCGAACGTGAGTTCGGGTGGGCCTACGCTGCTGACGAGATGTACCTGACTGCGGGCCTCGAGCTGCCTCAGACCGAGTACTACGATGACGGCGCCCTCTATGAGAATGGCGTCGGTGCGGTTCGCCGATTCGTCGAGGACTTCCAGGCGGGGCTCGGATCTCTGCCGGACCTTGAGGGGCACCGCGTCCGGTTGGTCACGGGCCACTCCATGGCCCCCTTCATTTCAGCGAGGACTTCGGCGCTGGCAGACGCGACCCACGCCGAGGTCGAGGTCGTGGACGTCACAAACGAATACTTCGGGGATATGGTCACCGTGGCGGGACTCCTCGGGGGCACGGACATGCTCTCCGCCTTGGGGGACGAGAACACCGACAGCGACATCGTCGTCATCCCGGCGGAGGCTCTGAACGCCGATGAGGTCTTCATCGACGGGGTCAGCTACGACGAGTTCGAAGCCGCCCTCGGTCCCGCCCGCATCGTACGGGGTTATGAGATCACGGAAGCCCTGAGGTCCCTGTGAGCGAGCGGCTTCCCGTGGTGGCCGTCGTTGGCCGACCCAACGTGGGCAAGTCGACGTTCTTCAATCGCATCGTGGGCCAGCGCCTCGCGATCGTGGACGATCAGCCCGGAGTGACCCGGGACCGCAATTTCGCAAAGGCGGACTGGGCGGGACGGTCGTTCTTCATCGTCGATACCGGTGGCGTGATCGAGGGAAGCGATGAGCCCCTCGACAAGGCCATCCGGCACCAGGCCCTGACCGCGGTCGATGAGGCCGACGTGATCGTGTTCCTGGTCGACGGCAAGGCTGGGGTGCACCCACTCGACGAGAAGTTGGCCGAAGTGCTGCGCAAGGCCTCCAAGCCGGTCCTGCTGGTCGCCAACAAGATCGACAACCACCCACACGACCAGAGTCACCAGGACTTCTGGTCCTTGGGGATGGGGGAACCGCTCCCCGTGAGCGCAATCTCGGGCAAGGGCTCGGGAGATCTGCTCGACCGGGTACTCGAGGCCTTCCCCGAATCGGCGGACGATGCAGCACCGGCAGACGCCGTTCGCGTAGCCGTGGTGGGCAAGCCGAACGTCGGCAAATCGAGCTTCGTAAACCGGCTCTTCGGCACGGATCGGGTCGTCGTGAGCGACATCGCGGGCACGACCCGTGATCCGGTGGATACCCCCATGCAGTATCACGGCCGGACTCTGATCTTCGTCGACACGGCGGGACTTCGACGCCAGGCCAAGGTCAAGGATGCGGTCGAATACTACAGCGCCCTGCGGACTGAGCGCGTCGTCCGCAGCTCCGATGTATGCGTGCTGTTGATCGACGCGACGGAGGATCTCCACGCCCAGGACATCCGGATCGCGGAATCTGCCTGGGAGGCGGGTGCCGGTCTCATCGTACTGGTGAACAAGTGGGATCTCGTAGAGAAGGACACGATGACTGCCGCCAGCTACGAGAAGAAGATCCACGACCGAATCCCCTTCCTGGCCTGGGTGCCGTTCCTCTTCACCTCCGCGCTGACGGGTCAACGCCTGAGGAAGGCTCTCGACCTCGTACTGGAGGTACAGGAGGAGAGGAAGCGCAGGATCGAGACTCATGAGGTGAACGAGGTGCTCGAGTCGATCGTACGACGCCAGCCGCCGCCGCATCACCGGGGCCGTCCAGTCAAGATCAAGTACGGGACTCAGGTCGCTACGGGGCCGCCGACGTTCACGCTGTTCGCCAACTTCCCGAAGGAGGTACCCGCGCACTACATTCGGTATCTCCACAACGGGTTCCGCAGCGCCTGGACGTTCAAGGGAACCCCCATACGCATCCGAATCAGGAACAGCCGCGAGTCGTGAATTACGCTCTGCTTGCCCTCGCCTACCTCATGGGAGCGACACCCACGAGTTACTGGGTCGGAAAGGCACTGCGCGGCATCGACCTTCGTGAACACGGCTCCGGGAACCTCGGGGCCACGAACGCCTTCAGGATCCTCGGCTGGAAGGCAGCGCTTCCTGTCATCACCGTGGACATCGCGAAGGGCTTTCTACCCGTCTGGCTCTTCTCAGGGTCTCCCGGGTCGCCGATGGGGTGGACGTTGGCGTTCGGAGCGGCTGCAATCCTGGGCCACATGTTCTCTCTCTGGGTCGGATTCAAGGGTGGCAAGGGCATCGCGACCAGCGCGGGTGTCTTCCTGGGACTGGCCCCCTGGGCCGTGCTGGGAGCGTTCCTCGTCTGGGTGGTCCTCGCATTCGGCACGCGCTACGTGTCGGTCGGGTCGATGGGCGCGACGGCTTCGCTGCCGCTCTTCGTGTACCTCACACCGCACCGGGGCGGCGTCGAGGTGCTCATCTTCACGAGCGCTCTCGCGGCATTCGTGATCTGGGCGCACCGATCGAACATTCAGCGGCTGCTCCGCGGACAGGAAAACCGATTCGGAAGGACGGACCCCGACGCGGAGGCTCCGGCCCGGGAGGCGGGGTGAACCCCCCCGCACGGGTTGCGGTCCTCGGAGCGGGCAGTTGGGGAACGGCTCTCGCCGCGCTGCTCGACGGAGCCGGGCACGAGGTCATCCTCTGGTCGTTCGAGCCCGAGGTCGCGGACTCGGTGAACACCGAGCATGGCAACCCCTACCTGGCCGGCGTCACCCTCTCCGGTAGCCTCAAAGCCACGACCGACCTCGCAGCAGCCGTAGATGGCGCCGACGTCGTTCTGTCGGTGAGCCCCTCGCAGTTCGTATCCGGCGTGATCGAGCGAGCGGCCCCGCACATCTCGAGTGAAGCGCTCATAGTCAGCGCGTCCAAGGGAATCGAAATCCGGTCGCTCCGCCGCATGGACGAGGTGATGGGCGACGTGCTGGGGGACATCAGCGATCGCCTCTGTGTCCTTTCGGGTCCGAGCTTCGCCGCGGAGGTCGCGCGGAAGGAGCCGACGGCGGTGGTCGTGGCCAGTCAATCGCTCGATGCGGCCGCTCGGGCGCAAGCCATCTTCCAGACTCCGGCGTTCCGGGTCTACACGAATCAGGACGTGGTCGGGGTCGAACTGGGCGGAGCTCTGAAGAACGTCATCGCCCTCGCTGCGGGGGCCGCCGCCGGACTCGGCTTTGGCCACAACACCCTCGCGGCACTGATCACGCGAGGTCTGGCGGAGATGACCCGACTGGGGCTCGCGATGGGAGCCGAGAAGGCTACCTTTTCCGGATTGGCGGGAATGGGGGATCTCGTGCTCACGTGCACCGGAAGCCTGAGCAGGAACCGGACCGTCGGCCGAAGGCTGGGGGAAGGTGAGTCGCTCGAGGAGATCCTCGCTGATATGAAGGCTGTGGCGGAAGGCGTGAAGACAGCCGAGGCCGTCCATGCGTTGGCCCAACGCCATGGCGTTGAAATGCCTATCGCAGAGCAGGTGCACGCGATCGTGCACGGGGGTCGCAGCCCCACCGACGCGGTCAGTGCTCTCATGCTGCGCGATCCGAAGCCGGAAGAATGGTCATGAGCGAACACGAAGCCCGTGAACTGCGCACGCCGCGCCAAGGGTGGTCGGGCCGGCAGACGGCCGCATGGGACCCCCAGACTCGAAGGATTCGCTGGCTTACACCGAGAGGTCGAGGAGACGGGATGAACGAGCCCATCGCAAAGAAGGCCTACTACTCCATCGGTGAGGTGTGCGACCTCACGGGTCTCAAGCCCCACGTGCTCCGATACTGGGAGACCCAGTTCTCCGTCCTGAGCCCGACCAAGAACCGGGCGGGCAATCGGGTATTCCGGCCCAAGGAGATCGAGCTGATCCTCCTGGTGAAGCATCTCCTGTACGAAGAGAAGTACACCATCGAAGGCGCGAGCAAGCGCCTCATCGAGATGCGTAAGTCCGGCGAGCTGGCCGAGGAGCGACAGGACGTGCTCGAGCCCGAGGTTCTCGCGGGCCTGAAGGCGGAGCTCGAGGCGCTCAAGAACGTCCTCACTCCCGGGATGCCTCTTTCCGACGACTGATCGGTACCACCCGCCACAGGAACGCTCACGCAGTCGTGAGGTACCCCGGACAGCTATGGAAATCCTCTGCACCAACGATGACGGGTATCTTGCGGCAGGCATTCGCCTGTTGGCCTCCGCGGCCGGCTCCCTGGGGTCTGTCACGACCGTGGCGCCCGATCGTGAACAGAGCGCCACGAGCCACTCTCTCACGATGCACCATCCGCTGCGCGCCCGACGCACACCCGCCGGCGTCTACGTGGTCGACGGCACCCCCACCGACTGTGTGCTTCTGGCCGTCAATGCTCTGCTGTCCAAGCGACCGGACGTGGTCGTGTCCGGAGTCAATCACGGCGCGAACATGGGGGAAGACGTCCTCTACTCCGGCACCGTCGCCGCCGCGATGGAGGCGACCGTCCTCGGGATTCCGGCCATAGCCTTCTCGCACACGGGCCCACAGCCCGAAGAGATGGAGGGATGGGATCGGGTCGTCGAGCGAATCCTGGCACTTCTTCTCAACCAGCCTTCGTTTCCGGAGCACACGCTCTTCAACGTGAACCTTCCCGCAATCGAGCCCGGTGAAGTCAGGGGAGTGAAGGTCACGCACCTCGGCAAGCGGCGTTACTCGGACTCGATCACCAGAGCCAACGATCCGTTCGGAAGAGAGTACTTCTGGATCGGAGGGGGCGTCGCGAGTTGGGAGGGTGGCGGCGACACGGACTTCCAGGCGGTCGACGACGGCTATGTTTCGGTGACGCCGCTTCATCTGGACCTGACGAACTACGCACTTCTCGAGGAGATTCGCGGGTGGGACCTGGCCCTCTAGACGACACCCGTTATGTGGGGTATCGGCGCAAGCTCATCGAGAGCATCCGATCCCGTGGGATCGAAGACCTGGAGACGCTCCAGCTCTTTGATCGGGTGCCTCGGCACATCTTCCTGCCCGAAGGCGTCTGGCCCCGGGCCTACGAGGACGCACCGATCCCGATAGGGTACCAGCAGACCGCGTCCCAGCCGTCCCTGCAGGCATACTACCTGACCATTCTCGAGCCTCGGCTCGATGAGAAGGTTCTGGAGATCGGCACGGGAAGCGGATACCTGACGGCGCTGCTTGCCCTCATATCGGATCGTGTCTATTCCGTAGAGCGGGTGCGCGAACTGTCACAGCGCGCGAGGGAAGCCCTCGATCAGCTCGCCCTGCAGAACGTGGCGCTGATGGTGGGCGACGGAACGATCGGATGGCGGAAGTATGCCCCGTTCGACGTGATTGTCGTGTCCGCGTCGTCGCCCTCGGTGCCCGCAGCCCTGGTCGACCAGCTGGGAGACGGCGGGAGGATGCTCATTCCGATCGGTGGACGGGACTCTCAGGATCTCGTCCTGGTGCGGAAGGACGGCTTCGCGGTGACCGAGGAGATCGTGAAAGGGGAGTGCACCTTCGTCCCACTTCTGGGGCGGTTCGCGTGGAAAGCGGAGGCGGGATGACCGAAGGCGAGGAGACACCAAAGGGAGCGCACGACCAGCCGGGCGCGCGCAGTGAGGTAGGGACCGTTTCGCACGGGCACGGGCGACCGGGGTGGCTGCGCAGGCTCTACGACTGGGTACTCCATTGGGCGGAAACCGCGTATGGCATGCCCGCGCTGTTCCTCCTGTCGGTGGCCGAATCATCGTTCTTCCCGCTCCCGCCGGACCCGCTTCTGGTCGCCTTGTGTCTGGGAGCAGCCAAGAAGTCCCTGAAGTTCGCCGCGGTAGCCACTGTGGCGTCCGTCGTGGGCGGAGTCATCGGATACGGGATCGGGGCAGGGGCGTGGTCGCTGGTCCAGGACTGGTTCTTTCAGTACGTACCAGGCGTGAGTCCGGAAGCGTTCGCGAGGGTGCAGGGGCTCTATGATCGATGGGACTTCTGGGCCGTCTTCCTCGCGGGCCTCACCCCCATTCCCTACAAGGTGTTCACGCTGTCCGCCGGTGTCTTTTCCATCAATTTCGGGGTGTTCGTCCTGGCGAGCGTCCTGTCGCGCGGTCTTCGCTTCTTCGTCGTGGCGGGGCTCATCTACCGATTCGGGCGTCCGATCGCACGGTTCATCGACAAGTACTTCGACCTGTTGGCAGCAGCGTTCGGCGTGCTGATCGTGGCTGGATTCCTCGTCATCGAGTTCCTGCTCTGATCCCATCGGCGGCCTTACCCGCGGCCAGATTTGTTTCGTCCGCTGGAGGCGCCCCCTATATTCGGGCGGAGGACGGCCGCTCGTTGGACCGTCAGAACCCACAGGGAGTCCCCAGCATGAGCGATGAGCAGGACGGCAAGGCCAAGGGCGGTCCCGACTCCGACTCGACCGAAAGCGTCATGGACGATGCACTCATCTCCCCGGATGACCCTATGCCCGAGCGGGATGGCTTTCCCGAGGACGCACTGATCAGTCCGGACGCGCCCATAGAGCGTGTCGCGCGCCAAAGTGACGACGACGCGTACATCTCGCCGGACGAGCCCATGCCGAAGCGGACCAAGGCGTCTGCGAATGACGAAGACTTCGATCCGGACAGTGTCGTCGTCACCGGCATGGGAGACGACGCCCATCTCGATCCGGAAGAACTCGCGATGGGCGGGGATCCTCATGTGATCGAGCTGGCGACCGTGGTCGCAAAACTGGCTGCGGATCTCCAGCACAAGGGCGAAGCGGGGCTGCGCTCGTCGCCGTCGATGGGGAAATTCGAAGCGACGCTCAGGGGCTACTGCGTCGGGTATCTTGCGGGGCGACGGGCTGACGATGAGCCGCCCCCGCTCATCGAGTCTTAACTGGCGCCCCTTCCGTCACCACATCAGCACCGGCGAGAGATCCGCATGCGCTTGAGTCGACTCATCCCCCTGTTGGTGATCCTGTCCATCCCGGCTATTGCCGCCCCTGGTCCGCAAGAAGCCAAGAAGGCGGTTGCGGTTCTCCGGTTCGACAACAACACCGGCGATGACCGCTACGAGCACCTGGGACGGGCGCTGGCCGCGATGATGATCTCCGACCTGTCGGTCGTCGAAGAGATCCAGTTGGTGGAGAGAGAGCGCCTGGAGGAGCTCATGAACGAGATGGACCTCCAGCAATCCGGCTATGCGGATCCGTCAACCGCGGTGACTGTGGGGATGATCACCGGAGCTCAATTCGTCGTCACCGGCGCGTTTGCGACGATGGAGCCCCAGATGAGGCTCGACACCCGTGTGGCCGAAGTCGCAACATCGGAGATCGTGAAGACCGCCGACGTGAGCGGACAAACGGATTCGCTGTTTCATCTGCAACAGCAGCTCGCCGACGATCTCCTGGACGGTCTCGCGATCGTGCTGACCGAGGAAGACAGGGGTCGCCTGCGAGCCCAGCAGGAGTCCAACCGCATCGACGACATCGAGACGACGCTGGCGTTCGCCCAGGCCCTGTGCCTCGTGGATACCGGGTACTACGTCGAGGCGTTGGAGCAGATGCAGTCGGTGCGGGATGCCGCCCCCGGGTCCGGCGTAGTGGGCCTGACGCTCGAGCACCTTCGCAGCAGGGCGGCCTCCGAGGCGAGAGACCGTGTGGAGTCCCGGGCCAGCCGAGCGATTGGTGGGCTCCTCGGACGACGCAGGGCACCCGAGAGAGAGAGCCGTCCGCCGTCGGGCTGTTAGCAGCCGGCGGAGGCCGCCGTGACTTGCGCCACGATACGGTATCACATCCTATGTTGGACCGTGACCCAGCTGCGGTCCAAGCAGCCGTCGCGTTCCAGTGACGTCATGCTCTGCTCCGGCGTATGCCTTCTCCTGCCCATCGTGACCTCCTCGCTGAATCTCTGACCAGCGCCAGATCCTATCGGCCCTCGCCGAGAAGATCCCCGCGCGCATTCGTGACACAGCAGGCAGCTCGCCGGCGACCTAGGGGCTGGAGGTCTGATCCCACGGTGCCACCGGCTCGGCTGCCCTGGGGCGCACCTCGCCCCAACTGACCAACCGTCCGGGCTCAGCTTCCCCCACCTACCAAATCCAACACCACAACCCCGTCTCCTGAGACCTCCACCTCCCGAGCCGTCCCTCTCTCCCCTGGGCCCACCACCGCCCACGCCGTGACCGTAGCCCCCGCAGGAACCCCACAAGCCCGATACCGCCCATGCGCGTCGGTGACCACCTGGGCCTCCAGGGTGGACCTCCCGATGATCGTCCCGTGGATGTTCCTCCTGTACCGGCGCCACTGCAGCGTCACCGTGGCACCCGCCACCCGCCGTCCCCCGTCCTCCAGCCGCACCGTCCCGGTGACGAAGGCGTCACCCACCTGCCACCCCGCCTCCCCACACACTGAGGCCAGGAAGGTCGCCCTGGAGGGCAGCCCCAACTGGACCTCCGTCGTGTCTCCGGCGCTGATGGTGACCTGGACGCGGGTGGGGAAGATGCCCAGGGAGTCCAGGGCGGGATCCGTGATGGCCGCGGCGTAGTCTCCGGCGGGAATGCCCTCCATGGAGAAGCGGCCGTCGGCGTCGGTGAAGGCATCGTACTGGGTGCCCGACAGGAAGACCGTCACCCCGGAAAGGGGGCTGGCCCGGAGGCTGTCCCAGGCGATGCCCCGCAGGTCGCCCCTGGGCCGGCGGTCGGCCGGGGCGATGATGCGGTGCTCCAACGAGGTCACGTCCGCGACTTCACTCCCCACCTCCTTGATCTCCACGAGCCTGAGCCCGGGGTAGCCGGTGGAGGGGCTGCGCACCCGCCCGATGGCGGGCATGCGGATCCACCACTTCCGCACGATGAAGGCTCCGGTGGGCATCTTCTGGAACTCCACGCGTCCTTCGGCGACGCCCCTGACCTCTTCCCAGGGAGCCCAGTCGTAGACGTAGTCCAGCCGGACGAGCGCGCCGGTGGCCCGGTCCAGCCAGAGCGTCCCCTCGATGTCCGGGATCCTCCGGCTGCGGACGGGCTCGAAGGCAAGGCCCACCCGGTCGGGCGCCTCCTCGGCGCTCCTCAGCCGGAAGCAGTGGGTGTCCAGGAAGAGGTCCGACAGGAGAACCGAGGCGTCGGGCCCGTAGTAGGTGTGCACGCCGGCGTCGTCGGTCCGCACGAACCCGCCTTCCAGTAGCTCCTCGGCCGGCAGGCTGCGGATGGGGTTCCGGTTCACCACCGCCATCCGCTCGCGTTCTTCGGAGAGCACCGCTCGGCTGTCCGGGTGCAGGTACCTCTGGTACTGCACGATCTGGAAGCGGTAGAGCCCTTCGCCCTCCGTCCATTCCTGCAAGGTGAGGGCCTTGCGGGCCTCGTCCCACACCCGGGCCATCTCCAGCCCTTCCGCGGGCCGCACCACGCACTGCTGCTCGCCCTCCACCCGCAGCTCTTCGAGCTCGATGGCCGACTGCCCCGTCTCCAGGAGGATCCCGGAGACGGTCGCGGAGCCCACACGGACGACGTCGGAGGTCACTGTCTCGTACCCGATGCGCTCCACGCGCAGCAGGTAGCCGCCCGGGTTCGGGGCCTGCACGCGGAACACGCCGGCCCCGTCGGTGAGGGCGCCGTCGACCTCCCTGGCGGTCTGGTCCAGGAGAAGGACCAGGGCGCCCTCCACGCCCTGCCCGGTCGCCCGGTCCAGGACGCGTCCCTGGACGAGCTGGGCCTGGACGGGGCCTCCCCAGGCCGGGATGAGCAGGCCCAGGACCAGCCAGAGGGCCGTGCCGCCCCGGGAGACTCCTCTGCCAAGCCGCACGGGATCGCCTACCGAGTCCAAAGCGCGATGGTGCCGCAGTGCGCGTTGGTGCCGTGGAAGCGGGTGGGCAGGCCTGCGGGCGATTCGTAGACCTCCACGGCTTGCAGGTCGTTGGTGGAGAACTGATCCAGCTCCGTGGGGATGCTGCCACCGATGGAGAGCATGGCGCCGTCCAGGAACACCTGGGGAAAGCAGGGCGCGGTGGGGGCGCCGTCGCCCTCGAGCAGGCGCTCGAACTGCCGGCGGCGAAAGAGCACTCTCGTGGCCCTGGCCTGGGGGTCCGGCCGCAGCTCCACCATGGGGAGCAGCGCGATGAGACCGGACACCCTGGTCCCCGGGCGGGCTCTGATCCTGTCGTTGTCGAAGTGCACGCCGATGCCGGCCTCCATGCGGTCGTAGACCCCCTCCAGGGCGAGGCGCTGGGACCGGCGTTCCGCTTCCACGTTGAGCTCGCCCAGCTCCACGGGGAGCGGCGCCAGCTCGAAGGTCATGGAGACCGTGTCGGCCTCCGCCAGGGAGATGGGGCCCTCGGAGAAGCCATGGTGGAACGGGGATTCGATGTCGATCCAGTACTGGCCGGGGCCCGGGGCCGCCAGGAGGAACCGTCCTTCGGCGTCGGTCATGCCGACGCGCAGGGGCTGGCCGCCGACGTCCATGAGTGTCATCCGCCCCAGCACGATGGGGGTCCCCGCTTCCATGTCGAGGAGGCGCCCCTGCAACACCTGCCCGCTCGCGTCGCAGGGCGAGAACGCCTGCAGCAGAATGGCTCCCAACACCAAGGCTCCCGCCGCGCCGTGTCGCATGGTCTCCCTCTCGTTGGAAAGCCGACCCCCTGCCAATGTCCTTACGAACTCGATCTTGGGGGCTTTCACGTTCCTGCACCCTCTGGGAATCGCCGCGCGCCGCCAATGGGCGCGGGCCCGGGGCCTCCGCCTCTCCCTGTGGCGTCCGTCGCTACTCTGACCCATATGGGTTCGAAGGCCCGGAAACGTTCGGTGGTCGATGCGGGAGATGGACGGATGGCTGAATCCGATGGGTGAGGCTCTGACGCCTCGGGGGACCGGACCCGGGAAGGCGGCGGTGGCCACTTCATCCCAGGCCCGAATCGGTTCGGTTTTCGCCCTCGTAGTGGACCAGAATGGGGGCAGTGCAGTGTGGCCGGCTGTCACGTTGAGGACGGCGTGCGGCTCGGGTCCTGGGTTAACCATCGGCGCAAAGCGCATCGAAGGGGGAACCTCGCACCCGAGTGCACCGCAGGGTTGGGGGCGCTGCCGGGCTGGACGTGGGATGCCAAGAGCTAGCCAAGGGCTCGGAGGCATCTCACCCTCCCGGAGGAGGGCGTGGGTCTCAACGGGCCATATGACATTGTCATAGGACGCCAACCGTGGTCGGCCCGCACGTGGGGGGCTGGGCTGACCGGACTCCCAGAACCACTAGTCGCTCGTTAGGTTAGGTTTTCCTCGGGCCTAGGTTGGAAGGAAATGGCGGGAGGGCAAGCGCAGGTGAATGTGCCCGAATTGTGCTCAACCGAACACGACTGGACCGAGGGGAACAATGGTAAACGACTGTACTTCAACAACTTGCCCTCATAGCTCAGGTGGATAGAGCGACTGCCTCCTAAGCAGTAGGCCCCAGGTTCGAGTCCTGGTGAGGGCACT
>JBDHIL010000043.1:0-22430 GCA_039587465.1 Gemmatimonadota bacterium | reverse complement strand
TCTACCTGACCCAGGTGCCAGATTCGGCTCTCGTAGCCTTTTGGTAGTCGATCCAAGGCTGTCCGCCCCTCGGGATCATTGACAATCGCCGGGTACAGTTGGAACGGGACGCATCCGGGAGGCTTCCCGACTGACGAAGCACCGCGCCCTGCGCTTCCGTTACTCGAGGCAGGCCGACCAACATCCCGCGTCCGTGCTCCCGACCAGGCCCAACTAGTAGCCCAAGTCCCGGAGTCGCTGCCGCAACGTCTGTAGAGGAGGCAAGACAGCTCGGAGAGCTGCCACCCGGTTTCGCGTGGCGACCGCCTGCAGGTTGTAGGCAGCCCGCAGCTGTGGGCTCTGCCTCAGAGCCGCGATGTCCCGCCAAGCGTCGGGTCCCACCTCGAGCTCCTCGACCGCCAGAGCCTGGTCCTTCACGACTGTGAAGACGAGCGTCTCGGTCCGGTCCAACCACTTCGCCGTCGACTCGACTTGGGCCCGCAACCGAACGATGCCCGAACGCACCTCGCTCGATCGCACAAGCGCGATCTCACCGGTCTCGATGAGCACATCCAGGGCTGTCAGTTGCGGGCTGTACTCCGAGTAGTTGATGGCACCCAACGCCCACAGCGAATCGGGGGAAGCGTCCCTGAGCCCGGAGAGGATTCTCCACATGTGCCTCGCTCTCTCCGAGGACACGCTGTCGTCTCGGATCGCCACATTCAACCGTGACTCGGTCTCGTCCAGGTCAGCAGCCAGCGCCGCCAGGTGGTCTCGCTCCCGCTCGCGATCCTGCCGGCTCGACCAAACAGATTCGGCACCAAGCGCGATCAAGACGCCGAGCACGATGATCAACACCTCGCGCACAGCACCCAGCCGGATGGTTCGGGTATCAGCGCTCATCTGGGTCGAGCCTCCTGGTGTCCAGGTTCCTCTCTCGAAATCGTGACCATCTGGCACGCCTCCAGGGGCATCCAGCGCCTTCGCGTCTCTGTGCGAAGCGGCAGGCGCACGCTGACTAGGACCCCTCCAACCGAAGTAAGAGCTCCGCGGCCTCCTGCCGGTACCGACTCAGATAGAAGGCCATCCCGGCCGTGTATTCCAGCTCAGAGTTGACCGCACCCTCGAGTCCGGGTTCCTCGAGCAGCCTCTCTATGCCCGCGATGACGTCTTCGCGAACCGGCTCCTGTTGGAGGATGCGCCAGTCATACACTTGGCCGCCCGGCAAGACACGCGAAAGGCGCGCTTGATAGTCTCCGTCAGGCTCAGACAAGATCCCGGAGATGTGCTCAAATCCAGAGTAGTAGGCGGAGATCGCACCGCGAAGTTCAAGATCGCGAAGCAGGCTCAGCCCCCCGGTGCTCTCAAGCTCCTCGAACGTAGCCGGACGGTTGGGAGGTAGAGCCTTGAAGCTCGAATAGCTGAGGTCAGCCATCAGATTCGGGCGCCGGCCCAGACGTAGAGTCGCATCTCGGGCAAGTAAGTCGCGGAGTACGCCAACCTTCGCAGCTAGAAACGTGCGCTCGAAGTGTGCGAAGGAAGCGGTGTCCGCCTCCAGGTCTGCCCTCAGTCGCTGTATGTAGGCTGACTCAAGCTCCCGCGCGTCAAGCGCGTCCTTCCATTGGTCCACGGCCAACGCGGCGAGAACGCCAGCCACAATCACCACGAACTCGCCGACGAGCGACCGCATCTTCCTCAGGGGCTTGTGTCTTCTCACGGTCATTGGTCTCAGGGAGGGGCCACATAGCGACCTTGGAATCCAACTGCCGGGCCACCATGCCCGGCCGGAGCGTGAGACGCAAGGCGAGCGATGTAGATCCTGGGTCCTACCCGTACGGCGGTAGCGCCTTACCAGCTGGCCTTCCTCAACTCTGAAGCTCGCTCTCGAGCAGGGCGAGGATTCGTTCGATGCGTTGGGCCATGGCTTCACCGGCCTCCGACGCAGACTGTGAGTTCGTGAGACGGATCTGAACGAGGTTCTCAAACTCGAAGTCGGACAACAGGTCTGAGGCACTCCAGTCGAAGCCCGAGCCCTCGCTCTGGAATAGGCCGAACTCTCGAATCGGCCCTCGTGGATGTCCCGCTTGCTCGAGGCAGGCATCGCTGATGCCTCCATATGACATCAAACAGGAGAACCATCTACACCGGAGACACCCGCCTCATGCGTTACAGCTCGATCGCCATTCTCGCGACGGCCCTGCCACTGTCGTCCCTTTCATCCCAACAGGTTCTGAGTCTTCCCGCCGAAGACCGCGGGATCGACCTTGGACTCGAGCCCGTATTTGTCCTGGGGGAGCTCGACGGCCCTGACTGGGCTCAGTTTCAGAGTCTGGAGGATGCTGCCTTTTCCGTGGACGGCACTCTGTTTCTTCTCGACGCCGTCAGCCGGGCTGTGATCGCGGTATCGAAGGAGGGCACCCTCCGTTTCACGGTGGGTCGCCGAGGAGAGGGACCCGGCGAATACCGTGACCCCCAGTCGATAGACATCCTCCCTGACGGCAGGCTCGCGGTCTTCGACGCGAGAAAGCGTGCATTCCTGCTGTACGCAGGAGATGGGACGCACATCGAAGAAGTCCGTCCGGATCTCACCGAGGGAATACCAGAGGCGCCCATGGAGGTCATGTCCGACGGGACGCTCCTCGCCCTCCCTGAACGTCTCACCACAGGCCGGCACGGTGCTGCATTCCTCACAGGTGCCGGCATCCGGAGCATTGGCACGCATCTTCCCATCTTGCGGGTGCCCATCATGGGCGATGGTGCGGTCACGGTCGCGGCTCGCGTCCCCGTCGCCCCGCGACTGGACGAGGCCACGTCGCTCCACCGCGCCTTCGCGCCTGAAGCGTCCTTTGGAATCCTAAGGGGGGATCGCATCGCCGTTCTGGCCGGTGAGGAATACCGGGTCGAGGCTCTCACCGAGACCGGCACGCTGCTGCGTACATTGGAGCGCGCGATTCCGGTTCGCCCCACATCCCGCACCGACCGGGCCTCATACCTACGGACCCTCGAGGACAGTTCAAGACCAGTGCGTTCTCTGGGGGCGCGTGGGACGGCTGCATCACTACGACGCGGGCCCGAGCCGTGGTTCTACCCGGTCCTCTCGCCTGCTCTTTCAATCAAGACGGACGGCGCCAGCAGCATCTGGGTGCTTCGGAGAGACCCCACTGACGCCACACTGGCGGGTCCCACAGACCTGCTCTCCGGCGAGGGTGACTACCTGGGCACGCTTCCGGGCGGGAACGGAAGTCTGCCAGTTGCGTTCGGCCCCGATGGACTGGTGGTGTTCTTCGAAGTCGGAGCGTTCGATGAGCCGATCGCAAAGGTGTATCGACTTCCGGAGAGTCCCCGCTAGGAAAGGCACCTGGCGGAATAGGTCAACGTCCCCGGCCCCTTCCGGCCCGAGCCTCCAGCACGGCAGCATGGGCATCCGCGAGTCCGAATCCGAACATGTTGTCCTTCCCGGGCTCTCCCAGGTCGCGTGCCGTTCCCTCGATGATCCCACGCACCTGCCAAACGCTCATACCCGGATGCTCGGCGAAGATGAGAGCTGCGATCCCCGCCACCTGCGGACCGGAGAAGGAGTTCCCGCGAATGCGGACACTGTCCGTGTCGATGTAGTCCTGGTCCTCGATGCCGAGCACGGGGAAGCCTTCCCCGGGAAAGGCGACCACGTCGGGCTTCATGATCCCCTCAGGTAGCGGATAGTCCCCGTACAGCGCCACCGAAGTCCACTCGGCCGGACCCATGCTGCTGAAGGGCCGCAGCACGTGAAGAGTATCGATGCCCCCCACCGAGATCACAGACGGCACATCCTTCGGCGACTGATGCTGCACCGGGATGGGTTGTGTGGTGCGGAAGTTGCCCGCCCCGCCCACCAGAAAGAGGCCTGCAGCCACGGCATGGTCGCTCATCATGCGCCAGAAGCCGCGGAGGTTGCCGAGATCAGGGAGGCTGAAGCTCATGCTGAGGATGTCGGCGCCCTGTTCGACGGCATACTCGTAGGCGATCGCGGCACCGACGGGTCGGTTGCCTGCGGCATCCACGTTCCCACCCGTGATCTTCAACAGCATGAGGCTGGCCCGGGGTGCCACGCCGGTGACGATGCCTGAGCTACCATCCCCCACCGCGATGCCCGAGGTCATGGTGCCGTGTTGCCGGCCCCTGCTCCGGCTCGTGTCCCGGACGTTGGGACTCATCGCGCCGAAGTCGTAGCCGTAGAGGTCGTCCACCCAACCGTTTTGGTCATCGTCGATACCGTTGTTGGGGATCTCCCCGGCGTTGCGCCACAGGTTGGACCGGAGGTCGGTGTGGCCGTAGTTGGCGCCGTTGTCCAGGACCGCCACCACCGCCCCCTGCCCGACGCTACCCAGCTCACGCCACGCCCGAGGCGCATTCAAATGCCGAACGTTCCACGCGACCCGCTTTCCCTCTGCGGTGAACGCCGGCGGCTCCTCCGGCGGGATCACCAGGATCGGGTCGTGGGGTACCTGCGGACCCGGGGGAATCAACTCGCCCCCCGCGTAGAGAAACGACACCTCATCCAACCGACTGGCGACACGGATCTCTTCGGCGCTGAGTTCCAGGGACAGGGCGTTCAAGATCCAGAGGGCCCGATCGGCCTTTCTTCGGCCCAGGGCGGCCAGGATCACCGCCTGTTCCGCCTCGGCGTTCTGCTTGAGGGTGGCCACAACCTGCCGGCGCAGCTCCCTCCGATCGTCCCCAGTATGGTCCAGCTGGAAGCGCGCCAGGCCACCCACCGGCTCGAACAGCTGCGTACGCCCCAACACGATCACACGAGCTGATCCACCAGATCGCAGTACCTCCAGCAGCGGCGGATCGAGCTTCTGTTCCGCAGCGGAATCCTGCGTCACTCCCGGGATCGGAGTGAAACACAGAGAGGCCGCGACCACCCACAGGACAAACGCTTTTCGAGTACCCATGAGGACTCCACCTAACGACTCTGTGGTCTTGCTGCCCCACCAAGTTGGTGGCCGCACGCGCAGCGCACGAGGATGATCTAGGACGCGTCAGCAGGAAACGCTGGTTAGGCGCCCCCACCGTTGATCTCGAGGTACCGGTCGACGTTGGAAATCACCTGATCCAGTTCATCAACCCATGCCGTCAGGAGTTCTCGATAGAAGGTGTTCCAATCGTAGAGGTACTCGAGTTGACCCCGGAAGGCTGCTATGGAGGCCGGGTCCGTCGAGATCAACCTGTTGTCGACCCGGTCCCACACCAAAGGCATGGCATTCCGCGCCAGATCCTCCACGCCGTCGTCGTAGTTCGCACCGTTGTATTCCACCCTCGCGCTCGAGTGTTCGTAGAGATTAGCCAACTGTGCCACCAGGTCCTGATCGCCCAAGTGAGGAAGCTGACCCGAGGCCACCATCGTCCTCCAGGACGAATTACGTGGAAAGATCGTCCGGTTGTTGTTGACGACCTCCGCCACCTCTAGGGCGAACGAGTCGGTAGGCATATCTCTCGGAGTCCCCAGCCATCGGATCGTGTTCGCGTACCTGTGGCCGTGCCCCTCTTGGACAGAAATGACCTCATCGAAATCGGCTCGATCTTGGCCGAGCTCGGTCCGCAGATAGCTCAGGGCCGATATCGCTTCGGCCTCACGCTCACGATCATCTGAAATCCCTTCCAGCACGATCGCCAGATAGACCGAAGAGACGATCAGGACTGCCTCTGCCAGGAACCGGACCCACGGAATACGAGGCTTTTCCACGTCTGAGCAACTCACTGCCCGAGGGACGTCAAACGACTTCGGAATTATGCTGCTAGGGTGCCGCGTCCGGGCTCCCGTGACGCTCGAGGTATTCTCCAACAGCCGTGATCCCGCCCGCCACGTCGGACCGATACTGAGCCAGAAGGTCGCGGTACCAGGCGGTCCAGTTGACGCGCAGGTACTCGAGGGACGACGTCAGCGCCTCGAGTTCCACTGGGTCCTCCCCGAACGGATCCGAACTTATCGAGTGCCACCTGATGGCCCGTGACGTTGAGATGTGTTGGTTGATCGCCTGGTCGTAGGCCAGGCTGTTGTAGTCGATCCGAGGGTAGATCGTCTCATACAACTCCCCGAGGCGCAGGACGAGTGCAGGGGCATGCAGGTCAGCCAGTTGGCTGCCCGCAACCATGGTGGTCCACGATGACCGGCGCGCGAAGAGAGTCGAGTTTTCTGCGGTCACTCGATAGAGGGCCGCTCCAGCGCTGTCGGCTGGATACGAACCAGGTTCGGCGAGCCACCTTCGTAGGTCGGAATAGTCACCGTGAAGGGAGTCCTGCTTGGCAATGATGCGGTCGAAGTCTCGAGCGTCGCCCCTGAGCTCGCCCAGCAGTTGGGACAACGCCACCTGAGCAGCCGCTCGATCCGCACGATCCTCAGAGGCTCCCTCGAGATAGACGGCGAAATAGACTGAGCCCACGATCAGGACGAACTCCGCAAGCCAGCGGGCCCAGTGCGCGCCCCCGTCTCTAGTCACCGTTCACCGCCGGTCTTGGACGCCGCGATATCCGAGGATGTCGACCATCCTCGAGCGAAGGCCCTCGGCCCCCATGCGAGGACGCTCGCCTCCCTGGAGGAGCGAAAGACGGCCTCCCACGATCGGAACACACCCAAGACCCCTGCGTTGGATCGGAGGATCTCCTCTGGACTCAGGGAGGAGCGACCCACGAATCCCCGGAAGACGGTGTCGGACCACTCATCGTGTCGAGCGATCCCGCCCGCGACGATGATTGTCTCCCGATTGAGTTCGAGGTAATGAGCCCGATGGGCGGCGTCGAAGCTGTCTCGCACCTGGCGTGCGACGTACGCGAGCGAGATCACCACCGCTACAGCGCCGAGCATCTCGCCAACCGCTCCGATTACTACCCAGTCCATGGACCTCCCTCACCTCAGGACATGCGCACCTGGCGACTCTGAAGTTCTGTGGAGCGACCACAATGCACACGCCGGGCCGCGAGGTGCAAGCCGTGTAGTCCTGGGAAGCTGCAGCCTACTGCGCGAACAGGGATTTCCTGTCAGCCTGAGTCGGCGTCGAAGACCCTGGTCCCCATGAACTTGGCAAAGTCATCAGTGAAGAAACCGCGCAGCCTCGGCCACAGCTCGTTGAGGTACGCCGCCCGGAACGCACCTCCCATACCGACGGTGGGAAGTACGGACTCGGGGAGAACGCCCACCTGCAAGGATCGGTAGACGCCTTCCCATTGTCGAAGAAGCACGATATTCGAGCTCGTGAGCCGTCAGTTCTCCGAGTGGTCGAAGCTCTCAGAGGTGAGTCCTTGGCTTATCCTCGTCCACAGGGCCGCGAGTTCGCCATCCGTTGCCATCATCCCGTTGAACTCGGTGAAGCCCGCAACCATCTGCCGGTGCGCCTCGTTCTTGGCGACCGACATGTTCTGACGGATTTCCCAACCCACGAAGAGGAGCGAGAGCACGACACTCAACGCGCCCAGGGCCCGGCCGACGGTCATTCTAGGCACGGAAGGCCCCACCTCGATGAGCCTGTGATGCGACTGGGGCAGCAATCCCCTGTTGGAACGTGCTTCGCTTCGGCAGACTCAGTCCACCAAGTCAAGCAGTGCTGTTGTGGCCGCCTCTATTTGGACCAAGTACCAGATTCGGTTTACGTAGGACTTGCGGAGCGTGTTCAAGGCTGCGCGCCCCTCGCGGTCACTGACGATGCCGAGGTACAAACGAACTTCACGAGGTGAGTCGGGAGAGAGGTCCGGATGCAAGCCCAACTCACCACGGATATCGAGTCGCACGCGCGCTTCCTTGTGGCCGTCGATTTCCCGCCGAAACTCCTCCAAGTCCGCTTGAAGTCGACTCACGTAGCCGAGAATTCCCGACCGTATGCGAGCGTCCCCGATGAGTGCGAAGTCACCTGTCCGCGCGAGGGCGCTGATGGCGCCGTCTCGTAATCGCGGATCGGAAAACCACCAATAGCCATCGCGGCGCTCGAGCCACACACCCACTGAGTCGGCACTCGGGGCCACATCTCGTTGTGCGGCGCTCCACAGACTTTCGGCAACCTCCAAGTGTTGTCGCTCGAGGGCGAGCTTCGACGACGGCCGAGTACACGGCAGCGTTATCCGACTCTAGAGCACCGTCCACGATGACCAAGCGTCCGTGGACCACCGCTCCTTACTCGTGGTCCTGAACCCCACCCGGGCTGCACCCTTGGAGGATGACGAGCGCCAAGAAGGCGTGAAGGGCCTTGTTCACGGTTGTCTTCCAGGTCTGGCGGGGCGGACCTGCCGGAACAACCACTCGATCATGACCTCGTCGGCATAGGCCGCGTCCCATGAGTCATGCCCCACGCCAGGCAGCTCCGTGTACGTCACGTCAGCTCCCCGCGACTCCAGCGCCGCGACCACCTCGCGCGAAGCCTCCACGGGCACCACGCCGTCGGCGTCGCCGTGGAATACCCAGATCGACAGTCCGGCAATCCGCTCGCTGGTCGCAGCCACCGGATCGGCACCCTCAGGTGTGAACGGTCCCCACTCGGTGCCCTCGAACCCGAGGAAGCCGCAGATGGGGAGCACCGCGGCCCACCGGTCGGTGTGTTCGTACGCGAGATACCAGGAGCCCTGCCCACCCATGGACAGGCCCGTCAGGTAGGTGCGTGACTCGTCGATGGCGAGTTCTGCGACGGTGGCGTCAAGCGCCGCCATGGCTACGCCGCCCATCCGCCCTACCCAGCGATCGCCTTCGGGCACCTGCGGGAAGACCACAACGGCCGGCCAGCGTTCCGGATTCTGCCGTATCGCTCGACCAAGACCAACGTCGCTCTGGACGAGCCCGCCGTCGCCGCGTTCGCCCGCCCCGTGCAGGAACAGAATCACTGGCCAATCGTCGCGGCTCGCATAGTCACTCGGCACGTATACGACGTACTCTGCCTGCTCGCCGCCAACCTCTACGGTGCGATGGAGGAAGCCTGTCTCCTGCGGACGGGCACTCCGTGCGCAACCCGCGGTGATAGCGAGGGAGGTGGTCGCCATGACCACCAGCAAATGCCGCCGCCCATCGGTCTGAAGTCTCATTCTGCTCATCCCCTGTTCAACGGCAGCAGTTGCTTGTTGGACAGAGTGGAGGCTGCCTACTGATTCCCTGACATCGCAGCCGCGATATACCACTCGCCGTCCTCGGCTCGCTGGTAGACGTGGAGATGCTGTCGCTCACGCTTGAACCCCGGAAGGGCCGGTTCCATGACGCATTCCTGTGTCCCCACTTCAAACGCCAGATCGCCGTCGCCAACCACGCTTACAGGGGTCAGCTCAAGCAGTGGGAGCTCCACCATCTCGAACATGCCCGCAGCGTAGGCGGCTATCGCTGCCCGACCTCTCACCTGAGGGCTGTCGGGATGCATGATGACGCCATCGTCCGCGAAACATGAGGTGTACACCTCGGCATCGCCGTCAACGATGGATGATCGGAGCCGCTCTCGAAGAGCAGCTATCTCCCCCTGGTCTGCCGCACTCAGCATGGCTTCACCTCGATGGAGGGGTTCGCTGTCCAACCGCTCTTTCGCTTCTGCTGCGCACCACTATGTGGACCATAAGCGAAGCGCGCGAGGATTACGTACGAGACGCCGGCAGCAGACGCTAGTTAGGCGTCCCCGTCCGCGTTGCGCACTACAGGGGCGGCACTCACAGAGAAGCAATCCCCTGTTGAGCGCACTGTAGCAGACTCTAGAACCCGAGGGTCGGAAGATCGTCGAAGGCTTGCACCAACTGCCAGAAGAACACCGATGCGGCGCCGATCTGATGGTATCGGAGGCGTTCCGACCTGAGTCCCACGACGCACGCTATCGCGGTCAGGAGCCAGAGAATCCACATGGAGGCTCCGAGATCGCCGATATAGGATATCCCTCCCTTCAGTAGCGCATCGTTCACATCGATGCACGTCCCCCCCGCGAGGGCCCAATAGAACCACACGCGTCGCTGTACGAGAAACGAATCGAGATTGTCGACCGAGTCCCAGGAGTGAGGGACCAGAATCACGGCCAGCAGAAAGAGTGCGACGGCGTACGAGATGAGGAACAGGTAGAGCCCGAGGGTCCACTCCGGATCGAGCTCGGAGAACCGGAACTCCCACCACCAAAACTGCACCGTCCACAGGAAGACGTAGCCCAGCCAGAAACCGTGGGCCACGCCCAGCTCGATCTTCGGCCCACCGGCGCGCCGGTCAATAAGCCGGCCGACACCAAACAGGATGTGCGCGATGCCCAGCCCCACAATGATGGAGATGAGCACCATCACATACTCGAAACGGTCCACCGCAGCTCCCGTCGGGGATTGGTGTGCGGCCCAACGGACTGCAGTTCTGCCTTGTGTCCGGACCCGCCTAGCAGCGAAGCGGATCTTGCCTACAAGCCACGCCTGTGGCAATCCCTGGTCAGAAGACACATCCCCGCGGCATGAGCTGCAACGCGAGAATCTGTAAGGAACCAAGGGCTTCCCGCCCTGAAGGATTGTCAGTGGCCGACAACAGTCGATCTAGCCGATGAGGAGCGCGACCTGATCCGCGTCAGCAGCAACGGCTTGTTAGGTTGCCTCGGTGACGATTCCGGCCCTGACCAACGTACCCGGGTCAGGATCCGTCCAGCCTGAGGCAGACCATGACAGAGCGCCACTTCGCAGACCGAGACGTTGCCGTAATCCTCCAGCGTGCCGCTGAGCTCGACTCGAGGTCGCCTGAGGGTCGTGAGGCCAGAGGGCTCAGCGCTGCCGATCTCGAGGACATCGCCCGAGAAGTCGGCATCGACCCCGCCATGATCAACCGGGCGATCGGGGAGTTCGACGGTCGCCGGGGCCTCTCCACCAAGGGACTTTTCGGTCCTCCACCGGTCAGCCAGGAGATCCGTGTGGTGCCCAGCGAGTTGGACCAAGAGACCGTTCGTCGCATCATGCGCCTCGTCGATGAGAGAGTGCCCGCTCAGGGCACGATCGGGGAGGCTCTCGGCTCGGTCCGGTGGAACTCGGCGGATCGGTTCCTGAGCCGCCAAATCTCAGTGGAGCCCTCCGCCGGCGAGACCCTGATCAGGGTTGAGGAACGCTACTCCGATCGGTTTCGCGCCGCTCTCCACGCGATTCCGACTACCTACGGCCTCTTCGCCGGGCTCGTGGTCGGGATCGAGCTCCTGGGCGGGGCGGGTATCGGCGCCGTCCTGGCCGGCGCCGCCGGGGCTACCGCTTGGGGCATTGCCAGGGGCGCATGGAACGCGATATCGAAGCGAAGCAGCCGCAGAGTCAAGGAGCTCAGCGACGCTCTTCAGAGTGAGGCGGATCGAGCGCTCGCAGACGCGGAAGGCGTGCGTTCCATCCATTCCGGCGAGGAAGCAACCTAGGAAGGTTGCGTTTTTGCTGCGCAGGCTGCTGAACGCACACCGCAACAGCAGCAACTCCTTGTCGGGTGCTCGCCGACTAGTCCTCCACCCGAGTGGGCCCGGCGATGTCATCGACGAAGGGGGCGAACTCGGAGGCGTACGAAGCCTTCATCGGAAGCCACCGTGCGGCGAACAAGCCGCCATGATCCGATCTGGATGGCTCCCGCCCCAGTTCATCACCATTCCGCACCGCGCGCGCGAGCCACGAGTCCGGAGCCGCTCAATCGGGGAGAAGTCGCTCGAGCTCTTCTAAGAAGTTCTGCACCACGATGAGCTGCGGACGATCCTCCGCCGGGAGGTCGCGACTGCGGACCATGAGAAAGCGCTGGTCGTCAGGCGCAATGTCCCAAAGCCCCGACGTCCATCGGTAGAGCCGAGTCGCATAGGAGGCGTCGAGCTGGAAGAGGACCCGCTCACCGGTCACCCGAAAGCCGTTGCGGGTGTCGATGCTCACTGCCACGACCCGGTGCTCCAGATCCACGTAGAACATCTCGCGTCCGTTGTGGGCCCAGAGCGGCATGGTGCCGCCCGCAGCCGAAACCTGCCACCTCCCACCGCGCCCGTCCGGAAACGGTCGCACAAAGACCTCGAACTGCCCTGTTTCGTCGGAGACGTAGGCGATCCATCGACCGTCCCTCGAGACCTCGGGCCCGGTTTCCTCGTCAGGCCCAGCCGAGATCGGGGTTGGGAAGGAATCGATTCCGGGGCGGATGATGGTGACGTCCCGCCCTCCCCGGGTATTGGGAAGGCCGCGGGTGCGCATCACGAGCCACTCCCCGTCCGGGGGAGCCCAATAACCGAGGGATAGCTGCACGTCGCTCGAGGTGATGACTTCGGGCTCGCCGGTTCCGTCGGCACGAACCTGCCAGATCTGCCAGCCCAGGGAGTCCGGCCGAGATCCGAAGGTGATCTCCGTTCCGTCTGGCGACCAACGAGGCTTCCAGTCCGGGGGCCCGCCGAAGGTCAGGCGTGTGGGCGGTCCACCCTCGATTTCCTTGACCCATAGGTCGTACCCGCTCTCGCCATTGGCTCGATACGTAATCCGGGATCCGTCCGGCGAGAGATCCCATCCCTGGTCGGCGCCCCCGGCCATGAAGCTCCAGCCGGACTCCACCGGTCGTGCCAGGCCGGTCCGGTCGACCCATACGAACTCGTCATCCGCGAAGCCCCCCTTCCAATACAACAGCAGGCCGTTGTCGGAGAGCACGTAGTAGGGGAACCCGAGTTCGGTGGAGGTGATCTCCTCCACGAAGCCAACTTCTGGACCGGTGACCGTGAGCGCTCGAGCATCGAACCGCATCGCCCGGAGTCCTTCCATGGTCCCGAAGACGAGGTGGCCCGTGGGGGTCACGAAGGGCTTGGCTCCGACGGTGAGCATTCGCGATTCTCCGCCTCCCAGATCGTGGACCCAGATCTCGGGCGACCCTCGGCTCACCCTCGTATAGAGGATCGCACGGGATCCGGGGAGCACGAAGACATCGCGGTGCGCAGCGCCGGCTTCCTCCGCGGTCACCGGTTCCGGCTCACCGTCCCCGTCCGGATCGATCCGCGCGATGCGCCCACCCAGTGCCCCGAAATAGAGGTAGCCGTCATCACCCCAGTCGGGGCGGGTCGGGCGCGCCGGTGTCACGGACCGGGGAGTCCCACCGCGGGCCGAAACCAGTCGCAGCTCCCCTCCAGCGTAGTACACAATGGTCTGCCCATCGGGGGAGATGGCCGGGACCATACCCGGTGCCGTCCCGGGAAGCCGGGTCAGGCCAAGGTCGTCGAGATCCCGGATCCATAGCTCGACCCCCTCCGTTTCCCCCAGGAGGGTGGTCACCAGGGTCCGGCCATCGTCCGACAGGTCGAGACTGGTGGTGGGCTCTCTCCCTTCGGCCACCGCCAGGGAGAAGGTGGTCACGGACCCGGACGTCGTTGCTTCCGGCGGGCGGGCCACCAGCGACCAAACGAGTGCAACGGCCAGGACAAACGCCGTGATGGCCAGCGCGCGGTTCACCTTCCCGGACACCGCCGTCTCGTCCCCACCGTGACGGAACGTGGGGTCGTTGAGCGCGCGGGCCAGATCGGCCGTGGCAGCGAAGCGATCCGCCGCAAGCCTCTCCAGACACTTGCGGATGGCGGCGTCCACGTGGAGGGGCACCGAAGGGCGGCGTCGCCGAGCGTGGACCGGCTCGCCCGTGATGATCTTCCCCAGCACCGCCTGTGCGCTCGAGCCCTCATACGGGGGGTCACCAACCAGCATTTCGTAGAGCACGCATCCCAAAGAGAACGTGTCACTCGCCGGTCCCACGGTCGTATCGCCGGTGGCCTGTTCAGGGCTCATGTAGTACGGCGTACCGACACTGAGTCCGGTCTCCGTGAGGCGCCCCTGCCCCGCGGCGCCAGCTGCAAGGGCGATCCCGAAGTCGGCGATTACGGGCTTTCCGTCCAGGAGCAGGACGTTCGCAGGCTTCATATCGCGGTGGATGACACCCTGCCGGTGGGCGTAATCGAGTCCCTCGGCGAGGTCCGCAGCGATCTTCACCGCATCCTCCACGGCCAGCTGCTGCTCGCGGTCCAGGCGGTCGCGCAGGCTCTCCCCCTCCACGTACGGCATCACGTAGAAGATCAGGCCATCCACCCGACCCGAATCGAAGAGGGGAAGGATATTGGGGTGCTGAAGGTTGGCGGTCGTCTTGATCTCGGAGAGGAATCGCTCCCCACCGACGACCGCCGAGAGCTCCGGCTTCAGAACCTTGAGGGCGACCTTGCGTTCGTGTCTCAGGTCGTCGGCGAGGAACACCGTCGCCATGCCGCCCTCGCCGACTTCGCGGACGAGGCGGTAGCGGCCTTCGAGGGCCTCATTCAGGCGGGAGATGAGCTCAGACATGGCCGCCAAGGTAGGAGAAACCGGTGCCCTTCAACAACCAAGCCCGCGCGGCCATCTAACGACTCTGGGATCCTGTTGCGCGACTAGAATGCTGACGCCGAGCTTCGAGGTGCAGCCCGAGTAGCTCGGGCCAGACCAGCAGGCCGGAGGCTCCACCATGTCCAAAGACGCGAACGGAGGCCAGAGGAAGGTCCCAGTCAAGTCCGAGATTCCCTCCGACGGCCCCACCCAACCAATGTGGGGTGAGCTCCGGGTCTGGCACTTGGTTGGTGGTGATTGTCCCTACAGCCGCCTCCGACACTAGGCGGGTGCCCCGGTGTGTGCCGCCGTTGAGCATCACCTGCATCACTGCCGCCAAGTCCGCCGCGGTCGAAGACATACCGAATGCGGGGGCTGGGAACTGGCGCTCCTCGTCTGGCCAGCTTGGCTCAAGCTGAGTGAGTTGGCCTCCTATCCTCGCGTACCTCCGCGATAGGCGCGCCCGCGCCGTGGGTGAGAGCCGAAAGGCGGTGTCGGTCCTTCCGAGGGGCTCAAAGACACGGTCCCGCAGGAATGACTCAGAATCCTGCTCTGAGACCACTTCGATGATTCGGCCAAGAATGTCGAATCCTGGACTGCTGTGTCCGAATCGCGGACCGGGGGCAGCATCGAGCGGCGAAGCTGCATACTCCGCCGCTACCTCCTCGAGGCTCATCCCGGGAAACGAATCGTAGTCAAAGACCGCCCGTTCGTATGGGAACCCAGCGGTATGTGTCAGTGCCTCCATGATGACGGGTGGGCGTACTTCGGAGTTGGAATCACGGGTGCGAACACTCTCGAACTCAGGGAGGTATCGGCTATCGAAGTCGCCAAGTGTGAGGCGTCCGTCATCCAGCAGAAGTAGAATGCCCAGGGCCGTCATGGGCTTGGCCTTCGAAGTCACGCTGAAGACGTGATCCACATCTTGGCTGCGGTGGTGCTGGGCTGCCTCGCACCCCGACCTTTGCTTTCCCAGTCAGGGTGGGCCGCTTCGATCAAGGAGCGTGGCCAGGGCTCGCCGACTTTCTAGCGGATCCAGCCGCGAACCTCCACCTGCTGGGCCGGGTAGCTTTCGCCGGCGGTTCTAAGGAAGCGCTCCAGGTAGGGACGGGCCTCTGACATGCGTCCCGAGAGTCGCAAGGTCCTGCCGATGTTGAACAGGAGCCCTGCATGGTCGGGCCGCCTCTCCAACGCCTCCTCCCACACCTCCAGGGCCCCCTCGATGTCGCCGACCATAAAGAGGGAACCGCCCAGGTTGACGCGAACCTCGATCTCGCCGGGCGAATGGGACAGCTCCAAGCGGTAATGCTCCGCGGCGAGGTCGTACATCCCCAACTCCCGGTAGGCGGTTGCAATCCAATTGTGGGCCCTGGGAACAATCCCGAGGCGGAGGGCTGTCCCGAAATGGGTGAGCGCCTGGCTTGGAAGGCCCTCGTGCATGTACGAGACCCCGAGGTTGAGAAACCCCTCCGGCGAGTCCGGTTCGATAGCCAGAGCCTTACCGCACGCCACCCGGGCTTCAGCAGGCCTGTCTTCGTCGAGAAGGGCGGAGCACAGGTTATTCCACCCGCGGTGGCTATCCGGATGGAGGGTCGTCACGTGCTCCCACAAGGTCACCTCACTCCTCCACACGGGCACCAGCTGTCTATTCGTGTACACACAGAGTGCCAAATAGACGGCCAGAGCCGCCCCAACGGCAGCGATCTCGATGCGGCTCCGATGAAGCACGCGGAGGAGGGCGACGCCCAGCAACCCCACCAGACCGACGGTCGGGAGGTACATCCGGTGCTCGAAGATCAATTCAAGAGGCACGATTGTGAATTCGATCAGCATGGTGGCCGGCAGCCAGAGCATGAAGAAGCCCAGCACCCGAGATCCCGGCCGCCAGAACAATCGACAACCCATTGCGGTCACGGAAACGACAAAGAGGCCGGCCAGCAGCGTGCTCGGCGGGGACATCAGTCCCGTTGAAAGACCGATGGGGTGCTCGACCGAGAAACTCGATGGACCGGGAGCGAGGATCTGGGAAAGATGAACGAGAATGACCCGGGGCTGAGTCATCAATCGCTCTAGCATGCCGAAGTCCCGAATGGCGTAGCCCGGCCAAACCATCGGTCCCAAAGGAGGAAGGTCGAACGCAACCAGAGCAACCGCAGCCAGTCCTGCGATGACGGCCAAGCCGCCCAATAGCCAGTTGACCCTGCGGCTGGCCAAGTCTTCATCCGGCGGACGCACCAGCGCCAACTCAGCCAGAATCAAAAGGCCGGGAAGTACCCAAGAGATCTCCTTCGTAGTCACTGCGACGAAAGCTGCCAAGCCCGCGCCGATGAGCCACGGCCACCCCTCCTTCCCGCGGCGCCTTCCATTCACCCACAACACGACACAGGTGATCGTGCCCAGAGATGCGAGGGTTGCCATCCTCTGCACGATGTAGGTCACCGCCTGAAGTTGGATCGGATGCAGAGACCACGTGAGGGCACTCAGCCCGGCAGCGATCTCCACCCTCATCGCCGAAGACCCGTTCGAGGTGCGCCTGAGCAGGAGGCGGATCAACTCGAAGACCGAGAGCGACGCAGCAATGTGGATCAGAAGGTTGGTCCACAGAAACGTCCGGGGTGAACCACCACCCCGGGCCCAGTCGACGGCGAATGTGACAGAGGCAAGAGGTCTCCGGGGGTGGGCGTGGTCCTGCCAGGCTCGGAGCAATGTGGTCGGGCGCAGATCCGGTGCGCGCGTCGGCTCGTGTCGGACGATGTTCCGCTTGTCGTCGAAGTGGAAGCCATTGTCCGGCACACCCTGATAGACGACGAGTGCTCCGAGAATCAGAATGCCGCGGAGCACCCAAGCTGAAGCCCTGTGGCTCGGTTTCGTCGAGGTGTTCACCATGCTTCACTCATCTGGGCGGAGGGCAAGGGTCCTGACCTGTCGAGGACAGCTCCACCCGAGGCCTGAGGGGATCTCGGAATGTTCGGTTCCGATGCACCGGAAGATCTTCGTACCTCGGCGGATGTCAAACCCGAAAAAGGAGAGCCGACGGTGGTCCTCCACGCATGGGGACTATCAGCCGACACAAACTCAGATCTGTGTCCGGGAGAACGAGCCTGACACGATCCCGGCGATCCGGCATCGAATGTGACAGAGGAGTCGCCGGGGAGCGGATGGTGAACACGGGTTGGCTGCCCACTGGGGTCCACGGAGCACGCCGACGTCGGGCTGGAGCATACGACGGAGTTGACCGCCGAAGTGCTGGCTACGGGCAGATAATCTTGAAGGCCTACCTCCTGCGAGAGGCCCGGGTTCGCCTCTCGCTTCGTGGCTGTGCTAGTCGGCCCGGGCGACCACTGCACGAGTGGTCCGCATCGCCCGGCTCGAACCCTGGATCCATCAGGAATAGGAGATTCAACCACCGTATGGCGTTAGAGAGGGCGGTACGGTGGGCGTGGTGGTGAGGCAGAGCCGGTAACCGGCTGGGGCGGATGTGTCGGGGAAGCCGGGGAGCGTGCCAGTCAGAGAGGGGGGCTGGGAGAGATGGTCCAGGGAGCCGTTTGGATACTCAGATGGGCGGAGGCGGCCGGCCGAAGGGCCCGGGCAAGTGATGCGGACGGAAACAGAAGACGGTGCAGGCGGGGTCTCGGTTCCGGATTCCCGCGGATGTGGGGCTCGTGCTGGCAGCCGCGAGGATCGAGTGGCGCACGGCGTGGATGGAGGCCCACGGCCCATACGAAGGGGTCCTGGAGGTAGACGCGGAGGTCCGCGACGTGGTGCTGGATCCCGAGACGCGGCTCTTGGCGCGGCGGAGGGTGGAAGGCGCGCGGTAGCTGAAGCAGCCGTTCAGCCGAGGGCTTCTACCGGCGTAGACACGGCGTCATCCCCTGTCGTGCCCAATCTTGCCACCCCGCCCCACCACACCTACCGTGCCGCCGAGCGGCGTCGCCTCCGGGCGCCCGGTTTGGTGCCGCTCCGGCGGCACCCGACCCTCCTGAGAGACCTTGACATGAGCGAGAGCCTGAGCAAGCGCCTGAACGCGGCCCTGGAAGGTCGCTATCGCATCGAGCGCGAACTCGGCGAGGGCGGCATGGCGACGGTCTACCTGGCCGACGACCTGAAGCACGAGCGGAAGGTCGCGCTCAAGGTCCTCAAGCCCGAGCTCGCCGCGGTGGTGGGCGCCGAGCGCTTCCTGGCCGAGATCAAGACCACGGCGAACCTGCAGCACCCGCACATCCTGCCGCTTTTCGACTCCGGCGAGGCCGACAGCTTCCTCTACTACGTCATGCCCTACGTGGAGGGGGAAACGCTCCGGCAGCGGCTGGAGGCCGAGAAGCAGCTCCCCGTGGACGAGGCCGTGCGCCTGACCACAGGCCCTGGACTACGCGCACCAGCACGGCGTCATCCACCGGGACATCAAGCCCGGCAACATCCTCTTGCAGCAGGGGCGCCCCGTCATTTCCGACTTCGGCATCGCCCTGGCGGTGGGCTCCGCCGGCGGCACGCGTCTGACGGAGACCGGGCTCAGCGTGGGCACGCCCTACTACATGAGTCCCGAGCAGGCCACGGGCGACCGGGTGGTGGGGCCCGCCAGCGATACGTACTCCCTGGGGTGCGTCCTCTTCGAAATGCTGGTGGGCGAGCCCCCCTACCCCGGCAGCACGGCGCAGGCGGTGCTGGGCAGGATCATCGCCGGCGGCGCAGTCTCCGCCACGGAGCACCGGCGGAGCGTGCCGGCCAACGTGGACGCGGCCGTCCGGAAAGCTCTGGAGAAGCTGCCAGCCGACCGGTTCACGTCTGCTGCGGAGTTCGGGAAGGCACTGGGCGACGGATCGTTCCGCCACGGCGGCGGCGGCGGTGGGGCCGGCGCAGCCGCCACCGGCCCCTGGAGGAACATCGCCCTGGCCGCCAGCGCGGCGGTCGTCGTCCTACTCGGCGCCCTTGTCTGGACGGCCGGGCAGCTGGAGCGGCCGCAGGTCGAGCGTCAGCGCATCGAGCTGGGCTCCGGCTTCGTGGGCTCAAGCGCCGAGTTCATAGCCCTCTTCGTCGCCCTGAGCCCCGACGGATCCGACATCATCTTCCCTGATACCGCGGGCATGGCGGGAGAGGACGGGTTCAGGCTCCATCACAAGCCTCTGGACCAAGCCGACGCGACGCCCCTGGCCAGCCTCCAGGGCGGCCTAGGGGTGACCTTCAGCCCGGACGGTGAGTGGCTACTGCACTTCGACGAGGGGACGCTTCGGAAGCAGCCCCTGTCCGGCGGGTGGCTGGAGGACGGCACCATCGTCCTGGAGGACAGGGCCGACTATTCCATGGTCACCATCCACGAAGACGGAGGCGTCGTCGACACCATCTCCACGGAGGCGGTGACGGGTCGACCGCTCAGGGCCACGGGGCTCCCCGGCGGAGGAGCGGCCCTCCTCATCTCGTGCCAGTTGAACGGGAGCGGAGCCGCCTGCCCCCCCGGTACCCCCATGCTCTTCCTCCTGGACCTGGAAGCGGACACGGTGGTGCTGCTCCGGGAACGCGTAAGCGGCGCGTGGCCGGGCCCCGAAGGGCACATCATCTATACGGATCCCGGCGGGTCGGTCTACGCGGCCGCCCTAGATCGCAGAGGCCGCACGCTGGGTCCGCCCATTCCGTTGATGGACGGGGTTGCAGCCGCCCCCTCCGCCGCTGAGATGCACGTCTCGGCCAACGGCACGCTGCTGTATCAGCGGGGCGAGGCAGCAGGTGACGCTGCCAACCTCAACCTCCCTTCCTGGGTCACCGGGGGAGGCAGCCGGCCTGAGCTTGCCGACCCCGCCTGGTTGGGAGGACCCATCGAATGGTTCGCCCTGTCCCCGGACGAGTCGCGCCTGGCCATGACCATCAGCGTGATGGAGGAGCCTCCCCGGGTGTGGGTGAAGGACGTGTCGTCGGGCGCCGCCATGCCCCTCACTCCGGTAGGCCTGTCGACACAACGTCCGGAGTGGAGTGCCGACGGGACCCGCATCCTCTACATCGCCGAAGACTCCCTGGGGAACGCCCACGTGCAGAGCGTGGCGGCAGACGGCAGTAGTCCGGCTCCGGACACAGTCTGGTACGACGAAGCCGAAGACACCTGGGAGGTCAGCGCGACGCCCGACCCCGACATCCTCGTGGTCCGAAGAGGAAGCACCGCGGCCGATGTCCGCGCAGCGGATATCGGCATCGTGGACTTGAGGGACGGTGGCTCCTACACACCCTTCGCTGCCACGCCGGCCAATGAGAACGCCATGGCACTGTCACCCGACGGTCGGTGGCTCGCCTATATGACGGACGCCAGCGGGCAGAGGGAAGTCGTGGTCCAACCCTTCCCTCAGGGAGGCGCCCGCATCCAGGTCTCGACGACCGGTGGCCAGGAACCCGTGTGGTCCGCTTCAGGGGACCGCGTCTACTTCCGGGACGGTGACCTGCGCCTGGTGGCCGCGCGGGTGGACACGAGTCCCTCGTTCCGGGTGGCCGAGCGGGCAGTCCTCTTCGAGACCTTTCTGTTCCCATCTGCCTCCACCCACCGCCGATATGAAGTCGCCGAGGACGGGCGGGCGCTCTTTTTGGTTCGACCGAGCCTGGCCCGCGGCTCGGACACGGACCTCATACTAGTGCGCAACTGGTTCGAGGAGGTGCGGGAGCGGATCGGGGGCTAGTCCTGCTTCTCGACGGGCCCCGCCGCCAGACGCCCCGAACACCCCGCTGGCGAAGAATGGGCCTAGCACCACATCTTGCCCGCCATGCCTGACGCCCCCTCCCGCTTGATTACAGCCCTGGAAGGTCGCTATCGCATCGAGCGCGAGCTCGGCGAAGGCGGCATGGCCACGGTCTACCTCGCCGACGACCTGAAGCACGAGCGCAAGGTCGCGCTCAAGGTCCTCAAGCCCGAGCTCGCCGCCGTTGTGGGCGCCGAGCGCTTCCTGGCCGAGATCAAGACCACGGCGAACCTGCAGCACCCGCACATCCTGCCGCTGTTCGATTCCGGCGAGGCCGACAGCTTCCTCTTCTACGTGATGCCGTACGTGGAGGGGGAGACGCTCAAGGAGCGCATCGACCGCGAGAAGCAGCTGTCCGTCGCGGACGCCGTCGACATGACGCGCAAGATCGCCGACGCGCTCGACTATGCGCACGAGGGCGGCATCGTCCACCGCGACATCAAGCCCGGCAACATCCTGGTGAGCGACCGCGGCGAGCCCATCGTGGCGGACTTCGGAATCGCCCTCGCGGTGGCACAGGCGGGCGCGGGTCGCATCACGGAAACCGGGCTCAGTCTGGGCACGCCCCACTACATGAGTCCGGAGCAGGCCACGGGCGATCGGGACGTCGATCCCCGTTCGGACGTCTACGCCCTCGGCTGCGTGCTCTACGAGCTCCTCGCCGGCCAGCCTCCCTTCATGGCCGCCACGGCCCAGGCGATCCTGGTCCAGATCCTGACCACCGACGCACCCTCCATCACCGCCGCACGACGCACGGTGCCGGCGCACATCGGGCACGCCCTCTCCCGCGCCCTCGAGAAGCTTCCGGCGGATCGGTTCGCCACGGCCAAGGACTTCGCCGACGCACTGATCGACGAGTCCTTCACCCACGAGGTGCGGGCGAGAACAGCGGCGGCCACGGCGTCCGTAGCCGCACCGGCGGCGCCGTCTTCGACAGCCGCCTGGCTGTCCGACGGGCGCACGCGGGCGCTCGCGGGATTCGCCATCCTGATCACCGCCTTCGCTTCGCTCGCCGCCCTCGGCGTCCTGGCTCCCCCGGCGCCGGACCCACCGGTTCAGCGCTACGCCGTGGACATGCGGGATCTCGACGCCGTGGGCCGTCACACGGTGATGATCTCACCCGACGGACGACGCCTGGCGTTTGCGAGCCGGCAGTCGGGCCAATCCGCGCTGTACTGGCGGGAGATCGGGGAGGAGCGCTTCCAACGGATCGAGACGGGTGACGTTCCCATTTACCCGACGTTTTCGCACGATGGCGAATGGCTGGCCTACGTGGACGTCGGGAGCCGTGCGCTGATGCGCGTGGCCCTTTCAGGGGGCGCGCCCCGGCCCGTCGTCCCCAGCCCGTCGGCAGGGATCCTCTCGCCGCACTGGTCGGCGGGTGGAACCATCACGTACTCGGCTTCCGACGGGATATGGGCGGTTCCCGGCACGGGCGGCGAACCCCGCCTCCTCATG
>JBDHIL010000075.1:0-4559 GCA_039587465.1 Gemmatimonadota bacterium | reverse complement strand
CCCGTGGATCCCCTGGTGGTCCAGCGCCTGGAACGGCTGGGCGTGGCCACCCTCCAGGAGCTCCGTCGCCTCCCCGAGCCATCCCTGGTGGCCCAGTTCGGTCAGGAAGGCCGGGACGCCCTGGCCTGGGCCACCGGCCGGCGCATCGATCCGGTGCGGCCCTGGCACAAGCCCCGTCCCATCCGGGTCTCCCTGGACTTCTCGAACCCCGTGGGCCTGGTGGACACCCTCCACGGCGCCCTGGATCGCCTGGTGGAGCGGGCCCTGGCCCGCCCGGTACGCCGGGGGCGTAGCGTCACCGCAGCCCGCATGGGCGCCCGCCTGGAAGGCGGTGGGTCCTGGTTCGTGGAGACGGTGCTCCGGGAGCCCACGTCAGAGGTGGAGCGCATCGCCGCTCCCCTGCGGAGCAAGATGGCCATCTCCCCTCCACCCCGGGCCGTGGACACCCTCATCCTGGAACTCACCCGTTTCGGTGTGGCGTCGGCCCAGACCGGCCTCTTCGACCGCTCGGAGCAGAACGGAAGAGCGGCTGCAGGCCGAGATCTTGTAAATGGACAAGTCCCTTGTTCACTTAGAGATGCAATCAAGGAGTTAAAGTTACGTATCGGGCATTCACCACTCTACCGCGTGGTCGAGGTCGATCCCTGGTCACGGATCCCCGAACGCCGTCATGCACTGCTGAGCTTCGATCCGTGAGTGACGCCCCCCGACTCCGCCCTCTCGGCCGTCCCCGCCCCGTGACCGTGCGCACAGACGAGGCCGGCGAACCGGTTCATGTGCGCCTTCCGGGACGCCCTGCCCGCCGAGTGGAAACCATCCGGGAGCGGTGGCGCATCGACGACGAATGGTGGCGTCAGCCCATCTGCCGCGAGTACCGGGCAGTAGTCCTGGACGATGGTCGCGCGTTGACGCTCTTTCACGACCTTATGGACGGGATGTGGTACGCCCAGAGGGGTGATTGAGCCCATCTGCCCACTCGGCCATCCCCAAAACCACCTTGCTTAGGCATCATTCGTTCATGACCGAGCCTTCCATCACACGCATCGAGCCGCTCCGTCCTCGCGGGCTCCGTGTTCGCATTCACCTCACCGAAGGAGAGGCCTTCGAAGTCGCGCTGGAGGCCCTGGAGCGATCTCGCCTCGGCGTCGGTGATTCCCTGCCCTCCAACGCCCGCCACCACCTGCTGAACACAGACGCGGACGTCCGCGTCCGCGATGCAGCCCTCAATCTCCTATCATTTCGGGCTCGTACTCGCTCCGAGCTCCGTCGCAAACTCCGTGACAAGGGCTTCCGTCCCGCCCGCATTGATCCATGCCTGGATCTTCTTGAAGAGAGAGGCTTTCTGGACGACGCTGCCGTGGCAGCCGCCTTCGTGCGTGATCGGCTGAACCATCGTCCGCGCGGCCCGGCACGTCTGGACACCGAGCTCCGCGCCAAAGGTATACAAGGCGAGCTGGCGCGAAGCGTCATCGACCGCGTCATGGACGAGCAGGAGGTCTCCGAGCTCGACTTGGCCCTCGAGGTCGCCGACGGATGGCTCGGCCGCCAGGGTCAGGCCGTCCTGGAGGTACTCGCAGGTCCCCCGGGTGACAAAGCCAGAGAAAAGGCCCGCCGCCGCCTTTACGGCTTTCTCGCCCGGCGAGGCTTCCGCGGCGACGCGCTGCGCGCCGCGATGGAGCGGGCAGCCGGCTCGGACAGCCGCTAGCGCCTGCCCCGAATCCACCTGAGCGGCATCAGGTTATTGACCGACCGGTCGGTCAGTATCACATTCCGGTATGGACAAGGGTGCGATGACGCGGCGGAAGATCATCGAGGCGTCCGTGGAACTCCTGGGACGTGAGGGACCGGACGGGTTCAGCGCAGCTGCGCTGGCTCGGGAGGCCGGCGTCAGCAAGGCCACGATCTTCCATCACTTCGACTCCCTCGCCGAGATCCCCGAAGTGGCGCTCGAAGAACTCTTCGTAGGGTCCATGGCCCGCTCCGACGACCCTGCCCTGAACCTGAGCGGCTACCTCACCCGCGTGAAGGACGACGCGCTGGACGTGATCCACTCCCAGCGCGGATTCATCAACGCCTACTTCGTGTTTCTCACGAAAGCCCTCTTCGACCCTCAGCTCAGGCTGCGGTTCGTGGCCGGGGCCATGCAGATGCACGACGCATTGCGGGCCGGTTTGGAGCCACGCCTTCCGAAGGGCACGCACCCCGAGGAAACGGATGAGATAGCCCGCCTGATCGGCGCGGCGCTGGATGGCGTGGCCCTGCACCACCTGGTCATGGAAGACCACGAGCGACTCGATCGCGGCTGGGACCTGTTCATGGACATGCTGCAGGCCCGGTACGGTTCGCCACCCACGTCCCACGAGGCATTCAGCAGCGACACCTAGACAGGGGGCACCATGTCACGATTTCATGGATTCCGCATAGGCCGCGCCCTTGGGCTGGCCCTCCTCGCCCACGGGCTCGTCGGACCGCCCGCGTCAGCCCAGACATCCGCACGGGACATCATCGACCGGGTGGATCGACTGATGCGAGGGGACTCCAGCCGGGGCACGATGCAGATGGAGATCCATACGGAGCACTGGTCGCGCACCCTCTCCATGGAGGTGTGGTCCCTAGGCACGGAATACTCGCTGGTCAGAGTCACCGAGCCGGCCAGGGAAGCCGGAACCGCAACGCTCAAGGCCGACCAGGAGGTATGGAACTACCTCCCTCGCGTGGACCGCACCATCAAGGTGCCCGCGTCACTCATGATGGGGTCGTGGATGGGCTCCCATTTCACCAACGATGATCTGGTGAAGGAAAGCCGGATCGTGGATGACTACGACTTCGAGATCGCCTACGAGGGACCGCGGGACGGCATCGGTGTCTACGAGTTCATCCTGATCCCCAAGCCGGAGGCCCCCGTGGTCTGGGGTCGCATTGAAGAACAGGTCCGGATCGATGACCTCATGCCGGTCTGGGTGCGGTACTTCGACGAGGACGGTGAGTTGGTGCGGACGCTCACGTTCTCCGACTTCCAGCAGATGGGCGGCCGTCTCGTACCGGCCACGATGCTCGTCACACCCTCCGACAAACCGGAAGAGTTCACCCGGGTCCGGTACGCCGACCTGGAGTTCGACATCGAGATCGAGCAGGAGTTCTTCTCGCTGCGGAACCTGCGGGGGCGGAGGTAGCGATGGCGCACGATGCGGTGTGGTGGCGGGTCGCGTGGCGCAACCTGTGGCGCAATCGCGGTCGCACGCTGGTCACGGCCTCGGGGCTCGCATTCGGATACCTCGCCGCGGTGGTGATGGTCGGCCTGATGGACGGCATGAACGCGATGCTGATCGAGAACGGCACCCGCCTGATGGTGAGCCAGATCCAGATCCACAGTGAGGTGTACCTGCCAGAGCGGAACATGCACCGAACGATCGGCGGGTACGGCGGCACGGACGTCGACGCCCTCCTCGCCAGGGTCGATCTGTCTCCAGACGTGGTTGCTTCGAGCCCGCGCCTGTTCGGCGGCGGCCTGGTCTCGTCCGGAAGCCAAACACAGGCGGCACTTCTGCTGGGTATCGATCCCGATCGCGAAGCCCGCGTCAGCATGCTCCTCGATGACGTGGAGGGCAGAAGCCCGTCGGCCGGCGCCTTCGAGATCGCCGTAGGCACAGAGATGGCCCGACAGATGGGACTGTCGCTCGGAGACGAGATCGTCGTCGTCGCCCCCGCCGCCGATGGCTCCCTGGGCAACGATCTGTTCACCCTGGTGGGGCTGGTCAGGACCGGTACCCCCACACTCGATGCGAACTACGCGTTCCTACCGATCGCCGACCTGCAGTACTTGATGGCGATGGACCCGGGACGGACACCTGGGCGGAGTTGAGACCCGAACTCGCCGAGTCCGTGGCCCTCATGGACTCCATGTACCTGCTCATCGTGATCATCATCTTCGGCATGGCCGTGTTCGGAGTCGCGAACACGATGATCCTCGGGACGTTCGAGAGGCAGAAGGAGTTCGCGGTCGTCAGGGCCCTCGGCACGACTGCCTCGGGCGTGGGCCGGACGGTCGTCTACGAGGGATTCATACTCGGTGCTCTCGCGCTCGCGGCGGGGGCCCTCATTACCGCGCCCCTGATGGTGTGGTGGCACAACGCCCCGCCGAACCTGGCCAACATCGTCGGATCATTCTCCTGGGCCGGGTCGGTGTGGCAGCCGGTGCTCCGAGTGGAGTACTCCGTGAAGGCCCCGCTCATGAGCGCGCTGGCGCTCTTCATCACTGCGGTGTTCGCAGCGGTATACCCCGCGTGGAAGGCCACCCGGATTCCCCCAGCCGATGCGTTGGCGGACCGATGAAAGCCCGAGCTCTCCTCAATCTGTCGGCCCGCAGCGTGGGCCGGAACGTGCGCCGGAGCGCGCTGACCGCCGCGGCCATGGCCCTGGGTCTGGCGCTGCTCATCTTCTCCAGAGGACTCGCCGAAGGCGGCCATGAACAGTGGATCGATTCGGCGGTACGCCTAGGCTCGGGACACGTCGCCGTCCAGGCTCCCAACTACCTCGAAACCAACAGGCTGGAGCACCAC
>JBDHIL010000042.1:0-19006 GCA_039587465.1 Gemmatimonadota bacterium | reverse complement strand
TCGCCAGGTTGATGTTCGACAGCGCGTGCGTCTCCACTTCCTCCGTGTAGAAGACCTTGCTCAGGCCTTCCAGCGATATCAACGCGTGCTCTCCTGCCATCGGTCTGTCTCCCCTCTTCCAGGCTCATGTTCCTTCAACGCGGCGGGCCGAGCGGCGGGCCGCGATCCTCAACTCCCTCTAAAGACGGTATTAACGACCAGAAAGTTGCAGGTCGGCATCAGTTGCCGCCAGCAGGACGGTCGTCACGCCCCGTGTCCTCAGCCTTGTGGTGGTCCCTGAACGCAACGGACAGACCGGCAGAAACCGCGTGCGCGACCCCGTCCAGCAGGTCCGTCAGGTCTGGACTCACACCCATCCCCGGGACGAACGCCATGCCGTCCCCTCGCGGGGGAACGTCTCCCTCGGTTCCCTGCCGGAGGATGTGAACGCGGCCACCGAACGTCTCCACCTCGACGATCGCACCGCCGTCCCCGGACTCGAACCTGGCGCGCTCACCCCGCTCCGATTCCCTCATGTCCCCCCCGAGGTTGTCGAAGATCGAGCCCATGACCGTGGAAACCTCGAACTGAGCGCCGGCTCCATCTGGCACGACCAGCGTCACGACTCCGCCGTGCGTCCCGAAGAAGTAGGTGCCGCCCGGTGCGAAGGTGCCATCATACCAGATGTCGCCCCCGACGCTCCCGAGGTCGACCGACGCTGCCCGGACGCCGTCCAAGGTGATCGGCCCACCTATGGTCTCCCCGACGATGTCACCGGAGGAGTTCACGATCCGAATGCTGCCCGCGACGGACTCGACATCGATGGAACCCTCAGCCCCCTCCACGAGGACCGAGCCCGACATGCTCGCGGCCTTGATGTTACCTCGGCCGCCGTAGACCGCGACGTCACCCTGCAGGGTCTCGGCTTCGACGGTCCCGAGGGCGCCGTTCACGGTGATCGACACCAGCATCCCCTCGATCTTGAGATTCATGGACGCCGGAACCGTGAGTTGGTAGTCCACATGATTGGCCGGACCCCGCCTCGCCTCCGCCTCCAGCGCAATTCTGCTGCCGCGGCGATCGATCCGCACCGAAGTGCGCCGGGAGTGCTCGGCTCGGACACTCACCTCCGGGCGGTCCCACACTTCGACCACCACGGATCCACTCATCGCCTGCAGGTCCAGCAGAGTCGCACCCTCGACCGGGATCAGCGTGTCTGTCTGCTGTATCATGCCAAGAGCCATCAAGGCCCCGAAAAACATGCCATTCATTACTCTATCTCCCCGTCATCCCTTCAACTGACCGCCTGGACGGCCGAAGCGGCCTGTCGCAGGAGTCGAAGTCTGGACATCTGATGGTTGGCCAACATCCGCCCGAGAATCCCGCTGGACGGATCGGCCTCCAGAGCCCGGCGCACCTCCGCCAGGGCGGCGTCAATGTTCTGCATCGCTTGATCGAGGGCTGCGACCGTCTCCGGAGCGAGACGGTTCCTACCCTGTTCGACAATCATCTCCAGGTCCGACACGGCCTGGGCGTATCCGACATCCGTTTCCAGCGAGGCGACCCACACCGACGCGGTCTGGCCTCCGCCGGAAGCGTCAGCAGACGCGCCGCTCGTGCCGGTTCCGGACAGCGCCATCCACACCGATGCGGAAGACAGGAGCGAAACCAACAGAGCCGCGGCGGCAAGCTGGGGCACCGTGAAGTGGAACCGCCGACGTACGGGTTCCTTCACGGGAAGGGCGAGAACCTTCGCGTCCTCGGTGACGGCCGGCTGCGTGCCGCTGATCCTCGCCTCGATGCTGTCCCAGATTCCCTCGGGAGCCTGGCCAACGGATGGGAGGTCGCGGATGGCCATGACGACATCGGTCATGCGGGCCAACTCGTCGCGGCAGGCGCCGCACGAGGCGACGTGGACCTCGATCTCCTCTCTCTGGGCCGCGGTCGCGAGCCCGTCCAGGAGGTCGTGGATCTTTTCGGGAGGAACGTGGTTGGTCATGCTTCAAGTGCCTTCTTCGTGAGCCCTCGAGCTCGGTGGATCTGAGCCTTCACTGTCCCCAGAGTGACTCCCGTCATCCGGGCTATCTCGTCGTACTTGTATCCTTCCACATCCCTCAGGACGAGAACCGCGCGGGCTTTCTCGGGCAGGCTCGCGATGGCCCGCTCCAAGTCGACCCGGGTACCCGGCATCGACCTTCTCGCCACCCGCCCGAATCGCTCGAGATCGGGTGCGGCCACCTCGCGTGCGCCCCTTCTGCCCTTGGACCGGCGGTCCTGCAGGATCACGTTCACGGCGAGCCGATGCAGCCAGGTGGTGAACAGACTGTCGCCCCTGAAAGACCCCAATCGCTCCCAAGCGCGAACGAACACGTCCTGTACCAACTCTGTTGCTTCATTCCCGTCTCCCGACATGCGAAGGCACAGGGCATAGACCCTGTCCACCGTTCGCCGGTATAGCATCTCGAACGCTCGTGCGTCACCGTCCTGAGCCCTCCTTACGAGATCCTCCACCGACTCCACCGCCCGCTCGCTGCCCGGGTCGTCCGTGGAGTCGGGTAGAGCTCCCATGTCCTTCGGGTCCTGGCTAGGGCCATCTCTCGATTCTGTCATCCCCTTTGATCCCGCTGGTGGGGGAAATGTTGCGAGCCTGCGCGCGCGATCGTCACGCGGTCTCACCGGACACGAGCGCGTCGACGTAGTCGCGCCCCTGAGCCACCAGGATGTCGGCGGCCTCCGCCAGGAGAGCCAGTCCCCGAAGCGCGTCCCTCCGGCGATCCGGATCCAGCATGCGCAGCATCGCGTCTATGCGTTGAGGGTCGAGGGCCGCCTGGCCGTCACGCACCCGCAGGCCCATGTCCGTGAGGCGAACGTTGGTCACCCGACGATCCGCCGGATCGCGATCCCTCCGCACGAAACCTGCTGCTTCGAGGCGCTTCAGGGTCAAGGACATGGTGGAGAGGGTCACTCCCATGTGGGCCGCCAACTCGGACACCATGACGGGGTCATCCGAGTCGAGGTGCCCGAGGAGGTTCGCCTGATGGGCGCTCAGCCTCGCACCCGTGGATCGATCCACGGTTTCCCGTGCGTGGCAGGCGAACCGGATGCGCGTGTAGGCGCTGAGCACGCTCTGAATGTCTGCCATGGCTCCCCCGGCCCCGAGCAGAAACAACAATCCCTCACCACAATAATACTTTGATGTGTCAAATCAAATGTTTATTTCCGCTTGTTGTGACAGCGGATACCAATTCGGGCCGCGCAGAGGGAACCTCCGGGATGGTGAACCACGTTGGGCCGAGACCAAGCCGACACTGCAGCAAAGCGCAGGGCGGGCGCGTCAGGGTTGCGGCCAGTGCGTTCCGGCCCCGGCCATGATTGCAGCCTTCAGTCCCTCAGCGCATCGACCGGCTGGACTCCGCTCGCCCGGGTTGCAGGCAGGTAGGTCGAAAGGAAAGCCACCGCCGCCAGGGCAGCCGTCACCCAATAGGCATACGTCAGCGGCACCTCGGCCTCGAAGAGCCCGAACGCGCTGAGGACGCCGCGGTACATCACGAAGACCAGAGGAGCCCCGATCAGCATCCCGATCCCGGAGAGGGTCAGGCCGGACCGCGTGACCATACCCACCACGCTCCCCCTGCCCGCTCCAAGGGCCATACGGATTCCGATCTCTCTCCTCTGCTGGGCGACGGTATGAGCCATCACCCCGTAGATGCCCATCGCAGCCAGCACCAGGGCGAGGATCGCCATGCCCGTCAGGAACGTCGAAAGAGTGCGTGGCCCCGCAAGAGACTCGGCCAGGTGGTCCTCGAAGGGTCTCAGGCTCGCGACCGGCTGGTCGGCCTCAACCGACCAGACAGCCCTTCGGACATCCGCTGCGAGCGCGGAGGGCTCAGCTACGGAGGTCCTCAGAGCGAAGCTGGGATTCCTGAGCGGTCGCTGGGCAAGCGGCAGGTAGACAGCCTCTCCATTGCTGCCTGCCAGGGCGATGCGGTCCTGCATGATGTCTTCCACGACGCCCACGATCACCCATGATTCGCCGTCCAGGGTGATCCCCTTCCCAATGGGCTCATCCCCTGGAAATTCCCGCCGTACGAACGCTTGACTGACAACCGCGACCTTTTGCCCCTCCATGCGATCCGAAGCCTCGAGGAGCCTTCCCTGCACAAGGCCGATCTCGAGCGTCTCGAAGTAATCCGGGTTGACCGACTGCAGCCCGGCCACGGGTTGTTCCGTCGGTTCCGGTATCGGCCGACCATCCACGGTATAGCGGGAGGACGGATTGCCCCTTCCTCTGGGGAGGCTCGACATGATCGCGACTCCCTCCACGCCCGGGATCTCATGGAGCACACGCTGGAGTTCGTCCTGGTAGGTGACGATGGCGAGATCATCCGCATAGCGGTCTTCGAGCACGGCGAGCTGGAATGTCAGCAGGCCATCCGGATCGAATCCCGGATCGGAGTTGGACAGACTGTTGAAGGACTGGATGAGGAAGCTCGCACCCGTCAGCAGGGCAAGTGCGACAGCGAATTCACCTATTACGAACAGGTTGCGGAGGCGCTTCCGGCGACGGCCGGCAGTTCCACCCCGAGCCCCCTCGCCGAGTGCCTCGCTCAGCTCCCCCCCAGCTGCGGTGAAGGCCGGAGCGAGGCCGAAGGCGATGCCCGCCAGAATCGAGACCAGCAGGGTCACCGCGAGCACCCCGGGGTCGAGCTCTGGCATGAACGCCCGCGGGAGCTCCGCCGGCATGGACGTTCGAGTCCACTTCACCACCCACGTGGCTAGGCCCATGCCGATGAGACCGGCAATCACTCCGAGCGTCACGCTCTCCACGATCAGCTGCCGCAGAACCGTCCTCCTGCCCGCGCCGAGCGCGATGCGCACGGCGATCTCCTTCTGCCGCTCTTCAGCCCGACTCAGAAGCAGATTGGCAACGTTCGCACAGGCGATGAGCAGCCCGAACAGGGTCACCAGGGTGAGGATCTTGAAGAGCTTGCGGTCGGTCGGCCCAGGGAAGAAGTCGCGCATGCCGATCACGGACAGACCCCATCCGCGGTTGGAGTCGGGAAACTCCCCTTCGAGCCTCGACGCCACGCCCGTCAGTTCGATTTCCACCGCCTCCGCGGTCGCTCCGGGGGAGAGGCGGGCCACCGCGATGTAGCCGCGGCCACTCCGAGCCTCCAGACGGTCCGAGAAGTCAGTCGGCCGGAAGGCCTGCACGTTCGCCGGGATCAGGTCGAACTCTTCGGGCATCACTCCGATCACCGTCAGCGGGACTCCGTCTATTGTGACCGAGCGGCCGAGAACGCCGGGGTCGCGGAGGAAGCGGGTCTCCCAGTAGTCGTGCTCGAGCACCACCACGTTGCCGAGGCCGTCCGTTCCCTCCTCCGCCCTGAAACCCCTCCCGAGGGCGGGCTGAACGCCCAGCACTTCGAACAGGGAGGGCGTGGTCAGCACCATCTGGAGCTGCTCCGGCACGTCGACCCCTGTCAGATTCTGCAGGTCGATGGTGTAGAGAGATGCGTCCGCGAAGCTCCCGCTCGCCTCCACGTAGTCCCGGTAGTTGGGCACGGAAACGCCGGGAGACATCTCGATGCCCTCGCCGTGGCGAAGTTCGCGCAGGAGTACGAGCCCGTCCTGGTCATCGTAGGGAAGCGGCTCGAACAGGAGTCCGTCGAGGAGTGCAAAGATCGTCGTGTTGCCTGCGATACCCAGGGCGAGCGAAAGGGCAGCGACGCCCGACACTACCGGCGCCTTGAGCAGCATTCTGACGCCGAACTTCACATCCTGTAGCAACGTCGACATTCCCCACTCCCGTTTGGGTCTCTGGCGGCACTACGAGGTCCAGGAAGCGGTGGTTTCGGCTTCTGGGCGTCGACCTTGGCCGGCGGTCGCCGACATCCGCTACCCCTCGACCCTGCACAGGATATAGGTTATCCAGTTCATTCAGGGGCCCCGATGGCCCTTCGCGTACCCGTCGCCCCCGCTCGGCATGGATTGGATCAGCAGCCCCGAGGCCTGGGTAGCCCTGGCTACCCTCACCGTCCTGGAGATCGTCCTCGGGATCGACAACATCGTCTTCATCTCGATCCTCGCCGACAGAGTCGAGGAGGCTCAGAGAGCCAAGGCCCGCCAGCTCGGCCTGCTCCTGGCCATGGGCACCCGCATTCTCCTGCTGTTTTCCATCGTCTGGATCATGAAGCTCACGGCTCCCCTGTTCTCGGTGTTGGAACACCAGGTTTCCGGTCGGGACCTGATCCTGATGGGAGGAGGGGTCTTCCTGCTGTTCAAGGCCACCCGGGAGATCCACGACAAGCTCGAGGGCGAGGATCACTCGAAAGAGGGAGGCGGCGCCGCGCCTTTCCTGGGCGTGCTGCTTCAAATCGCCCTGCTCGATATCGTGTTCTCGCTCGACTCGGTCATCACCGCGGTGGGAGTCGCGGATGACCTCGCCGTCATGGTCATCGCGGTAGTGATCGCCGTCGGTTTCATGATGATCGCGGCTTCGAGCGTGAGCGCGTTCGTGAACGGGCACCCCACTGTGAAGATGCTCGCACTCTCCTTCCTGCTCCTGATCGGCATGGCCCTGATCGCGGAAGGGATGCACCATGACATCCCGAAGGGGTACATCTACTTCGCGATGGGATTCTCGATCTTCGTGGAGATGCTGAATCTCAGGGCCGACAAGCCGAGCCGAGCACCGCTGGAACTGCGCGGGCCCTCATTGGCCACGAGGCCGCCGGAAGGCACAGAGGAGCCCTAGGCCGCGCGGCCGTCCTCGCTCGACGCGAAGGCCCTATCTCGGAACCCGGACAGGAACTGTTCGAGCCGGTCGAGGTCGGCGTCGTTCGTGGCAATGCCGACCGACGCCCTGAGGGCTCCCACGGCGACCTCGAAGTCGAGGCATTCCGCAAAGCCGCGGAGGGTGAAACTACCCCGTGGAACGTTCTCGAAGCAGCGGAGTGCCTCTTCAGCGGGGAGCCCGAACGCCACCTCGGCTGCACCGGGATTGCAGAAGCACCCGCCACGCAGAGAGATATTGACGGCACTGGCTTCCCGCTCGACGATCCCGTAGGGAATGGTTCGGCCTTCCGGATCGACGAGGTTGAACGCCACCGTCCCCCCTCGGGCCTCGGAGGTTCGTGGGCCATAGAGATCGACTGCGGGGCGACCGTCCTTGTGTCGGAGCGCGGTCAGGATTCCGAGCAGCCTCGCGGTGAGCGTCTTGACCCGATCGTGGATGTTGTCGATCCCCGCCCCTCGCAGCACCTCCAAGCCCGCCGGCACCGCGGCGATTCCGAGGAAGTTGGGCGTCCCGTCCTCGAACCCCTCAGCGCCGAGCGCCAGTTGGTGGATGGAGTTCTGCACTGAAACGAACTCGACGGTGCCCCCCGCGAACCAGGGCCGCCGCAGCTTGGCCATGGACTCCTTGAGGCCGATGAGCGCACCGAGGCCGGTCGGAAAGCCGAACATCTTGTAGAAGGAGACCGCAACGAAGTCAGGCCGCGCCTTCGACAGGTCGAGGCGACTGGTGGGAACGAAGGCGGCGGCGTCCAGAAGGACACTGTACCCCTTTGCCCTCGCCTTCTCGATCAAGGCCAGCGGATGCTGCACGCCCGAGAAGTTGGACTGGCCCGGAAACGAGAACAGGCTGGGGGCCTCTCCCGCATCCGGGATGACCGCATCGGGGTCGAGGCGAAGTTCTTCATCCAGAGGTAGATACTGTACCTGGGCGCCGTGCGACTCCGCGAATACCCGGATCCCATTTACCGAATTGTGGGCGTCTTCGAGGAGGCAGAAGACAGATCCGGACTCAAACGGAAACGACTCCCCGACAAGCTTCAGCGCAGCAGAGGCATTGCCGCCGAACACCACCATGTACTCCTCGGGGTCGGCGCCGAAGAAGTCGAGAATCTCACGTCGCGCGTGCGCCACGAGCTGCGTGGCGGCCAGAGAAGTCAGGTTCTCGGAATGGGGATTCCCGAGCACCCGGCTGGCCAGGAACTCCTTGTGCCTGCGAAGCTGCGAATCGGCATACAGTCCGCTCCCCGTATAATCGAGGTAGACATGGCCACATTCGTCAACGCGGCGAAATTCTGCACGGCGCAGCGCTTCGAAGCGCTCTCTGAGGGCATCCTGATCGCTCATCGAGTGGTCTTTGGTTGCGGGAGGATCGCTACGAAAGGCCCACAAAAACTGCACCTCCACGCCGATGACGCAAGACGACGAGCGCCGCCCCGTCGTCAGACGGAGCGGCGCTCGCTACTCCTGCGGGCCTCTGGAAGCTACTCGGCCCCCTGCACTCCGAACGTCCCGTCAGCCGAGACGTTGAAGTAGATCCACATGCCCGTCGCAGCGTGTCCGGGAATGAAGCATGCCACTGTGTACTCACCGGCCGTCGAGGCGACGAAGGTGATCTGCTCCTGTTCACCCGGCATGGTCGATTCGGTCATGCTGGTCGGGTTCGCACTGATGGCGCCCTCGAACGCTGCTTCCGGCGCGAGCATCGCGCCGAAGCCGGCGACCGTGGCGCTGATCCCCAGGCTGTGGGCCATGTTGGGGTCCGCATTCACGAAGTCGATGACCACCGAAAACCCCTCGGGAACGGTGATGGTCATGTCACCCATCGTGCCACCGTTGAAGTTCCAGTAGCCGAGGGCGTCCGACCGGGAGCCGGCCGTGATGGTCATGTGCACCGACTGGTTGGCCTCGTCCACGTGGAACCAGTCCGTCATCGTCATCTCGCTCGGTGCAGCCGCCTCGTCCATACCAGCGTCCGGCTCGGACGCAGGCTCCTGGGCCGGCTCACCGCCGCCGCAGGCCACCACCAGCAAGGCGGCCGGGAAGATTGCAAAGCGCTTCATATCTGGTCCTCTCAAGTTGACTAGCGTCGTACCCGTGGCGGGGGCGAACCCAGGCCGGGCAGCTGAGTCGGGCCAACCCGCGGCGCGACGCCGTAAAACTAACAAGAATCGGGGAAATAACGTCCGCATAACCCCGGACATCCACCACGCACCGACCCAGAAGCTCCCCAACGCCTTCCCGCAGTCCGGGTCCAGACTCGACGAGGCGGCCGAGGCCGATCCAGGTTACATTGATAGGGCTGCCCTTCGTCTTCTCTTGGGAATCGACGAATGCGCATTCTGATTGCCGACGATCAGGCTCTGTTCCGAGACGCTCTGGCGTCGCTCATGGCAGCCCACGGACACGACGTCGTCGCTACGGCGAGTTCCAGCGAAGAAGCCGTCCAGCTCGCAGCGGTGCACGCGCCTGATGTGGTCCTCCTCGATGTATGTGACCCGCTGATATCTCTGCTGGCCACCGTGCGCGAGATTTCGCGACGGGCGCCCGACTCGGCCACCGTCACCATGACCGACCAAGCCGACGAAGTCATGCTGTTCAGTGCGATCGCGGCGGGAGCCAAGGGCTACCTCACGAAGGAGTTGGATGGAGACGAATTCTGCTCCCTGCTGTCCCGCATCGAGTTCGGCGAGCCAGCCCTCACCCCCCAGATGGCGAGTCGATTGCTGCAGGCCTTCGTGGACTCCGAGCCCCCCCCCCAGCCTGCCCGGCGACCGATCGTACTCACCCAACGGGAGCGCTGCGTGCTCAACACGATGGCGCAGGGCGTCACGTCCAACCGCGACCTGGCCTCGGCGCTCGACGTGACTGAGAACACCGTGCGCTTCCACGTGCGAAACATCCTCGAGAAGCTCAACCTCCATACCCGAGCGGCCGCGATCGCCTTCGCGATGCGGCAAGGCATGGTGCCTGGGGAACTGGGCGTCGGCTCAGGGCGTGGTCGTCGCAGTCAGCGGCGCACGCGGGAAGCAATAGCACCGGCGCGCGATTAGAAGTCCAGCTTCGGCCAGCCCCGGCTGGCCGACACCGCTACAGCAACAATGGGAACCAAAGAGCCCGGCCGCCTCGAGGCGGCCGGGCTCTGAAAGATCGCAGGGCCCCGAGAAGCCGGGGCATCACTTCACGGCCAGAATCGCTCCGGCATCGAGAGGACGCGCATCCTCTGCAACCCGACGGAACAGCCGAGCCAGCCTGTGATCGCCATCTCCCTCTGCCCGGGCGGCAACCCGGAGTAGGAGCCAGATCCTCTCGTCCCATTTCATCGTCATCCCCCCTCCACAAGCGATCGGAAGCGCCCAACGGCTGTCGACCTTTCTCCCACACCTACGATGAGAGGCAGCCCACTGTTTCACATCTACACACTTGGACGCAGTCGGTCGGTCGATGGTTGCAATGGGTTCCGGAGACCGAACGCAGATCGAGGACCCTCTATCTCCAGCCGGTCCAACCGGGACCGCGCACTGCTCGGCCGGGAAGCGCCCCGGTGTGGATGCCCGTGTCGAGAACCAACTCGCCGTTCACGAGCACGTAGTCCACGCCTACCGAGACCTGGTGTGGCTCTTCGTACGTCGCGCGGTCGGCCACCGTCCGGGGGTCGAAAACCACCACGTCCGCGTAAAAGCCCTCCTTGAGCAGTCCCCGATTCCGGATGTGAAGCCTCGTCGCGACCGCCGACGACATCTTGCGGACGGCTTCTTCCAAGGACAGGACGCCTTCCTCCCTCACATACCTGCCGAGAATTCTGGTGAACGTGCCGTACGCACGGGGGTGTGAACGCCCGGTCGCGGTCTCCGGGTCGATTCCGCCTGCATCCGTGCCGAACTTCATCCAGGGCTGAGCGATCTGCATGGCCACGTTCTCCTCGCTCATCAGGAAGAAGATCGTGCCGATGCGCTGTCGCTCATCCAACACGAGGTCGAATGCCGTCTCGATCCAATCCTGACCGAATTCCTGGGCCACTTCGGAAAGCCGCATCCCGATGTAGCGACGATTCGCCTCTCTGTTCAGACCCAGGAGAAGGACGTTCTCGGCGGAGCTGAGCCCGCACAGATTCTCCCAGTCACTCGTCGGACGCTCGATCTCCTCCCGCATGCGGCCACGGGCATCGGGATCGGCCAGATTGTCGAACAGCATGCCGTCGGCGGACGCCCAGGGCGGGAAGCAGGCGGTGAGTCCAGTGCCGCCGGCGGTGTAGGGGTACATGTTGGCCTGAACATCTACTCCGGCGACTCGGGCGGAGTCGATCTTGGCCACCGCCTGCGCGGCCTTGTGCCAGTTTCGGCCTCCCCCGGCCTTGAGGTGGTAGATCTCGATGGGTACGCCCGCCCTGGTGCCGATTTCGATCGCCTCGTCGATGGCCTCCAGGAACTGGTCACCTTCCGACCGCAGGTGGGTGATGTACACTCCGCCGAACGGAGCGGCCACGCTATTGATGGCCACCAACTCGTCCGTCGACGCGAAGTTGCCCGGTGGGTAGATGAGCGCGGATCCGATGCCGAAGGCCCCATCTTCCATCGCGTTCCTGACGCCGTCCTGCATCACCGCCAGCTCTGCCTGGGTGGCAGGGCCCATGGTACTTCCCTTGCCCAGAAGCCTGATCGTGGTGGCACCCACAAACGATCCGTAGTTGACGCTGGCACCATGCTCGCCCATGGCTGAAAGCCAATCGTCGAACGCCCGCGGGCCCGCAAACGAGGTCCTTTGGTCGGCATACGCCCCACCGACCGGAGCGTTCGTCGTGGACTCCCCCATGATCTCCGTTGTGACGCCCATGGTGACCTTGCTGACCACCCGCCCGTCCCCATCGCCCAGCAGCGAAGACCGCGAGTGGCTCTGGATGTCGATGAAGCCTGGGGCTACGACCCTGCCGCTGGCGTCGATGCGCCGCCGAGCGCGTGCACCCGAGAGCATGCCCGGTGGAGCGATGCGAACGATGACGTCGCCCCGGATCGCTACGTCACCGGGGAACGCCGCGTTGCCGGTGCCATCGACGATCCAGCCGCCTTCGATGACTACATCGTAGGGACCCTCCTGCACCGGCGACACGAACGCCATGGACACGGCGGCGAAGACTGCGAGAATGCGGATCCGAAACATGGAACGGTCTCCTGAGGACGTTGGAAGCACACGATAGTTACCCGCTCACAGCGGCCGGATCAATCAATCGGGCTCGATAGCGATGCAGGTGGGCACCAAGATCGCCGGGCGGCTCCAGCAATCGGACCGACCTCTCCTCCGGAAGCAGCGCCGGAGAATCCCTCGTCGTCGGCAGTGACTGGCTTCTGTCATTGGACGCGATACCTTTGGACGCCAACTTCGGAGACCTACCCGAGGCTCGTCATGCGCGACCACCCCTACGCCTTCCTCCGACTCGGTGACCGGTGGGTCAACCTCACCATGATCACGGACATCGTCGATCACGGTGACCGCCTGACGGTGTTCCTCGCGAGCGAGATGGCCCGCATGACGGGAGGTGAGGATCCCCAGCCGGTCAACGTGGCGAGACGCTTCACCCTGAGCGATCCAAAAGAGGTGAAGAAGCTCCGGACGTGGCTCAAGCTGAACGACGAGGAGTGACCTTCCGGCCCGCCGCGGACTGTCGGGGACCTATCTGCCAGCAGGGTACAGCGAAGATCCGGTGACGAGTTCGACGCCGGCCTCGTGGTGAGCGTACATATCCGGCGTCCCGCCCAAAGACATGCCCGAGCATCCGTACTCGCCCGCCTTGTTGATCGCGACGAACTTCTCACCTGGAACATAGTCCGAGCCGATGGCACGGTAGCGATCCACGATCATTTCGATCGCATCTTCGCAGGCCTGCTGGGGTGAGCGGCCCTCTCGCATGCGCATGACGATGAAGTACGAGGCACAGGACTTGATGACGTCCTCGCCGCGGCCAGTCGCGCCCGCCGCGCCCACCGAATTGTCGACGTAGAGGCCGGCCCCGATGATGGGGGAGTCTCCAACTCGTCCGGGCACCTTCCAGCTCATACCGCTCGTGGTGGTGATTCCGGCGATGTCGCCATTCGCGTCGACCGCCAGAACGTTCGTGGTGCCGTAGTCGAACTCGCCGCCGTATTCGAGGGGCTCCGGCGACCCAGGCAGGTCACCCCCACGCAGATGGACGGGTGGACCCCACATATCGGTCTCACTGAGTCGCTCCCGCCAACGCACCCAGATCTCGCGTGCCGCGTCGGTGAGCAGGTTCTGCTCCTCGAAGCCGAACGACTTCGCGAGTTCGAGCGCCCCTGGCCCGACCATCATGACGTGGTCCGTGCGCTCCATCACCAGACGGGCGATGGACGACGCATGAATGATGTTCTCCAGCGACGCGACCGATCCCGCGTTGTAGGTCCGGCCATCCATGATGCTCGCATCAAGCTGCACGACCCCCTCTGCGTTCGGGAGCCCGCCGTAGCCTACGCTGTGATCGTCGGGGTCCAACTCGATGATGTTCGCACCGCGCTCCACGGCATCGAGCGCGCTTCCGCCTCCGGACAGGATCTCCCAGGATGCGCGGGCCGCTTCCAGTCCGGCCGCATTGTTGTGGCTGGTGATCATCACCGGCGTTCCTGCCCCGACGGGGGGCCGGAAGGACTCCAGATCCGGAACACGGCCCAGGGCGGCGGCGCCGGCACCGGCGGCGAATGAACGGCGAATGAAATCCCGGCGGTGTACGGAGTCTTTCTTGGCGGCCATGAAATCCTCAGGGGTCGGAATCGGCAGACAAAGGTCACGCATGCTACGCCCGGAAGGATGCGTCGGAAAGGTTCCTGGACGCATCACCGCGACGGGGCCAGGGCCGCGCCTCCCAGCGTCTGGAATCTCTCCTGGACCCAGGCGAACCCCACGCTGAAGCGATTCAGTTTTCTCCCGAATCCGAGGTTGTAGTAGTCCTGTCCGGTGAAGTACCTGGCATAGAGGCCCCACCCGCCGAATCGTTCGAAGCTGCGGATGTACTCGGCCGAGAACGACCACTTGGTGAGGACGTCGGCCGCATCCGGGTACCGCTCGAACACCACATCGATGAAGTGCCCGCCCGACAGGCGTCCCCCATCCCTGAGGGCCAAGCCCGCCAGGAGCCGCCACCGCCACGATCCGTACAATTCCTGCTGATCGGGCGGGATCTTCCCGGGCATCCAGTCCACCAGAAATGACCGATGGGCCTCGACCGTGGCGCCTGCATACCACGTTCCTCCCACCGCGTCGTCCACCCCGGCGGGACCCTCATCCCCGCCGAGGTAGAGGCGCCGGTAGAAGAGGCCGCTCCGAACGAAGTTGGTCGAGAAGCTCCCGTCGGACACGTTGAGGGTCGTGGGGTCGGGGCCGAGACCGGAGAGGAACTGACAGGCCGCAGATCCGTCTGCCGCGAGAGTGATACTCTGCGACGAGTAGAGGCATCCATCCTGGCCATTGGAGTGGTGGGACAGCGTCGCCTGAAGGGTCCATGTCTCGAACGGGCCCCGGCGAAGCCGGGACTCCCGCGCACCTCCACCGAGGTTTCTCACGCGGAACAACTGCAGGACTCCGTGTGGCATGTAGGAGGGAGTGCGGACCGGCTGGGACGCCTCGTCGATCATCCGCAGCCGCACCATGGGGGACAGCACCACCCCGTATCCCCAGTGTGGCCCCCTGTCGGCGGCCACCAGACCGGAGGCGAAGATACCGTTGAGTGTCTGGGCCACGACGATCTGGGGAGCCAGTTGAGCCTCGAAGACGAGGCCCTGACCGGGGGGGTGAGAGATGTGGCTTCGCTCCAGATTGTAGAAGGACCTTACCCAGTCCGGGTCGGGCTCCTGAGCGGATCCGAGGCAGGGGATGACCGAGAGCACCACCCCGCACACCGCAGACCTCAGGGCCGCGTCAGCCAACGATGACCTCGCGGGCCAGTTCGCGGTCGAAGCCCACGCTGCTGCGCATCGGAGATCCGCTCCTCAAGGCCCATGCCGCATAGCGGAACAGGCCCACATGGTCACTCTCGACCCGGGCCAACGCCTCGTGCACGAGCATGAAGTCGGTCGTGCTGCTTATACGCACGATCCGGACTCCGCGGTAGATCTCACAGGTCAACCGACCGCCGCACGCTTCGATGGCCTCAGCCTCGATCGAAACGGAGCGACGGGTACCGGCATCGATGTCCCAGGTGACAACGCAGTACATGGGAGGGCTCCGCGGGGATGTCTCCGGCTCGCGAGCCGGATGGAGAGGGGCTTCTGCCAGGCTTGGAGGACGCAAAGTGGCCGACCGTCGCGTAGACGGCAAACAGCACTCAGCCAACCTGTCCCCGGCGTCGGCTGGACAGGCCCCGTCGGCTCCGGCACTATGCCTCGAACGCTGTCCGCACCGTCGCTGGAGATCTTCCTGACTTCTCTGAAGATCTGCTTATGGCCGGAGAATCCATGAGAAACGTCGCCCTGTACCCCCTCCGCTTCATCAAGCTCTTCGCACTCGTCCTCGTACTGAGCGCCCCTGCCCTGCGTGCGCAGGAGATTCCGTCGCCCGAGGAGTTCTTCGGTCATCAGATGGGAGCCGACCGCAAGCTCGCCCGCTGGGACCGGCTCGTGGAGTACTACGAGCTGATCGGTGAGGCCAGCGACCGGATCGACGTGCGCACCGTGGGCCAGAGTACCCTGGGCAATCCGTTTCTGGTGATCTTCGTCTCGTCGCCCGAGAACCTGGCGAACCTGGACGAGATCAAGGCCATGAACGCCACGCTCCAGGATCCTCGGGGCGTGCCGCAAGCGGAGGTCGACCGGGCCGTGGCGATGGGCAAGGCAATCCTGGTCCAGTCGTACGGACTCCACTCGACGGAGGTCGCTGCCAGCCAGGCTTCCGCCGAGATCATCTACGAGATGGCCACACGGAACGATCCGGAGATGCTGCGCATCCTGGATGAGACGGTCGCCATTCAGATCCCCTGCTTCAATCCCGACGGTGAGATCATCGTCACCGACTGGTACAACCGGTGGGTGGGCACGGAGTTCGAAGCCACGGGGCTGCCCGTGCTGTATCACCACTACATCGGTCACGACAACAATCGCGACGCATTCACACAGAACACGGTCGAGTCCCAGTACGGAGCCGAGATCATGTTCCGAGAGTGGATACCGCAGGCGTACATCGACCACCACCAGATGGGGGCGTTCGGTGCCCGCATGTACGTGCCGCCCTACGCCGAGCCGATCCGGCCCGACGGCGATCCGCTGGTGTGGCGAGAGATGGCGTGGTACGGGGCCCAGATAGCCTACGGCCTGGAGAGCGAGAACCGCGCAGGCATCGTGAACGCCGCCCAGTACTCCGGATGGGGACACTTCGGGTTTCACTGGATCACGCCGTTCCACAACATCGCCGGCATGCTCACCGAGTCGGCCAGCGCGCGACTGGCGACGCCCCTCTATGTGCAACCCGAGCAGTTGGGCGGCACACGGCAGCTTCCCGAGTACGAAGCGCAGACGACGTTCCCCAACCCCTGGGAAGGTGGGTGGTGGACCGTGCGCGACATGGTGGTGAACCAGAAGATCGCGACCTTCGAAGCACTCGACCTGGCTGCCCGGAATCGGGAGAGGGTGCTGCACAACTCGTACCTCAAGGCGAGCCGGCAGACACAGCGGGGCATGGAAAGCGATACCCGTGCGTACATGATCCCCATCGACCAGCACGACCCCCTCACCGTCCAGAAGATGGTGAACAAGCTTCTGGGCCAAGGGATCGAGGTGCACAGGGCGACCTCGCCGTTCGTACACGAAGGCCGCGCCTATCCGGAGGGCTCGTTCATGGTCTCCACGGCCCAACCCAAGCGGGGAGTCATCCGCTGGCTCCTGGGTCAGACCTACTACCCCCAGAATTCCTATACCCGCAACCCGGACGGCAGTCCGATCCGGCCCTACGACATGTCCGCCGACGTCCTGGCAGAGTTCATGGGGGTCAAGGCGCACCCTGCGGGAGACCTTCCCGCGGCCGAAATGACCATCGTGGAGGAGAACTTGACCCCAGAGGGGCCCGTGAGCGCGGGCAGTGAGGGCTACCACATCCCGGGCAACTTCAACGACGCCTTCCGCGCCGTGAACATGCTCTGGGACGAGGGCGCCACGGTTCACCGATTCGTGCAAGATCACGGACCGCATGCTGCCGGGGACTTCTGGATCCCGGAGGCGCCCGAGTCCGTCGTCCGGCGTATCGCCACCGAGACAGGGGTCCCGTTCCATCCCATGAACGTCGATGCAGGAGACGAGTTCGCGCCGGAAGCGACGCGCCTGCGGGTCGGCATGTACCAACCCTACGGCGGCAACATGGACGAGGGATGGACCCGCCTCCTGCTCGAGCAGTACTCGTTCACCTACACGACTCTGGACGCCGACGCCATCGCCGACGGCGATCTCGGTGACGACTACGACGTCATCATCCTCACCGAGCAGACCCTGTCGCGAATGAAGGGTGACGAAGCTGCCCGCGGCGGCTCGGCAGCCATTCCGCCGGGCTATCGGTCCGGGTTCGGTGACGAGGGTGTGGAGGCGCTCGACGCCTTCGTCCAGGCGGGTGGACGTCTCGTCACGTTCGGGGGTGCCGGCGAACTGCCGATCGAGGGGTTCGAGCTTCCGGTGCGCGACATCATCGACGGGGTTCCCAGGACAGACTTCTGGGCCGCCGGCTCAACCCTGAAGGCCAAGGTCAACACGGATCATCCACTGGCCTGGGGAATGCCCGAAGAGGCGCTCCTCCTGTTCTTCGGTGACAACCAAGTCTACGAGGTCGGGGGGTACGAAGCCGAGGCGGCCTCCCGCGTGGCGAGCTATATCGATCACGATATCCTGCAGAGCGGACAGCTCGACGGAGAGGGCCTCATCGCCAACCGGGCCGCTATGCTCGCCGTGGAGCATGGTGCGGGGGAAGTGGTGCTCATTGGCTTCCGCACACAGCACCGGGCTCAGACGGACGGGACCTACAAGTTCCTCTTCAACGCTCTCGTCGGCCGCTAGCGGCCCGAGCGTTCAGGGTGGAGGCGCCGGCACCCGCGGTCACCGCCGGGTGCCGGCGCCCTGCCAGGACTCGGAGGCTCTCGCAGGACCTACCGGAGAGGACCTCCGTTCCGGCATGAAGTCGGCCCAGGAGTGAGCCTCTTTCGTTAGGTTTCAGCACGTTTCAGGCTCTCCCCCGGCCCGCCTGTGGCTGGCTCCCGAAGACGTCGAACGCTGGACGGACGTGCAATGAGTGCCGGTAGCGGTTCCCCTTGGCAGGAGCGCTACGCCAACAAGGTGAAGACCGCCGAACAGGCGGTATCCATCGTGCGGCCCGGCCAGCGGGTCTTCATCGGCAGCGGCGCTGCCGAGCCCCAGACACTGGTGGAGGCTCTGTCCGCCCAGCCGGGTCTGCGCGATACCGAGATCGTACACATTCTCACGCTGGGTGTCGCCACCTACGCCGAGCCGAAACTCGGCGACCACTTTCGCCACAACGCCTACTTCATCGGCCCCAATGTCAGGGAGGCCGTGGCGGAGGGACGGGCGGATTACACGCCCATCTTCCTGTCCGAGATCCCCGCTCAGTTTCGGAGTGGCCGCGTCGTCATCGACGTGGCCCTCATCGAGGTGAGCCCGCCCGACGAGCACGGGTACTGCAGCTACGGAGTTTCGACGGATATCGTGAAGTCCGCTGCCGAGAGCGCGACCGTCGTCATCGCAGAGGTCAATTCAAAGATGCCCCGCGCCCTCGGGGACTGCTTCATCCACGTCCGTGACATCGACCTGCTGGTACCCAGCGACAGGCCGATCCTCGAAGCACCGCAGGGGCAGCCTGACGAGATCGCAAGCCGCATCGCCCGCCATGTCGCCAACCTGATCGAGGATCGGGCGACCCTGCAGCTGGGGATCGGCACCATCCCCGATTCGGTCCTGCATTACCTCGACGAATTCAAGGACCTCGGGATCCACACGGAGATGTTCAGCGACGGGCTGATTCCACTGATCGAAAAGGGCATCGTGACCAACGCCGCCAAGACACTGCACCGCGGCAAGATCATCGCGAGCTTCGTCATGGGATCGCGCCGGCTCTACGACTTCCTGGACAACAATCCCCTGGTCGAGTTCCACCCGACGGAGTACACGAACGATCCGTTCATCATCGCCCAGAACGACAAGATGATTTCGATCAACGCGGCCATCGAGGTGGATCTCAC
>JBDHIL010000074.1:0-4415 GCA_039587465.1 Gemmatimonadota bacterium | reverse complement strand
CATCCGGGCCCCGTCTTCAGACAGCACGTCCACGGTCAGGGTTCGGCTCTGGCCTTCGAGTAACGGGTTCTGCGCGCCACCGAGTCGAAGATCGGCCGGGCGGGGTCGGGCCGGGGTCCGCTGCTCGGCCGGTTGGTTGGAGGGGTCCTCGCTCTCCACACCCGCACCGGGCTCCTCGGCCTCCACCGTCGGGATAGTCGTTTCACCAGCGAGCTCGGCAGTGGATCCTTCTCCCATCGCCTCGCTCGGGTCGGCGCCTGCGGCCTCATCGGAGACCACGACTGTCGCCAGCGCCTGAACTCCCTCGATCGTGGCCGAGAGGGTTACGGAACCCCCGGAGAGCGCGACCAGAAGTCCCCCGTCGAGGACATTGGCGACCTGGGGAAGGTCCGAGTCCCAAGCCACCGTGCGATCCAACAGTTCGGCTCCAGCTGCGTCCCTCGGGCGGGCGGTCAGCTGCAGGCTGTCGCCGACCTGAATCGTGTCCGGGAGCGGATCCAGTTCGACTGCTTCTACGACTGCAACCGCAGGGCCCTCGGGCGCGCCCGCACCCAAGAGCCCGAAATTCATGAGGGCCCACACGCCCACGGCGCCGGTTCCCAGGATCCCGATGGCGATCGTCATCGGATGCAGGGACCTCGATGAGCTCGCGGCGACCGCGGCGACCCCAACCGGAGCCCTTTCGCCGGTCGCGCGAACCATGATCTCCGCAGTTCCCGTCATGCCTTCGCTGTCTGCGGTGATCGTGACCACGCCGCTGCCCGTCGCCGCGACATCGCCGTCTCGGCTGACCGACGCGATGGTGGCATCGCTGGTGAGCCAGCGCACGGGACGATCCAGCGCCCCGCCGTGCCTATCCCTTATCGATGCGGTGAGTCGGAGGCTCTCTCCCGAGTCCAGTTCCGCTGAGGGCGGATCCACACTCACCTCGGCTGTCGAGGCCTCTGCCACCATGACCGAAACCGAATGGTTGATACTCCCTACTGCGGCGGTGATTACGGCGTTGCCAGGCACGAGAGCCTCAACCCGCCCGGCCGTGACCGCGGCGATCTGCGGATCGGTGCTGGCCCAAGTCACGACGGAGCCCGGCACGGAGCCCTGTCTGGCGTCGCGGACGTCTGCCGCGAGGGTGAACACGTCTCCGACCTCGATGCGCGTCGGGAGCCCAAGCACCGTGACGGACGTTGCCGTCTCGGTCGAAGACCTGCCCGGAACAGGGCTCAGCGGTGGCGCGGTGTCGAGGGCCCTCAGCTCGGCGGTCGAGCCGGCCAGGGCCGTGATGTGCACTCGGACCGGGTCACGGTAGCCCATGGGCGCGCCGCCCATAGCGGCCATCGCCGCTTCGAGATCGGGCCAACGGTCGCTGGGATCCTTCGCCAACATCCGATGGACCGCGGCGGCGACGTGGGCAGGGCAGTCGGGCCGGACGTCCGAGATCGGCTTCGGCTCCTCCGACGTATGCGCCACCATGATGAAGTACTGCGACCCCGTGAAGGGGGTGTTACCACAGATCATCTCGTACGCGACGATGCCGACGGCGTACTGGTCCGACGCCCCCGTGAGTGCCTCACCTCGGCACTGCTCGGGACTCATGTACTCCGGTGTGCCGATCGTCGCGCCCGTCTGCGTGAGCCCGGTCTGTGACTCGGCGATCTTGGAGATGCCGAAGTCCGTGACGAACGCATCGCCCTGCAGGTCCACCATGATGTTTGCGGGTTTGATATCACGGTGGATCACGCCCGCTCCGGTGCGGTGGGCGTAGTCCAGTGCCGAGCCGACCTGATACAGGATCGCCTGAACGATCGGGATCTCGAGCGGGGCGTGGGTCTTCACGATGGTCCGCAGCGGCGGCCCATCGATGAAATCCATCACGAAGAAGTGGAGGTCGTCGACCTGCCGGACGGCGTGAACGTTGACGATGTTGGGGTGCCGCAGCGACGCGACCGTTTGCGCCTCCAGCCGGAACCGGGACACCATGCTGTTGTCCTGCAGCAGGTTCGAGGCGATCACCTTGATCGCGACGTGTCGGTTGAGCGCCACGTCCTTGGCCAGGTACACGGCACCCATGGCGCCGAGACCCAGCTGGCGCATGATCTCGAACTCTCCGGCAGTCGCCTCCGCGAGATGTGCGGCCTGCGCGTTTCTCACAGAAACGTGGGATACGACCGTGGGATTCTCGGGGCGGGACGTACCGCATTTCGGACAGAAGCGATCGTCTCGAGCCATGGTGGCCGAGCAGTTCACGCAGACCGTGGGATTGGTTTCCGACTCCCGATCTTCGAGGCCTTCCGACGTGTCAGGTCCCATTTCCGCGGACGTGCCGCATTTTGGGCAAAATCGGTCCCCCTTCGCGAAGGTGCTTCCACACGAGTGACAGGCTACCGACTCGGACATTAGGGCAGGGCTACGCGGGATTGGGTGGATCGCGGTATACGGTCTCGAACTCGATATCGAGCGGACTCTTGATGGAGATCGGCTCGCCCAGTCGGATCCGTCCGGCGCCCTGGAGAAGCACCTGATCGCGGTGGACGAAGATCTCGTTTCCGTCGTGCGGCTTCATGTAGGTACCGTTGGTGCTGTGATCCTCCAGATAGAAGCGCCCGGCCCTCCTCACCACCTTCGCGTGAGCTCGTGAGGCCGAGTCCCCTGGAACGACGATGGAGCACTCGCCGCCCCGGCCCAGAGTGATCGGCTCAGTGGAGTCCGCGGTCATGCGAAGGGCCTGATCTCCCATGCGGAACGCGATTTCCGGCGTCGGCAGCGCTTCGAGCTTGGGCGCGACCGCAGTCAACGTCGATGTGTCGCCCCTCCAGAGGACCTCACAGAGGTGCAGACCCTCATCCCGCCCCCTCACGTGGTGCCGACCGAGGCTGCGGAAGGGAACGTCGTGGATGGTGAGGCCGTCCAAGGTGTCGCCTGTCGTCAGCACCTGCTCGGCAGCCGCCAGTGCGACGATGCGTGCCGCCACGTTGACGACATCGCCGAACACGTCCTCTCGCTCGAGGAGAACGGGGCCGGAATGAACCCCGATCTTGATCCGAGACAATATGCCGTTCACCGGGGGGCGAGCAGCCATCGCCCGCTGCATGTCGACGGCCGCCGACAGGGCCTGGGGGGGGTGCTCGAACGCACACATGATCTCGTCACCGATCGTCTTGACGACGACCCCTCCCGAGCGGGCTGTGACGCCCTCCAGTTCGCTCAGGACGGCCGCGATGTACTTCCGGGAGGCGACGTCGCCCATTGCCTCGGTGATCCCGGTGCTGTCGCAGACGTCGGCAAAGAGGATCGTGCGGTCGGTCTCCATTCGGCTCTTCTTGGTTGAGTGCCGCTCCGGTTACCTCGGTGTCTGATGGCCAAGGTAGTGCGGGCAGGGCGCGTCGTGCCACTGGTTGAGCCGAATGGTGCTCGGCTGCGCTACCTGGGAATCGGCAACTCGCGCCGTGCGTCACGAACCAACGCGGCCGGAAGCCCGAGTTCCTCGATCTGACGCAGGACTTCAGCAGCACCCATCTCGGAGTCGAAGAGCCCGACCCTCACACGGATCAGCGGACTCCCCGATACCGTGACCAGCCGAGCGTCGAGTCCGGCGCTCGATGCCAGCCCCAGCAGGGCCTGCGCCCGCTCCGGGTCCGAGAAGGCTCCGAGTTGTGCAGCGAAGCGCTGGGCCGAGGCTCCGACCTCCGGTATGTAGGCTTCCAGGTCCTGGTGACACGCCATGCAGAGTGGCCGGCGCCAGGGGAGGTGATCCTCGATTGGAATCGAATGACACAGCGACCCACTGCACCCCAGGTGGACGACACCATACTCGTGGGCCCATTGGGGTGGAGGGTTGTGGCAGTTGCGACAGTCGATCTCTGCTGCCTGGAGGTGGGGTGTATGGCAGGTCCAGCCGCAGGTGAAGTCCTCCTGCACCGGCGCGGGGGGACGTCCGTGACACGTCTCGCACCCCAAAGGAGCGTGCTTGACGTGCGGGAACGTGGCCGTTCGTTCCGCTTCACCACCGGGCAGCGTGAGCGTGAACGTCCAGGTCACCCCCTCCATGCGCTCCGGATTGTGGCACGCCGTGCATTCCATGTCGCCGATGGGGACGTGATCGAACGCCGGCTCGACCGCGCCTTGCACAGCCACAGGCGGAGATGGCGAATCGGGCGCGGGGGCGCTGCTCCCCCCGGAGAGTACCCTGACGCTGCTTCGCACGGGGAGGCGTTCCTGCGCCTTTTCGCTTCCCGGTTGGCACCGCAGGAGCTGTTGTACACCATGGAGGAGCCCGGCCCGACGATCCTGAGCTTCGATGAGGTGCCGGTACGGGCGGTGGACTTCGAGGATCTGGAGGCCGTTCACCTGGTACGCGACTTCCTGAATGGGCCGGAGCGGTATTTGCGGGGGGTGTGGGGCGGATAGTCTCGCTCGGC
>JBDHIL010000017.1:0-102184 GCA_039587465.1 Gemmatimonadota bacterium | reverse complement strand
CGAGCATCGGCGTAACGCCCACCACGGCGACGCTGACGTCCCTGGGTGAAACGGCACAGCTGACGGCGACGGCGCTCGACGCGCTGGGTACGGCGGTGGCGTCGGTGACGACGTACACGTGGGTGTCGACGAACGAGAGTGCAGCGACGGTGAGCACCACCGGTCTGGTGACGGCGGTCGCGGACGGCTCGACGAACATCACGGCGACGGCGGACGGGGTGACCTCGAACGTGGTGGCGGTGACGGTGGCCCAGGCGGTCACGAGAATCGATGTGACGCCGGCTTCGGCCACGCTCACGTCCCTGGGTGAGACGGCGCAGCTGACCGCCACGGCCTACGACGCGCGGGACGCCGTGGTGGCGTCGGTGACGGCCTTCACCTGGGCGTCGTCGAACGAGAGTGCAGCGACGGTGAGCACGGACGGCCTGGTGACGGCGGTCGCGGATGGTTCGACGAACATCACGGCGACGGCGGGCGGGGTGACATCGGATGCGGTGACGGTGACGGTCGCGCAGGCCGTGGCGAGCATCGTAGTGACGCCGACGACGTCGACACTGACTTCCATCGGTTCGACGGTACAGTTGACCGCAGCCACGACCGACGCGCTTGGCAATCCGACTGAAACCGCCGTGGCATGGACCTCGCTCTCGCCTGTCGTGGCGCGCGTGGACGCGGGCTCAGGCCTGGTTACGGCCTTCGAAGACGGCACGGCTCAGATCGTGGCGACAGCCGGTCTCTTTGCCGACACGGTTACGGTGGTTGTCTCCCAGGTAGTGACGACCGTCGTCGTGTCACCTGCGTCCGTGGTCATGGATGCAACTGCGGTGGGCGTGAGACTCTCTGCCGTGGCGAGCGACGCGGGTGGGACCCCGGTCAGTGATGTGACGATCACCTGGACGTCGAACAACACGGCCGTGGTGACCGTCGACGGAACTGGATTCGTCAGTCCGGTTGGCGATGGTACGACTACGGTGGACGCGACGGCGGGTGGCATCACAGGAAGCGCCTCGGTGACCATCACCTCTGACGCTGCGACGCGGACGTTCACTGGGGCGGTCTCAGGTGATCTGCTCGATCCGGCCAACTGGGAGCCTGCCGGGGTCCCAGGACCCACGGACACACTCGTGATCTCAGCGGATTCGGAGTTCACTCCGACGCTCACCGGTGACTTCACCATCGGCACACTGGTGATCGAGGAAGGTGCCGAGCTGGATATCGGCTCCTTCAACCTGACCGTCGGCGACGACCTGCTCTCGAGTGGGACGATCACGGGCACGGGTACGGTGGAGATGAGCGGGGCTGACGCGAGCATCAGCGGTACCGTTCCGAACCTTCTGGTCACCGGTTCGACCACGGCCGGTGGCAGCGTCACCGTCGACGGGAGCGTCACCATCGACGGAACGACCTCCACCTTCGATCTCGGTGCTGAGGAAGTGATCGTCTCCGGAGATCTGACTACGGAGAACGGTGCGGTTCTCGTCATGGAGGACCCGGATGCCACCCTGGACGTCGAGGGTGATCTCCTTCTGGGTGGCGGGGCTACCGACGGAGCGTTGTCGGAGGGTGTGATGTACATCTCCGGGGACGTCGTCACGATCAGCGTGTCGTTCAAGACGTTCAATCCGGACGGCAACCATACGGTCATCTTCGACGGCACGAATGAGCAGAGCGTCTTCCTGAACTTCCCAGGTCAGAACCAGCACAACTTCCAGAACGTCGTTGTCGACAACCCGGAAGGGGTCGTCTTCAGAACGGATCTCTCGATCTTGGGAGACGCGACGATTCTCCAGGGAGGCATCCGGTCGCCGGTTGATACGGTCACAACGGTCACGGCGTTCGGAGATATCGTCGACGCGGTCGGTGGCCGCTGGAGGATCGCTCGGACGGTGGTTTCCGGACCCGCCCCGAGTTTGCCCCTGCAGGTCGTCACCGATCTGGTCTTCGACTCGGCAGTCGCGCTCCAGACCGGGTTCACGGTAGATGGAGCCGTGACTGTGGTTGGGACCAGTGCCAATCTCGATCTCAACGGCCAGGACGTGACTATAGTCGGCGACTTGACGGTCGATGCCGGGGGCGTCTTGACCATGGCGGATGCGGCTGGGGATCTGACGGTCCAGGGGAACGCCAGCTTCGGCGGCGGCAACACCACGGGCCTGCTTACGGCCGGACGGCTGTCGGTTCAGGGAGACTTCAGCTGGCTGGGCACCAAGGTCACATCGTTCGCTCCTTCCGGTACGCATCAGGTCGTCCTGAGCGGCTCGGCGCCGCAGCAGATCCTGCTCGACGCGGGCGGGGCAAGAGTGTACCGCTTCCAGGATCTCCAGATCGGTTCGTCCGCGGACGTGACCATGACCGAGAGCGTCACCGTGCAGGGCAACATGATCCTTCTGGGCACGTTCCGGATTCCTGCCTCGAAGACGCTCACCGTCGTCGGCACCCTTACGGATGAAGGAAACCTAGTGAATGACGGGACTCTCATCGGAGGATGATCCCGCGGCATCATCAGCTCGCGGGGTGAGGTGTCTCGCGTGCACTCTTCCGGGACTACCTAGGCGACACCCGAATCAGTGGGAGGATCTATGGGCGGCTTCGAGGTTCTCGTGCCAATCTTCGGCATCAGCCTCTTCCTGGTGCCGATTGTCGGCGTGACGACCATCCTGACCCTGCGCTACGGGCTGAAGCCCTTCATGGAGAGCCTGGTCAAGGAGTTGAGGGAGGCGGGATTCGCCCCGGACGTGGGGCCGAGGGTGCAGATTCAAGATCTCACCGACCAGATCGATCTCCTGGCGGTCGAGGTCCGGCGCCTCAGAGAGGGCCGCGACTTCGATCAGAGGCTGCTCTCGGACCAGTCCACGCCCGGGGGTTCCCCGGATTCGGTCAGCTAGGCCACAGCCACCCGAAGGCCCCTGCTGTGAGCAAACCGTAGACCAGGCTGTCGAACAGCGATTTGAGGGTCGTGCTCCAGGACTGATGGAACCAGATGGACCTCTGCACGATCCCCAGTCCGTACGCCGAGAATGCCGTGGCTCCGGCAAAGCGGAACACCTCCAGGTAATCACCGCCCGGTGCCACCGCCCGACCCGTGATATAGGCAGCGACGAGGCTCACGAGGACACAGTATATGAACCACTGCGTGAGCTGAGCGCCCATGGCGAACGGATTCCCCTTAGGCAGCACGGTCATGAAAGCCGCCGGCCCTTCGGCTGCCTTTGCGCGGAACTCTTCGCTCTTCATGACCTCCGGGTCCCCTCCGGCGTAGGGGAACACGTAGTCTCCGGCCGGGACGTCGAACTGTCGGAGTGCCCCGAGGACGCCGTCCTCATCGGGAAGGCCTCGGAAGTCCTTCTTGTGGTAGGGCAGGAACATGTGGATGAGCGAACTGGCGCCGAACACGAAGACGGCGGCGACCAGGATCGGGATCCAAAGCGCGGCGAGACTGACCATTGGTTGCTCCTGAGCAGATCGGGCGAGCGGTGCCTCAAATATGGTCTTGAGGTATGGGTTCGCCAGGGTAGGATGAGCCTCGCGGCCTGCCGATCCGCTGGATCTCGTCCGCGTGATGCAGCCCCACGAACCTTGAGGGGTGCGCGGTCCAGAACAGCCGCGCGTGTCGGGCGGACCGTGTCTCATGGGGTGTGCGGTTGAATGCAGGGAGGCTGCATACTCGAGGTGCAGCCCATGTCGTCCGGACGCCCGGCCCGACGGAAACCTACGACTCGTCCTTGCTCCCGGGGGGTCGGCTCCCTATCTGTTTACAGATTCACCCTCAAAACAGTCAGGTGTGACGGATGTCCGACAAGCCACGGCTCGCGACCGAGTCGATCGCAGGCCTCAGACCCTATCAGGAAGATTCAGTTCTCACGCAGACGCTTCCGGACGGACGCACGCTCGTCGCGGTAGCTGACGGCATGGGCGGACACGCGGCCGGTGAGGTCGCCAGCGCACTCGCGTTGGAGAAGCTTGTGGAGGCCGTGACGGACGGGACACCGCTGGGCGAGGCCTTCGCGCTCGCCAACCGTGCTGTGCACTCGAAGTCCCGTGAGCCAGGTAAGGCGGGCATGGGAACCACTCTGGTTGCCATGCTCCTCGACGGTGACGGCTACGAGGTCGCCAACGTTGGCGACAGTCGTGCCTACCTGATCACCGGAGAGGGTATCCAACAGATCACAGAGGATCATTCTTTCGTCGCGGAGGCGATGAAGAGGGGCCAGCCGGAGGAAGAGGCGCTCTCGTCGAAGTGGAAGGACGCGCTGACGAAGTCGATCGGTACCGAGGCCGAAGTGACGGCGGACGTGTTCGGCCCGTTGTCCGTCGAACCGAACACCGCGGTGATGCTCTGCTCGGACGGGTGCTACAAGACGCTTCGGAGTGAAGACCTGCTGGAGGTCTTCATGAAGTCCGGTGGCCCCCGTGGCGCAGCTCAGTCCCTGGTGTCGGAGGCATACGATCGGGGCAGTGACGACAATATCACGGTGGCTATCGCGGAATTCGGCGAGGTCCCGAGAGATCGGCCTGCCGGGACCATGCCCATCGAGTTCGATGTACCCGACGCCGACTCAGAGGCCGATCCGGAGCCCGACCCGGAGGTGGGTGCAGAGCCTGCCGATTCGGCCGGCGAGGGCAAGTCCTGGTGGAAGAAGATATTCGACTGACATCCGGTCCGGGCCCCCCATAGAAAGAGAGCCGCGCCCCCGGACGGGGCGCGGCTCTCTCCGCTTGACCGGGGTCCTGAAGGTCAGCCGATCTCGGCTACGAAGGTGAGCTTGAGCCCACCGATCTCCGCGGTATCGCCGTCCTTGAGCGTGGCGCGGTTCCGAGTACCGCCCCCGACCTTCATCTTCGTCCATCCGTGGAGGTTCCGTACCTCACATCCGGCTTTGCGCTGTATCACGATCACGTGGTGCTTGGGCGCCTTGGGGACCCGGATGTCGCAGAGGTCGCTCGTGCCGAACAGGGCCGCGGGTGCCTCGGACAGCTGATGCTGGCCACGCTGCCCTCCGGACTCCCATTCGATGTGGGCCCGACGCTTCCGTTCCGCGTCCTTCAGGAGCTCCTTCACTTCGTGCGACTTGATCTGCATCGTGCCCTCGGCGCCGCCGACCACGCCGGGGACCGCGGGCGGGACCATTCGCGTGCTCTCAGCCTCTCCGACCTCTTTGCCGAAGACGACTGAGAACTTACCGAGGCCGATCTCGTCGCCGATGGCCAGCCTCTGCGGACCGCTGATCTTCTCGCCGGCGAGGAAGGTCCCATTGGACGAGCCGAGGTCCTCCACCACCCAGCCGCTCCCTTCCTGCCGGATCTCGGTATGGCGCCTGGAAACCGACGGATTGTCGATCAGCACGTCGGCCTCGGATTCGTCCCGACCGATGATGATGGATGCTTTCTCGAGGTCGAAGACCTGCATGGTCTTCCGGCCCAGAAGGAGCGTCAGCTTCGGCATTCCCTTTTCCCTCGCTTGCAGTTTAGGGGTTCCCCTAACGCCGACATGGCGGAGGAACTCCACGACGATCGTTTGACCACACCGGGATAATGCCCCGGTCCCCTCCCCGTTGTCCAGCGGTTCTTCGCTACGCCTGCCTAACCCCCCGCTGCGCTGCAGCGCGGGTGCTCCGGTACCAGCGCAAGACATTCTGCTACGAGTTCCTGTGCTTGAGCTGAAGATCCGTCCTCGAGAGCGGCCTCTGCCTCCCAGGCCATGCGCTCTGCAACCTTTAGGAAGAGAGACCGGGCCTCGGAGTTCTCGGGATCGAGAGCTGAGACCAGCTCGGCGTAGCTCCGGACGTCTGAGCCCTCGGTTCCGAAATATCGACTGTCGGACTGCGCGCCCGCAGCCAGGCCCACCAGGCGAGCCACCTCGTACGAAGTGTTCACGTCCAGCCCCGCGCCCTCCAGGTCCCTCAACACTTCGGCGCGATCAGATCCGTCGAGCGGGACCTGATACGGAAGCGGGATCGGTCCCAGGGACAGGTTCCCCTGGATGCCCGCTTCAGTGAGGAAGGCACTCGACACCGTGCCTGCCTCTGCTCTCCCCTTCAGCTCGTCGAGGTCCATGGTCCGGCCCCAGGGCTGGAGGAATGCCGCCGCGCCGCCGGCGATGATGACGATACCGGCGGCCGCCATCACGCCGGTCTTGCGCCGCACTGTGGCCGCGACCCCGGTTTCCCTTGGCGTCGCCACCACCTGAAGGTCCTCCATCGCGCCCGCCATCAGCGTGATCGAAGTCTCGACGGGCTCGTAGCGCTCGTCCTTGACGAAGACCTTGTACGTGCCGGCCTCTAGCCCGTTGGCAACGACCGGCGTGGGGCCCTCGGCGACAGTGCGTCTGCCTGTGCGGACCTGCACCACTATGCCCGCCTTTTCCGTCAGCACCCTGAGAGAACCGGAGTCCACCGTGTCGGCGCCGGCTTCGACCCGACGGAGCGCGTCCCTGAGCTCGCGTGCCGACTGGTAGCGGTCGGCGGCGTCCCGCTGAAGCAGCTTGAGCACCACGTTCTGCATCGCAGGCGGGACGTCGACGCCGGCGTCCGAGAACGGGATGACCTCGGCTCGCTCGGTCGCCACCATGAGCTCGTAGATCTGATCGGTCGGAACCGTTGCGGGATTCCCCAGCCACGGATCGATCCCGGTCAGCAGCGAGTAGAGGATGACGCCATAGGCGAACAGGTCGGTGCGACCGTCGACCTCTTCGGCCCTGAGCTGCTCGGGAGCCGCATAACCCGGGGTCCCCAGCGTTCCGACCGTAGTGAGACGCGTCTCTGCCTTCTCCCCTTCGGCGAGCTTCGCGATCCCGAAGTCCAGAACCTTGACCATCTCCTCGCCGCCGCGGTCGACGGTGAGCATGAGGTTCTCGAGCTTGAGATCCCTGTGAACCACCGCATCGGGTCCCTCATGAGCGGCGATGAGAGCGTCACAGCCCTGGAGTGCCAGGCGCACGGCCCGATCGACCTCCATGGGGCCCTCTTCCTCGACCACGTCGGCGAGGCTCTTGCCGTCCACGTGCTCCATGAGGAAGTAGACCATTCCTGCTTCCAGGTCCTCCTCGTACGTGCTGAGCCCGACGATGTGGGCCGATGCTGTGCCCAGTCGCTTCATGATCTGGGCTTCTCGAAGGAAGCGCTGCTTGGCCACCTGGGCCTCGGAACCGCTGATCCGATCGACGGCGAGGATCTTGAGGGCCTCGATCCAGCCACCGGCCTCGTCCTTCACCTTGTAGACGGTGCCGAAGCTCCCCGCCCCCAGAACCTTCAGGACGCGCCATTTGCCGCGCAGCAACTGGCCGACGAGAGGGTCCTCGTCGTCGCTTTGGTCATGCGAGTGGTCGCCGTGGACCTCCTCCATCACCGCCATCTCCTCAGGCGAGATCGCGAGTGTCGGCTGCGACTGTCGCGTACCGCGATCACCTGCCGGAGGCGCTGGCGCGCTTTCCGGCTCCTCCGTCGCTCCGTCCTCGGGCGACGCTTCGCCTTCCGAGAACGGGAGGTCCTCGGGATTCCAGGCCACGGTGGGCTGGGGTGGTTTCTTTTTGGGCTCGTCGGGATTCGACACGGGTTGCTGAGCCTCCGACCCGGGGGATAATCAGACGAACGTATCCGTCCTTCGGGAGGCTGGTCAAATCTGAACCACCACTTGCCGCGGGGGCTTGGGGACAGTCCTTTGGGTGCCATGTCACGATGCGGACTTTCCCTTACGGCTCTCCTCGCCCTGGCGACTGGTTGCTCCGGTGATCCCGACGGCCCCCTCGCAGGGGCGCCAACGGGTCCGGCACAGTCCAGCGAAGTTGTCTTCCAGGCCGTCGATGCGGGCACGGGTGGCGCCCTGACGGACGGCCAGCTCACGGTCCGCTATCTCGTGCGCACGCCCATCACGTTGGACGCTGCCGAGGTGGAGGCTGTCTCATCGGCGGAGCCATACCGTATCGCTCACGAGGTCGCGACCGACAGTCTCGTGGTCGAGGTTCGGCTCGAGGCTCGGTCGTACCACAGACTCGATACGGTCCTCGCCGTCCAGAGGGGAGCTTCTGCGGGTCCGTTCACGGTGCGCATGGCTCGCCGCCTGGAGCGGGGCGCAGCGGTGACGCCTGCAACCGGCGGCAGTCGCCCGGCTCAGCCGGGTCCGAGTGGCCCGGCGCCGGAAGCGGTACCCACTGATCCGGATGCCGGCCTGGACCGATCTGCACTCCAGGACGGCGACCGCGCATTTCGCAGCGGGAGCTGGATCGATGCCGCGGCGGCGTACGGTCGCATGCCGGCTCCGACGGGGTCGGGAGCCTATGCCCGTGACTATCAGCAAGGCATGGTCAATGCCGGCGTCAGCCACCTCAATCTGGCTGAGATGGGGGCGGCGCTCGACGCGCTGGAGGCGGCCGTCGCCGTCGACGTCCCGAACCCTGAAGCCTATCGGTATCTGGGGCGTGTCCAGTGCGCCGTGGGTCGGGTCGATGACGGGCTCGACGCGCTCGATGAACTGGAGGACGCAGTCGAAGCCCTTCCCGCAGCTCAGCGCCCGGCAGCATTGGCCTTCGGTCAGTACGAGCAGGGACTTTGCCGGAAGCGGACCTTCGACCGCACAGAGGGGACGTTGAATCTCCTGGGTGCCGGCCGGAGCGCAGTGTCGGCGCTGGAAGACTTCATCGAGCAGGGAAGCGCCGTCAGCCCGGCTACGGCTGAGATGACTGCCGCGATCGACGAGGCCAACCGGCTCCTCGAGGAGATCCGTGCCCGAATGCGTCGGGGCGGAGAGTAGAAGCCACCCCACCATTCCGAAGGAACCCCTACATCATGAAGAGAGTTGCCGTTCTGCTGCTCGTCGGCAGCACGCTGGGCGCCGGACCCGTTGCATCTCAAGATGATCCGCACATGGCGAAGGCCATGCGGGTGCTGTCCTCGACACCCCTCATCGACGGTCACAACGACCTCCCGTGGGCGATCAGGGAAAGCGAGACCTCGCCTCGTGACGTGAACGCTCCCGAGCACAACCTGCGAAACCGGACGCCCTTCCACACCGATATCGAGCGCCTGCGGGCCGGTATGGTAGGGGCTCAGTTCTGGTCCGTGTACATTCCCTTTTCGGCCACCGATGAGGGAGCGGCAAAGGTCCAGCTGGAGGAGATGGACATTGTCCTCCAGATGATTCGGCGCTATCCGGACGTCTTCGAACTGGCCCTCGACGCCTCCGACGTCGAGCGGATCTACGCGGGGGGTAAGATCGCCTCCATGATCGGGATGGAGGGCGGTCACGCCATCGAGAACTCTCTTGGAGCCCTTCGAGCCTTTCACGCGCTCGGAGCGCGCTACATGACGCTCACGCACAACGGTACGCTCGACTGGGCGGACTCGGCCAATGACGAGCAGAGACACGGCGGCCTCACCCGCTTCGGCGAGGAGGTCGTCCGTGAGATGAACCGGCTGGGAATGCTGGTGGACCTGTCCCACACATCTCCCGAGACGATGAATGACGCACTCGATGTGGCTGAGGCCCCGGTCATCTGGTCGCATGCCGATACCAAAGGCAGGCGAGACCACCCGCGGAATGTCCCGGACCAGGTTCTTCGCCGCCTCCCCGACAATGGCGGCGTGGTGATGGTGACCTTCGTTCCCAGCTTTCTCACGGCGAACGACGAGGCCACGATCGCCGACGTCGCAGATCACATCGAGCACGTGGCGTCGCTGGCGGGCATCGACCACGTCGGCATCGGTTCGGATTTCGACGGGATCAGCTCGACGCCGGTAGGCCTGGAGGACGTCTCCACGTATCCGCGTCTGTTCGCCGAGTTGTCCCGCCGCGGGTGGAGCGAGACCGAACTGGCCAAGTTGGCCGGGGAGAACATTCTTCGCGTGATGCGCGAGGCCGAGGCAGTGGCCCGAACGCTCCAGCGCACGCGCGATCCGTCGGTCGCGACGATCGAAGCCCTCGACGGTGGGGTCGGCGCATAGGCTTCGCGCGACTCCTCGGAGTGCCCACATACCCCTGAGGTTGGCGTCATGAGGAAGCAAAGACCGGACGTGTCCGACTATCACGAGTACTATCGGTCCTACGTCGATCGGGTGCCCGAGGGCGATATCACCGTCACGATCGCCGAACAGTGGGTAGAGACCAGGGCGCTTCTGGATGCCATCCCCGCCGACAGGGAAGAGTACCGGTACGCGCCTGGAAAATGGTCGGTGCGGGAGGTGGTCGGGCACCTCATCGATGTGGAGCGGCTCTTTGCGTTTCGGGCTCTGTGGTTTGCCCGTGGCGCGAACTCGCCTCTTCCTGCGATGGAGCAGGACGAATGGGCCGAAACCTCGAACGCCGGTGCCCGAGGCCTGGCGGACCTGACGGACGAGTGGGATGCGGCGAGGGCATCGAGTATCCGTCTGTTCAACTCGTTCGACGCGACGGCCTGGATGCGGACTGGCATCGCGAGCGGATACGAGGTCAGGGTCCGGGCGCTGCCTTGGATGTTGGCCGGGCACGAACTCCACCACCGGGCCCTGCTGCATCGCGATTACCTCGGCAGTGAGGGATGAGCGACGCGAATGTCGATCCACGGGCCCGATCGAGAAGACCGGACCGGGGAAAGGACGACGCCTGGATCCGGGCCTACCTGAAGGTCGCCCCCATCGGATTCCTGGCCACCGTGGACTCCAGCGGGCAGCCATTCCTCAATTCCAATCTGTTCGTCTATGACGAGGACGAACACTGCATCTATCTGCACACGGCGAGGAGAGGTCGGACCCGGGATAACGTCGAGGCCCACGAGAAGGTCTGCTTCTCGGTGGCGGGCATGGGACGCATGCTGCCCGCCGACGAGGCTCTCGAATTCAGCGTGGAGTACGCCGGTGTGGTCGTATTCGGCACTGGGCGGGTGGTCGAAGACCTGGACGAGGCCCGTAGAGGGCTGCAGATGCTGCTCGAGCGATACGCCCCCCACCTCGAGGCCGGGCGGGACTACCGTGCAATCACGCCCGAAGAGATGAAGCGGACCTCCACCTACCGCATCGACATCGAGGCCTGGAGCGGAAAGCAGAAGGAGGAGCGGGCCGACTTCCCCGGCGCGTATGAAATGCCGGAAGTGCCGATTCCGTTTCCCGCGCCCACCGAGGATCGCGGCCGGGCCTCCTGACCGCTCGCGTTACGTCGAACCGAGGGCTTCAGTGGTCTCCGTTGGTGCGATGCCTCTCCGCCAGCCTGGCGAGTCCCTCGTCGATTTCGCTGCGAGGCAGCCACCGGCCTCGCACCATCACGCCCACGCGGTCCGTGAGGTTGCCGAGGTCGTCCAGGGGGTTCGAGCCGAGCAGCACCAGGTCGGCGCGGTTCCCCACGGCCACGGTGCCGAAGTCGCCGTTCAGTCCCAGGTGACCCGACACGTACCGGGACACCGACGCGGTGCCACTCTTCAGGATCTGGTAGTTCGTCATCCCCGCCTCGGCCATGAGCGTGATCTCCCGATGGAGAGCGAAGCCGGGCACGTTGAACATCTGGGGCGAGTCCGTTCCCATGAGGATCCCCACTCCGGCATCAGCTAGATCCTTCAGGATCCGCTTGCGCAGCTCGAAGAAGGCGTAGAGGACCTCCGGGCTGCCCTGTGGGCCGCCAGAGGCCTGCCTGCGCCAAGCGTTCCTCTGCGCCTGGGAGACATAGCGCATTTCGGGCAGCGAGAGCATCGGTTCCGGATCCTCGGTGCCGTAAAGATTCTCCCACAGGTACATGGTGGGCACTACATAGACATCGTGGTCCAAGCTCAGCTGCACCATCTCCGCGATCTTCTGCTCGTCCACGCCCGTGATCAGGCCTTCGAGGCTGATGTCCTGACCCGTGTTCACCTGGGACACCACGTCATCGGACGCGACGGCTTGAACGTACCCGTCGAGATGGTCCACGGTGGACATGCCGGTCTCGAGGGCGTGCACGAGGCCCACGTCCGCCGGCACGTGTCCGCCGAACGTGATGCCGACCTCGTGCGCGACGGAGGCCATTCGATTCCAGGTTTCCAGGGAGACCCCGGGGTGGATCTTCTGCAGGTGATAGCCGGCGGCGCGGTGTGCACGCACCAGACGCTCCGCCGTCGCGGGGTCGGGTGCGGTGTTCCCGTTCAGCGAAGGCGCGCCGACATAGAGGGTGGGGCCGAGCAGTTCACCCCGGTCCAGTCTCTCGGCGAGCCCGAGCTGGTACGCCTGACCCAGCATGCCTCGAATGGTGGTGACCCCGTTCGCGACGTAGAGGAACAGAATCTCTTCCAGGACGTCCTGAGGCGGATCGGGGGATGGCGGCACGTGCGCGTGCATCTCCGCCAGGCCCGGCATCAGAAAACGCCCGGTCCCGTCGATGGTCGTGGCTCCCTCGGGAATCGCGATGTCACCAACGTCTCCGACTTCAGTGATGACTCCGTCCACGACGAGGACAGTCTGATTGGAGACGATGGCCTCCCGATCCATCGGGAGCACGTTCACATTCACGAAAGCCTGAGCCACCGATTGTGCATGAAGCGGTGCGGCCGTGCATGCCAGCAGCGTACTCAGGACGATCACACCGGCGGGGCGTAGGCTGCCCATTCCTCCGACCCTCACGGGGAACCCGTCGACGCTTCCGCCAGCCACTCGAGCGCCTCGGCACGGCGATAGAAGCCGCGGATTTCGACGCCGGCCGCAGTCGTGGTCTCGACCGCCCCGAGGACCGCGATCCGCGGCACCTCTGTGGCGTGCTCCACGAACACGTGGGCCATGTCGATGACCTCCGAAGCGTCTGTTCCCGCGGCCCCACTCACGTCCAGGAGTACGCCGACCCTGGACGGCAGCCTCTCGTGCTCGAGGGCCTCCGTCCCCTTCCGGGCCAGCTCCCCCGGGGTGAAGTCACCATCGACCGTGACGGTGATCACGTCGCCCTGAACTCGGAAAAATACCGGCATGTCATTCTCCAATCCGTGCTCGAACCAGGTCCCATTCATCAGTGAGTGTTCGGTACATCTGCCTGAAGAACGCTCTTTGCGAATCCTGATCGCTCGAGAGCGGTCCGACCCATCCCTGCGCTGAACCTTCGAGCCGGGCGATCCGGCTCATGAGTTCCGTCACTTCGCGGACCAGGTTGCCGAGGGCAGCTTCATCGTCACTCGGCAGATCCGTCTCCTCCTCCTCGAGCGCCCGATACGTCTCTCGGATCTCTCGGGCCAGGGCCTGCACGCCGGAGCGGAGTTCTCCGATATCGAGCAGAGTCTCCGTCCAGCGTCGGCGCACGGCCGGGTCCACCTCGATCCTCGGGTCTTCTCTCACCTCTACGAGCTGCTCCATCGTCTCGTCGCCGGCGGTGAGTCTGATCGTGTAGGTGCCGGGTACCACCAGGGGTCCCCCCCGACTTTGACCGAAGCCTCCGGACCGGCTGTCAGCCCCGGCCCCGTGTCGAAGATTCCATACCACGCGATTCACTCCAGGATCCGTGGTGGCTCGAATCGAGGAGACCTGGAGGCCGGCGGGATCATGCACCGTGATCGACACGTCACCGTCGTGCTCCTGGCCCAGCCAGTAGTCGACGATTGCTCCGTCCGGCGGGTTCTCCCCCTCGAAGATCATGTTGCCGGTATGGGCCCTCTCCCTTCGGTAACGAATCTGTTCTGCGGGGCTGACGGAGAAGAGGTGGGCGGGCTTCATGGCAATGGCAGGGGTCATCTCCTGCAGCGCACTCAGCTGATCTAGGATCCAGACGCCTCTACCATGCGTAGCGAGCACCAAGTCGTTGTCGCGCGGGTGCACGACCAGATCATTGACGGCCGCCGTGGGCATGCCTCCGCGCAGCTCTACCCAGTTCTCACCCTGGTTCCAGGACCAGAAACCACCGAGCTCGGTTCCCATATACAGAACGTCGGGATTGCGCGGGTCTTCCTTGACCACGCGCACGACCCGCTCAGGGGGTAAGTCGCCGGTGATCGCGGTCCAGGTCCGTCCGTCGTCGTCGGAGCGCCACGCGTAGTTCGCGTAGTCGTCGTTCCGGTAGTTGTTGGCTGCCACGTACACACGGCCTGCCACACCTTTCGACGCGTGAATCCCGTTGACCCAGACCATGTCCGGGATACCGGGGAGCCGCTCTGTCACGTTGGTCCATGTGAGCCCGTCGTCTGTCGATACCTGCACCTGCCCGTCGTCCGTACCTACGTAGAGGACCCCGGCCGTGAACTCCGACTCTGCCACCTGAGTGAGGGTGGGCCAGTACGGGATCCCGTCGTCCAGCGACAGGGTGAACGAGTCGGGTTCCTGACCCATGATTTCCAGGGTTCTGCGGTCGGTCCCCGTCGTCAGATCGCCGAGCGCCGTCCACGTTTCGCCGCGGTCGACGCTCTTGAAGAGTTGGTCGAGCCCTGCGTACAGGGTGTTGTTGTCATGTGGGCTGATCATGAACGGTCCGTCCCAGTTTCCCGGCGGCATGGCGTTGCCGAGTCGCTGCTCGGGGTTTCCGAGATCCGGCCAGGTGGTCCAGTTCCTGCGGGCACCGATGAAGCCCTCGGGTTGATTCGGGCGGATGTTCCTCGTTTCACCTGTCACGAGGTCGTTGCGGTTGAGGCCCAGGTATTGGCTCTCGGAGTAGAGCGTCCGGTTGTCGGTGGTGTCCACCAGATTGAGGAACCCGTCCCCACCGCCCCATCGGATCCAGTCCTCGTTGAGGATTCCCTCGGCGCGGTAGACCTGGTTCGGGCCAGCCCAGCTGCCGTTGTCCTGCAGTCCACCGTAGACGTTGTACGGATGGGCCATGTCTACCGAGACCCGGTAGTACTGGCTGAGCGGCAGGCTCGTCACATAGAGGAAGTGGTCTCCCCTGTCGTAGCTGATGCCCAGACCCCCGTCGTCCGCCTTCATGACGTGATCGGAGTCGTTCGGGTCGACCCAGACGAAACGGTCATCGCCGTGCGTCCGGTGGCCGCGCGGCACCGTGAACGTCCTGCCCCCGTCGTCGGAATAGCTGTAGGCGTTCAGCATGTAGAGTCGCTGATCGTCGTTGGGATCGACGAGCGGCTGGCTGGCGTACATGGGCCTGGGGTTCCACTCACTCTGGAACGTCCACGTCTCGCCGTGGTCATCGGATCTGAAGATGCCGGAAACAGTCTGCTCGTACGCCGTGGATGCGTTGTATCGCTCGCCCTGCTCGACGCTGACGTAGACGATCCGCGGGTCGGCAGCGTAGATCGTGATCCCGATGCGCCCGATGACGCCTGTAGGCAGGCCGTTGTCCACTCCTGCGTTGGTGAGCAGGCTCCAGCTTTCTCCTCCATCGGTGGACTTGTACAGGCCGCTCCCCGGCCCTCCGCCGTGGAAGCCCCACGGCCGCCGCTGGCGCTGGTACATGGCCGCGAACATGATCTCCGGATTCTGCGGGTCGATGGCCACGTCCACCGCCCCGGTGTGCTCGTCGACCGCCAGCACTCGGGTCCATGTCTCGCCGCCGTCGCTGCTCTTGTAGAGGCCCCGCTCGTCGTTCGGTCCCCAGAGGTGCCCCATGGCTGCGACGAATACCACATTCGAATCGTCCGGGTGCATGACGATACGGCCGATGTGCCGGCTTTCCGGCAGGCCCATGTTTCGCCAGGTCCGGCCTCCGTCCACGGACTTGTAGACCCCGTCGCCCCAACCCGAACTCTGCCGGCTGGCGCGTTCTCCGGTACCGACCCAGACCACACTGGTGTCGGTTTGGTGCACTTCGATATCCCCAACAGAGTGCACGGCCTCCTTCTCGAAGACCGGCGTGAACCGCACGCCGTTGTCCGTGGTCTTCCACACACCGCCAGTGGCCGACGCGAGGTAGAACACCTTCGGGTCGGCGTTCACGACCGCCAGGTCGACGACTCGCCCGCTCATGGTTGCCGGGCCGATGTTCCTTGGTGCCAGATGGGACAGGCTCTCGGTCGAGATCTGCGCGACGGCAGACGCTGCACTGCAAGCCAGCGCCAGTGTCACGAGGGAAGCGGTTCGTAGCATGCGAGGCATGGACTGGGTCTCCGGGTTGTTCTCGAGGGAGCAGGAAGATGCCGAGCGGGCTGATTGCCGGGCAAGTCGCTCGGGTGCACTCTCTCTCGCGCTGGCAGGGCGTTCGGGCCTAGATTGGGTCCGAAATTACCGGCCACCGCATCGGCGTCTGCTCTCAAGGAAGTTGCGTATGTCCGCCGAGGACCAAAAAAAGAACCTCAAGGGCCTGGCTCGTTCCATCGACGCTCTCTTCGATGAGGGTGGCGGCGCTGCGGCCGACCAGGGCGATATCCAGGCGTCGGAATCGTCTCCGGCGGCTGGGTCGGACGACCTTCGTACCGATGTCGGGCCGTCGGGGGTCGAAGTGGAGCCGACTTCTGGAGGTTCATCAGAGGCCAACCCGGCCGTGAGGGGCGAGGACCTGGTGTGGGAGGACGTCGACAAGCGGCCGCCACCCGCGGTCGATCCCGATCCCGACGCGCTCGCTCGGGCGATCGACCTGTTCCTTGCCTCCGATCCTCTGGAGAGGGAGGGACAGGGCCGAGCCCTGCGCGAGCAGGTAGTGGCGCTTCGCGAGGCGAGTGTGATCGAGCCAATTGCCGATGCGGTCGAAAGCCTGGCGCTTCGCGCCGGCGATCCGCCGGACGAGGCCTGTATCGCCATGGCACGTTCCCTGGTTTCCGCCGGAGCCGCCAGCCGTCTGGTCAGTGAGCTGGGCGCCAGCCGTGAGGAAGACAGGCGGGCAGAACTCATGCTGGTCTGCCAGCGCGTCGGTCCGGAGATGGCGGCCGCGGTCGCAGACGCTCTCTCGGAAACCACCGACCGATTCGCACGTCGGACGTTCCTGGAGTGCATGGTGTCGATGGGCCAGACCGGCATGGCGGTCGTCGAGGACATGGTGGAGGATCCCCGCTGGTTCGTGGTGCGCAACGCTCTCGCCATCCTTGGTGAGGTGGGGGGCGACCGACCGGTAGAGCTCGTCATCGGTACGCTCGCTCATGGCGACGCGCGGGTCCGCCGCGAGGCCCTCCTGGCGCTCGCCAAGGTCGGGGGCGAAGACGCGGGAATCCTGGTGGTCGGGATGCTCGAGGATCCGGATTCCGACGTACGGCGGGCTGCCGCGGTCGCTTCTGGGGAGTTGAAGGTCGAGCGCGCGCTCAAGCCTCTGCTCAGCCTTCTCGAGTCGGACGAGGATCCGGATGTGTCGGTCGGGGTCCTGCAGGCGCTCGGGCAGTTGGGTGATCCGGGGGCAGTGCAGGCGATCGAGAAACGGGCTGTAGGCTCGTTCTTCGCCAAGCCGCCCGCCGAAGTGCGGATCGCTGCGTACCGTGCGCTCCACGGCATCGGCACGCCCCACGCCAAGAAGCTCCTGCAGAGCGCCTCAGAGGATAAGGACCCCGAGGTCAAGGAGGCTGTCCGCAGTCTCCTGGGCCTGAACTAGCGCCCTCGTCCCTCCGCTTCAGACCAAGCGCAGGACGCCCCGCATCGCGCGCAGGAACACCATCGATTCCTTTAGACCCTGCCAGGGTCCGGGAAACCGGTCTTGAGAGGAATGCGCGAACAGGGGTGTGATCGTAGTGCGCGAACTCGATTCCGGGGGTAGGGCCTCCTGCAGTCGGAGGCTCTCTGAGAACGGAATCAGGCGGTCGTGCCTGCCGTGGAGCAGCCGAACAGGAAGACGCAGTTTCTTCAGCCTCGGCATGGGCTCGACCGCAGGGTCAGCGAGTCGGGCCGCACTCGAGAGGGCGTGGGCCATCTCCTCACCCCGCACCGGATCGGGGTCGAGCGCGGAGGGAGGCACGAAGAGGTCGAACACTTCCCTGTGACGGGGAGCCATCGTCCGGCTCAGGGTCTCCCGGTCGTGATCGAGCTGCGGATCCCGCGACGACACGCCGAGGTCGCCCGCCTTGGCCGCCAACTGCCGAAGCGCTCTCGCCACGTCATCCATGTCCTCGCACCCGGAAACGGCCGTGAGGTAGTTCGCGCCCACGATCCAGCGTCCGTAGGGGTCCGGACGTGTGAAGTAGGTCTTCCCCTTCCACTCGTGCTTTCCGGTGAAGTGGAAGACATTGGTGCGCTCCAGTTCGCAGTATCCCCCGAACCCGACCACGGCATTGAGATGGCGACCCACTTCCGGATCTCCGGCCGCGGCGAGGGCCTGCGGCGCCCCGAAGGAGAACCCGAAGAGACCCAGCCGGTCGTCTCGGATGTCCTCGCGCATCCGAAGCGCGTCGACCGCGGAGCGGATCGTGGGGCCCGTCAATCCGGGAGCCAGGTCGAGTTCCCGCCACTCGGGAACCTCGGGGATGAGCACGGCGCACCCGGTCGAGGCTACCGCGCGGGTGAAGCGCACCAGCTGTGCGTGGGTCCTGCCGGGGCGGGTGATGCCGTGCAGGACGATCCACGTGGGCCACGGCCCTCCGGTATCGGGCTTGATGAGCGTGGCCGGCACGGCGGTCCCAGACCGGTCGAGTTGAAGTTCCTCGGTGACCAATCGGGCTTGGTCCGACAGCCAGGTTCGGACGTATCGGATGGCTCGGGCAGTGGCAGCTGGCATACCTGAAGGTATGCTCGGCCGGTTACGCATGGCTAGCCGGAGAATGACGTAGCGCGGGGCAGAGAAGCGTGACGCCCGCGAACTTGCGCCCGGGTCTGGGGAGGATCATGATCGGCTTCGGTTCCGTAGCCACCCCCAAGATTGAGGATCATCATGCGATCCGTGCTTCTTCTGGCCCTCCTAGGCCTTCTCGCCGCTCCGCTGGCAGGGCAGGAACGGGTCGCCCACAGACCCGCTGAGGGCAGGCCATACAGCGCTGCCGTACAGGTCGGGAACATGTTCTGGTTCGCCGGCAAGGTGGGAGCCACCGACGAAACCCGGTCGATGACGCAGGGGCGCACCGCCGCGGAGACGCGCAACGTCATGGAGTCGTTCGGGGAGCTGCTGCAGGAACTGGGAATGGACTTCGACGACATCGTCCAGGGCACGGTGTACTTGACCGATGTCGAGGACTACGAGGCGATGAATGCGGTGTATGGGGAGTTCTTTCCCGCCGCCGCCCCCGCGAGGGAGACCGTCGCCGTGTCGGCTCTGGTCGGCGGGGCCATGGTGGAGATCAGCTTCATCGCAGTGCGGAACTAGGGAAGGCGGGGGCTCGGGAGCATGGTGGATCGCCGCTCGTTTGTGGCTTTGGTCGGCGGCGGCGCTCTCGCCTGGCCCCGCGCCGTAGGTGCCTTGGCCCGGGAGCTGGAGTCCGGGGGAGCGCCTGACGACGAGGCGTTCTGGGAGCACGTCCGCGGTCAGTTCCTCCTGGAGGATGACCGGATCTACCTCAACAACGGGACGCTGGGTCCCTCACCCCGCGTGGTCGTCGATGCGGTGGTCGAGCACACGCGGCGGGTGGCCGCGACGTATCCGCCCGGGGTCGACTGGAACGATCTCAAGGCCTCGGTCGCGAGCTATCTGGGGGGAGATCCGGAGGGTTATGTCTTCCCTCGTAACACCACCGAAGCCATGAACTTCGTCGCCAACGGTCTCGAGTTGGGGGCGGGGGACGGCGTTCTCACCACCGACCATGAGCACATCGGTGGGCTCGAGCCCTGGAAGCTCATCACAGCCCGGACCGGGGCAACCTTGGACGTCGCCTCCCTTCCGGCCCCGGCCGCCAACTCCGGGGTACTCGTCGATGCCGTTTGGAAGCGGGTGACTCCTCGCACGAAGGTCATCAGCCTGTCGCATGTGACGTTCACCAACGGCACGGTTCTCCCCGTCGAGGAGTTGGCCCGCCGCTGCAGCGAGGCGGGTATCGTCCTGGTTCTGGATGGCGCGCATCCACCGGGGATGATGAAGGTCGACCTGTCCCGGCTGGGGGGAGACTTCTACGCGAGTTCACCTCACAAGTGGATGCTCGCTCCGCAGGGCACCGGTCTTCTCTACGTCGCTTCGGGATGGCGGGAGAGGCTCTGGCCGACGCTCGCGTCCGGAGGTTGGGACGATCTCTCTCTCGGGGCCCACCGCCTGAATCATCTCGGCACGTTCGACGAATCGAGGCTGGCGGGGCTGTTGGCAGCGGTGGAGTTCCTGCAGGCCACCGGTCCCGAGCGGAGCGAGGAGCGGATTCGCTGGCTGAGGGCCCGACTCCAGCAGGGTCTGGCGGATATCCCCGGAGTCACTGTCATGACACCGATCGCCGAGGATCTCTGCTGTGCCATGGTCTCGTTCCATCTGGACGGGATCGATTCTCTCGATCTGCAGGCGCACATGTCGCGTGTGGCCAAGGTGCGCAGTCGGGTCATTGGCGAGTACGGGTACGGCTGGATGCGGCTGTCGACCCACATCTACAATCTCCCACGCGAGGTCGATCGAGTCCTGGAACTGCTGCATGACGCGTCGAGAAATGGCGTGCCGCATCGCGGGGAGTAGAGGACATGAGCGCTGATCGGCCGCCCTACCGGTCGGCCATGGTGGTGGGAGCGTCCATTCTGGCCCTCTATGTGGTGACGCTCGCGCCCACCACCAGCTTCTGGGACACCAGTGAATACATCGCGACGGCGCACACCCTAGGCATTCCCCACCCTCCGGGTAATCCCCTCTTCCTGCTGCTCGCCAGGGCCTGGATCATTCTGCTAACTCCGCTGGGCCTGCCGGTGGCTGTGCGTGTGAACCTCTTCGCGGCGACCACGAGCGCGGGGGCCGGGGCGATGCTCTTTCTCGTGGCACATCGCATCCTGCAGAGCCATCTGGGCACCGGGTGGCGGGGCAGGGTGGCGGCGGCCGCGGCGGCGCTGCTGGGTTGTACCGCATTCACCGTTTGGAATCAGGCCAACGTCAACGAAAAGGTCTATACGCTCAGCGTGTTGGTCATCGCGTGGGTGAGTTGGCTGGCCGTCCTGTGGCGGGACCGAAGGCACCTCCCAGGCAGCGAACGATATCTTCTCGGCGCCCTCTTCCTGATGGCGCTCGGTTCCACGAGCCACCTGATGTCTGTTCTTCCGCTCCCTGCGTTGGCTGTCTTCGTGCTGCTCAGCGACGCCAGAGCCCCGTTTCGGCTGCGTGTCCTCGCGCGAGGCGTTCCACTGCTGGTTGTCGGGCTTTCCGTGAATTTCTTCCTGCCGATCCGGGCTGCCCAGGACCCTGTCATCAACGAAGGAGACCCGATCTGCGGGTCCTTCGCCGGCGCGGCCGTGGCGGTCTACAGCAACGGAGCCGCAGGGTGTCAGGCCCTCGCCGACAACCTCAAGCGCAAGCAGTATCAGAAGCCCGACTTCCTCAAGAACCGAATGGCTCCGCTCCGGAGCCAGCTTCACAACTACTATCAGTACTTCGATTGGCAGTGGTCGCGAGGACTGGACCCCTCGGCGCTCCCGGGGGGGCCGCGAACACCGTTCACTCTCCTGTTCCTGGCGCTGGGTCTGGCAGGCCTGTGGGCGGCCTACCGTTCGGACAGGGTGCTGGCCGCATACCTCGCCGTTCTGGCGCTGACGCTCACGTTCGGTCTGGTCTACTACCTGAACTTCAAGTTCGGGTATTCGCTCGCGCCGGAGGTGACCGGGCCGGGGACTCATGAAGTCAGGGAGCGGGATTACTTCTTCGTCGGCGGCTTCATCCTGTGGGGCATGCTGGCCGGGGTCGGCCTGGGGTGGGCGTGGGGTGCGGCGTCGACCCTCGTGAAGCATCCGTGGCGGGACGTGCTCGGGACGCCGCTTCTGGTCGCAGCATTGCTGCCGCTCACGCTGAATTGGGGATGGGCGAGCCGGGCGGGCGACTATGCCGCCCGTGACTGGGCGTTCGACTTGCTCATGAGCGTCGAGCCCTACGGCGTGCTCTTCACCAACGGAGACAACGACACCTTCCCTCTCTGGTATCTGCAGGAGGTCGAGGGGATCCGCCAGGACGTGACGGTCGTCGTGGGCCAGTACCTCTTTACCTCCTGGTACCCCAAGCAGCTTTCGGAGATGACCGGGACGGATCGGCAACGGCCGTTCGACCCGGCTCAGTCGAGGGGACTCTACGACGATGGTGTGGCTCTGCCCACTGGACCCATCCTGGCCATGACGCCAGATGAACTGGATGAAGTCCGGGATGCCGAACTCACCGAAGAACTCACCGTGCCCCTACCTGGGCTGGCCGTGGCATACCCGGTGGGAACGAGACTGACGCGGGAGCATCAGTTGGTGCTTTCGGTCATTTACGACGCCGGACACGAGAGGCCCATCTATTTCGCATCCTCCGCGGGGCTCATGGCGCAGATGGGCCTCAGGCCCTGGGGCGTGCGCCAGGGCCTGGCTGCCAAGCTGGTGCTTCGGCCTCGGAATGGAGACCCTCCGGAAGGGGTGGTCGAAGGGTCTCCCGAATACGGGGGCGAGTCCTACGACCTGGAGCGGAGCCTGGCGCTCTACCGCGACACCTATGAGTTCAGGGGGATCAAGGACCGGGCCATCTGGCAGGATCGCTCTACACTCAACATCCCTTACTACTTCTACGTGCTCGCAGCGCAGTTGGCCGACGTTGCGCGTGCCGCCGGACTCGACGGGGAACTCGTCGCCGAATTGGAGGCCGACGCCGTACGGTTCCAGATGGTGGCTGATGGGGGTTTGCTCGAATCGGTGAGGCCTTAGGGAACCCGACTCCGAGGGTCGGGGTGCAATCCATCATGACCGATCCAACCCTCTCCCGGAGTGAACTGCTCCGATACGCCCGGCACCTGGCTCTCCCGGAAGTGGGCGTCGACGGTCAACAGAGGCTCAAGTCAGCTCGGGTGCTCTGTGTGGGGGCAGGTGGACTGGGCTCTCCATCGGCGATGTACCTCGCCGCGGCCGGGATCGGCACTCTCGGGATCGTCGATTTCGATGAGGTCGATGTAACGAATCTGCAGCGGCAGCTGCTCCACGGCACCAGTGACGTGGGTCGGCCGAAGTTGGACAGCGCCGTGGATCGGCTCCGGGAAGTGAACCCGCACGTGGACGTCGTTCCACACCCGGTGCGGCTGACCGGCGAAAACGCCCTCGAGATCCTCGCGGCGTACGATGTGGTCGTGGACGGAACGGACAACTTCCCCACGCGCTATCTCGTCAACGACGCGTGCGTCTTGCTGGGCAAGCCCAACGTCTACGGCTCGATCTTCCGGTGGGAGGGCCAGGTCTCTGTCTTCGCCCAACCCGGGGGCCCCTGTTATCGATGCCTGTTCCGCGAGCCGCCTCCGCCGGGTTTGGTGCCCAGTTGCGCCGAAGGAGGTGTGATGGGGGTGCTGCCCGGCATCGTGGGGTCCATGCAGGCCATGGAGACGGTGAAGCTCCTGCTGGGCGTGGGAGAGGGTCTGGCGGGGCGCCTCCTCCTGTTCGACGCCCTCGAGACGACGTGGCGGGAAGTTCGGGTGGCCAGGAACCCCGATTGTCCGGTCTGCGGTGACGAGCCGACTCAGAGAGGGCTCATCGACTACGAAGTCTTCTGCGGCATCGCCCCCGACCCCGATCAGCCCACCACTCCCACACACGGTCCGGTAGTGCCGGAGGTCGACCCGGCGGCGGTCGCACTCAGTCTGGAAGGGGCGGCCCCGCCGTTCCTCGTCGACGTCCGTGAACCATGGGAGTGGCTCGTGAGTTCACTGGAGGATCGCGGCGCAACGCTGATCCCGATGGGCGACCTGGATCGGCGCCTGGACGAGATTCCCCGGGATCGACCCATCGTGGTCTATTGCCGCAGCGGGCAGAGGAGCCTTGCGGCGGCCCGTCGCTTGGTTCGAGCCGGCTTCCCGGACGTCGCCAACCTGGCCGGAGGCATGCTCGCCTGGGCGCAGCACGTGGAGCCGGACCTTCCGGTCGTCTGAGCCGCGGCCCCCTGCGGCGCGGCTCCAGGGAAGACCGGGTAGATACAGGGACTTGATCCGTTCTATACTTGTTGACTCCAATCTTCCGGCAGACCCCACCCCGTCAGGACTCAGCCACCTTCATGCCACCGGATGACGCCTCCCTCCCGACATCGGGACTCCCCGGCGGTTCCGGGCTGGCGGGCAGGCCCTCGGCTCTGCTGACGATCCGCGCCTTGCTCATCGCAGCCGTTCTCACCACCGGCGGTCCGGCGGGGGCGCTGGGTGCGCAGGAGACCTGCCCGCAGGCGTCGGGGGCGGATGCCGAAGCAGGTTGGGAGGCTTACCGGGATGGGCGCCTCGCGGAGGCAGAGCGGCTGTTCGACTTGGCGGTGGCCCGTTGTCCGGAGGACTCGTACGCCCGGACCGGGATGGCTTACGCGCTCTTGCGGGCAGGGGCCCATGCCGATTCGAGGTCGTTGTTCGAATCCGTTCTGACTGCCGATCCGGGCAGCGTCGATGCAATGGTCGGGCTGGGGCTGCTCGCGTGGAGGGAAGGGGAGCTGGATCGGGTTGAACAGATCTTCGACCGTGTGTTGGAGTTGGCCCCCGGTCACCCCACGGCGCTCGACTATCTGTCGAGGCTGCCCCCTTCGCTGGGTCCCCCCCCGGATCGCCCCGAGCTGGTTCTCCCCGACACGCTGACCTACCCGGCCAGGACGGCGGGTGAGCGCTTCGAGGTTCGGGGCCCCGGCGGCTGGGAGCCATTCTACATCAAGGGTGTGAACCTCGGAGCCGCGCTCCCGGGCAGGCACCCGAGCGAGTTTCCTGATTCGGCGACCTACGCGGAGTGGATCGCGGCCATTGCCGCGATGAGCGCCAACGCCGTGCGTGTCTACACGATCCATCCTCCTCACTTCTACGGGGCTCTCCAGGATTGGAACGTACGGCACCCGGAACAGCCGCTCTGGCTGATCCACGGAGTGTGGACTGAACTCCCGGAGGATCACGATTTCGCGGGTGCTCGCTTCGAGGATGGCTTCTTCGGTGAGATGCGGCGCGTGGTGGACGTGCTTCACGGGAGGGCCGACATCGCGCCCGAGCCGGGTCATGCGTGGGGCCACTATGTCGCGGATGTCTCGCCGTGGACCCTGGCCTTCATCATCGGGAGAGAGTGGGAACCCTTCAGCACCAGGGCCTTCGGAGCCATGCACGCCGGCGAGTCCGGGTTCCGGGGCCGCTATTTGACGGTGGAGGGAGGGGGGCCGATGGATGCCTGGTTGGGGAGGGCGATGGAGGAGATTACTGCGTACGAGACCGAGACGTACCGTTCGCAGAGACCCGTGGCCTACACCAACTGGCCCACGCTCGACCCGCTGTCCCACCCGACAGAAGCGAGCGTCGACGAGGAGATGGCGCTTCGCCGCGAGCGTGGCGAGCAGCCTACGATTCGGCCCGGGGAGTACGACAACGACACCGAGTCCGTGGACCCCAATTTCGTTTGGGCCACAGAGGCATTTCCTGCGGGGACGTTCGCGTCGTATCACGCGTACCCGTACTACCCGGACTTCATGCTGGTCCAGGAAGAGTACGCCGAAGCCACCTCGTCCCTCGGCCGCTCGAACTACTTCGGGTATCTGCAGGACCTGAAGCGGCACCACACCGGCATGCCTGTGGTCATCGCCGAGTACGGCGTTCCTGCCTCGATCACCGCCGCGCACCTTCAGCCCCAGGGATGGCACCACGGCGGTCTCACAGAACGAGAGATGGCCGAGGTCGACCGGCGGATGACCCTGGAGCTCGCCGAGTCGGGAATGGCAGGTGGGATTCTGTTCGCGTGGGTCGATGAGTGGTTCAAGAAGAACTGGGTTGTCATCGACTTCGAGTTGCCGGCCGACCGGAACCGACTTTGGCTCAACCGCCTCGACGCCGAGCAGCACTACGGCATGTGGGCCATGGAGGCTGAGCCCCCGCTGGCCGGCGCGACCATGGACGCCCGGCTCGAGTCCTGGGGTGCGATCGAGCCCCTCTACCAGGGCGAGGAAGGTTCGTTGCGGGTCGCGCATGATGCGGCGTATCTCTGGCTGATGGCGGAGACCCCGCTCCGTGAAGCGCGAGATGTACTCCATGTCGGGTTCGACTTGATCCGTCCGGACGCAGGGGACTTCCGCTGGCCGGGGGCCGTGGGTCCGAGATTGCCCGTTGGGCTGGAATTCGCTCTGCAGGATGACGGCAGCTCTCTTCGCCTCGTGGTCGACCCTCCATCGAGCCCTTTCCGGTTGGAGGCGGTCGGGGAGCGGGCATCGGGGCGCCAAGGGATGATCTACGACATCGAGAACCCGCCCGACGGCATGTTCCGGGGTCGTCAGGAAGCCCGGTTCAACCTTCCGTTCTACACCGAGCCCAACGAAGACGGGGCGTACGACTCCCTGCGCATCGTCGTGAACCGAAGACGCTTCAGCCGCGGCAGTGATGAGTTCCTCGCGGTGGGATTCGACCGCGGCGTTCTTCCCGGGGGGAATCTTCCCGACGGTCTGTGGGAGAGGTCGCCGGACAGGCGGTTCCTCGAAGTACGCATTCCGTGGATGCTGCTCAACTTCACCGATCCCTCCAGCCGAAGCCTTCTCCAGGGACCTGGGGAGAATACAGCCGGCGCCGAGCGCGCCCCCGACGGGCGCTGGCGGCTCTCGGAAGGATCGGAAGCCTGGCCTGATTCACTTTTCGGGGTGCTGGGAACGGAGACCGTGGAGGACATCGGGGTGGTCATGGCACTCCAGGAGGCGGACGGTGGGTGGCGCCATTGGCCGGCGGGGGACTCCTCGTCGACCTCGGTAGCGCGCTTCAGCTGGGAGACGTGGGAACAGCCGGATTGGGAGGAGCGGCCCAGGCCTGTCTACGAGGTCATGCGGGAGACCTTCAGCTCCCTGGTGCCGCCGGTCCTCGCGGCACGATCGGGGGTTGTCGCGCGCGCTCCCGATCCGCCCGACCAGTCGGTCGAAGCCGATGAGGCGTGGCGCTCCGGCGATCACCCCCGGTCTCTCGAACTCTACCGGACGATTCTCCGGACCGACCCGGACAACGCAAGGGCGCTGCACAGGGTGGCCATCATGACGTCGTGGGCCGAGGAGTACGGTGAGGCGCTCACGCTCCTCGATCGTCTCATCGGCCTCGATCCGGACAATCTGGATGCGAGGGTCGACCGAGCCCGTATCACGGCGTGGAGCGGTGATATCGAGGATGCCCTGGGAGAGTTGGGCGAACTCCTGGATGAACATCCGGATCACCCTCCCGCCCTGGAAGCCACCGCGCGCTTCCTCGCCTGGTCCGGCCAATACGATGCTTCGCTCTCGAGCTACGAACGGCTCCTCGCCATCGCTCCCGACAACGCTGATGCTCGCCGCGGACAGGCGACCGCGCTGTCCTCTGCGTCTCGATTCGATGCGGCGCGTGCCGTGTACGATTCGCTCCTGGTGGAGAACCCGGGTGACTTGGACGCCCGCTTGGGACTGGCCCGCGTGCTGGCGTTTTCCGACGACTTGGATGGGTCGGAGGCCGAGTATCGCACGATCCTCGCCGATCGACCCGGAGAAATCGGTGCCCTCCAGGGACTCGGTCGGACGCTGAGCTGGGCGGGAAGGCTCGCCGACGGAGAGGATGCGTACCGGTATGCGTTGGCCGAAGACCCTGAGGACGTCACCACGCTTCTGGCGCTCGGCCAGAACCTCCGTTGGCAGGGGCGGGACGCAGCGGCCCTGGAGCTCATCCAGGCCGCGAACGAGCTGTCCCCCTCGAGCGTGGACGCCCGTCTGCGCCTGACCGAACTCGAGACCGACCTGGCGCCGCAGGGACGCCCGTCCTTGATCATCGAAGACGACTCGGACGGCAATCACATGGTCACGACGAGGGTTCGGGCACTGTGGCACCCGGTCCCCCGCCTCGAGTTGGCGGCCGACGTCTACCAGAGGGACCTGGAGCACAATGCCCTGACCCGAACCGCCGTCGGGCTCGAGGTCACAGGCAGCTTCTTCGTCGATCCCGGGTGGACGGTCCGGGCGGGCCTGGGCGGGAGCGAGAACGACGGCACCGCGAAGAACTCCTTCACCGCCTGGAGGGTCGGCTTGTCGTCGCCCAGTCGGAATCCGGTCCAGGGAACGGTCACGGTGGCGTCCAGCGCTCTCGACGCCACGGCCGCCTTGGTCGAACGGGGCGTGCAGCTCGACCAGGTGACCGCTTCCGGACGCTGGATTCCAGCTTCGGGGTGGCGGCTCGACGGGTCTCTGGGGCTGGCCACCTTCCAGGGGTCAGTCGAAAACGGTCGCACCAACGTGGCTTTCAGCGCCACGAAGCGACTGGGGCGTGTCTGGACGGTGGGCGGAGGCTTTCGGACCTTCGGATTCGATGACGATCTCAACGAAGGGTACTTCGATCCGGACTTCTATGGCATCGTGGAACTCACGGGGCGGTGGCTTCACACGCCGGATCGGTGGACGTTCCTGGTCGAATTCGCCCCGGGGCTTCAGCAGGTCACCTCCGAGGGTGATCCGGCAGGTGCATTCCGTGCCTCGACGCGCGCCGGGTATCAGTTCGCCCGTGGCAAGGAGGTCTCCGTCGGGGCCGGTTACTCTTCGGCCGGACTGCAGAGCTTCTCCACCGGGGCTTCCGATTACCGGTATACCGCTGTCATCTTGTCGGCGAGCTGGGTGTTCTGACTTGCCAGCGGGCGGGCTCCGCGGCAACGTCCCGCAGTCTTCTCAACCCCAAAGGAATCAGCCATGCGCGCGGTACGTATCCTCCTCCCCCTCGCACTGGGCCTGACGGTCGCTGGTCTCTCCCTCCCGGAAGGGGCCTCGGCGCAGCCGCGCCTGGTGCTCGGGGTCGGAATCAGCAACCCCGCCGGTGACCTGGGCACTGAAGTGGAGTCAGGCTACCACGGGCGCGTGGCCGTCCAGTTGGGAGTGCCCGTATTCCCCGTGTCCGTGCGGGCCGAAGGAGGCGTCCACAGCTTCGACGCGGCCGGAACCTCCGGCGGCACCATGCAGCAGCTGGACGGTGCGATTTCGGCCGTCATCAGCCTCGGCGGGATCGGCATCGGGCCCTACTTCTTCGGTGGCATGGGGAAGTACCGCCAGGACTTCTCAGAGGAGTTTGCTCGCGGCGACCCTGTGACCCGCGGCGGAATGCATGCGGGATTCGGGGTCAACGTCGGGCTCCTGGGTTTCGGCGGATTCGCTGAAGTACGCATCGTCGATCTCGACGTCGACACCGATGTCGGCAACAACCGGTTCGTCCCGATCACGGTGGGCGTACGCTTCTAGCGCTCAGAACGGATGTGAAAGGGGGCCCGGCCGACGGGAAGTCGGCCGGGCCCCTGTTCGTTCACCGGAGGACGATCTTCAGTAGGCGGCCAACTCCACAATCGCCTCGAGCACGTCCTGGGTCTGAGGGAGGATCACCTCTTCCAGTTGGGGCGCGTAGGCCACCCAGGTATCCATGGAGGCCACACGGCGCACCGGGGCATCGAGCCACGGGAAGAGCTCGTCCGCGACTCGGGCCGAGATCTCGGCCCCGAGGCCGAACGACATCGCATCCTCGTGCACCACGATCAACCGGTTCGTCTTCTTCACCGAATCAGCGATGCGGTCCATGTCCAGGGGCGAGATGGTCCGGAGGTCGATCACCTCCGTCTCGACACCGTGCTGATCGGCGGCCAGCCTGGCCGCGTCCATCGTGCGCTTTACGAGGGCCCCGCAGGTGACGACCGTCAGGTCCGAGCCCTCGCGCACGACCTTTGCCTTCCCGAACGGAATCATGAAGTCCGGCCCGGGGTTACGGCCCTTGTTGTAGACCTGCCTGTACAGGTGCTTGTGTTCGAGGAACAGTACCGGATCCTCGCAGCGGATGGCTGTGCGCAGGAGTCCGTTCGCGTCCTCTGCCGTCGACGGCATCACGACGCGCAGTCCCGGGCAGTGGGCGAAGATCGATGCTCCGGTCTGAGAGTGGTAGATCCCTCCTCCCTTCAGGTAGCCGCCGTACGTCGTCCTGATCACGACAGGAGAGGAATACGTGCCGTTCGAGCGGTAGCGCATCGTGGCCAATTCGTCTCGGATCTGCATCATGGCAGGCCAGATGTAGTCGAAGAACTGGATCTCGACGACGGGCTTGAGGCCCCGGATGGCGAGGCCGACTGCCCGCCCCACGATGTTGGCCTCAGCCAGCGGAGAGTTGTAGACCCGACCTCCGCCGAAGCGAGCCTGGAGCCCGTGCGTCACCTTGAAGACGCCCCCCTTTCCCTTGACCTCGCCCAAGGCCTCTTCACGGGAGGCGTCGGCGACGTCCTCCCCGAAGACCAGCATGCGGGGATCCCGTTCCATCTCGTCGCTGAGACAGGCGTTGAGGAGGTCCACCATGGTGAGCAGGCGGTCGTCCGCGTAGGCCGGGCTGTCCTCGGTGTCGAACTCGGGGCCCGTCGGGTCGGCGTCCTCCGAATAGAGGTGCATGGTCGCCGTGTCCGTCGACGGCTGGGAGTGTCCGAGGGCGGCGTCCGCTGCCTCCGCGACCTCGGCTTCGACTTCCGCCTCGAGTGCGTCCAGTTCGGCTTCGGTGGAAAGACTGAGTTCGAGGATGAGCTGTCGCGTGCGCTTCAGCGGACATCGCGCGGCCTGTGCTGCGCGCTCCTCCTCGGGGCGGTACGCCCGCTCGTCGTCGGACATGGAGTGGGAATACGGGCGCGTCGTATGGGCGTGGAGGAGCACCGGTCCCTTCCGCGCGCGGGCATGCGCCACCGCTTCTCCGGCTGAGCGGTACGACTCGACGACGTCCGTTCCATCGCACTCCAGAATGCGGAGGTTCGGAAAGCCGGACACGACCTTCGAGATGCTCCCGCCGGGGGTCTGCACCTCCACCGGCACCGAGATCGCGTACCCGTTGTCCTCGATGAGGAAGACCACCGGCAGGTTGAGGTTACAGGCGCTGTTGAGGGCTTCCCAGAATTCACCTTCGGAGGTCGTACCGTCCCCTGACGTCACTACGACGATCTCGTCGTCCTCCAGGCGCTGCATGCTCTCCTTCAGATCGGGATTCTGGGTCGCGCGCAGTCCGGCTTCGGCTGTCCCTACCGCCTGCAGGAACTGGGTTCCGGTGGGAGACGACGTGCTCATGATGTTGTACCGGACGTCGCCGAAGTGGGCCGGCATCTGTCGTCCGCCCGAGGAGGGGTCGCTCTCGGCCGCCACGGCCTGCAGGAGCTGGTCGAGCGGGGTTTGCCCCAGGGCGAGAGCGAAGGCCCTGTCCCTGTAGTAGAAGTAGAACCAGTCGTACGCACTTCTGCAGTGCTCAGCCAGGGCCACGCCGATGCCCTCATGGCCCGCACTCGAAATCTGGAAGAAGATCTTGTTTTGGCGCTTCAGGCTGATCTCGCGGTCATCGATGCGACGCGATGTCACCATGGTGCGATAGAAGCGCAGGATTTGCTCAGTCGTTAGGCCGGCGAGGTCCAGGGCCGTGGTGATTTCTTCTTCTTTCGTCGCCATGAAGTCCGTGAGCAGCGTTCGGGGGGGTCGTAGTACAATCCTGAAAGATACGCTCTCAGGGCGAGTGGCGAAGGGGCGTCCGTTCAGGACCGTCGTCCTGGGCGGCGGAAAGCTCTCGAGTCACTTCGTGCGGGGAGATGACCGGAGCTTGGCAGGCGTAGCCTCGGCAGACATAGGCTGCGGGCTTCCCGTCGACGAGATTGCGCCCCCTCAGGAGAGGGGTGTCGCTGAAGCCCGGGTCGTCGGGGTGGCCGCCTGCCACGGTCAGATTCCGGTGCATGGGGGCCCACGCGGCGGCTAGGAGATCTTGCGTGCCGAGGGCCTCGGGGTGTCCAACGACGGCCACCTCCCACGGCGCGGCGAGCCGTCTGTCCAGGACGCTCAGCAGCCTGCCGAACGCGGGAGGATACCTGCGCAGCGCCTCAGCTTCCGAAGCAAGTACCCGGTCCGCGACGTCGATGTACTCCGGCCGATCCAGGAGGTGACCGGCCCGGGCGAGCATCTCTCCGGCAAGCGAAGTACCGGAGGGAGTCGCGTTGTCCATAGGGTCGCGCGGACGAAGCACCAGCGTCTCGCCGTCGGCGGGTGAGTCATAGAGGCGGTCTTCCGATTCCTCCCAGAACCGCTCGAGCACGGCATCGCAGCACCAACGGATGTCTTCCAGCCACGTCGGGTCGAGAGTCGCCCCGTAGAGGGAGATGAGGGCATTTCCGACCGCCCCGTAGTCCTCGAGGAATCCGTCGACCTTCGCCACTCCGTCCTTGAACGTGTGCCGGAGGCGGTCATCTACCCGCACCTCGGCCAGCAGGAATTCCGCGGCGGCCACGGCGGCGTCGAGGTAGTCCGCCCGCCCGAACACCCTGCCGGCCTCGGCGAACGCCCTGATCGCAAGTCCGTTCCAGCTCGTGAGGATCTTCTCATCCCGGAGGGGGGGTACGCGTTCGGACCGCTTGGAAAGGAGCAGGGCTCGGGCCTCGGCCAAGCTGGCTGACAGGACCTCCTCGTCTACGCCTTCAGCGCGTGCGATCGCTCCGAACGGATGGACAACCCGGAGGATACTGCGCCCCTCGAAGTTTCCAGCTGGTGACACGTCGTACGCTCGATTGAAGATCTGCGCCGCCTGGGGCCCCAGGACTTCTTCCACCTCCGCAGGCCGCCAAACGTAGAACATGCCCTCCTCACCCTCCGAATCGGCATCACGGGCGGTGAAGAATCCTCCGTCCGGAGATCGCAGGTCCGCCAGGAGATAGTCCAGCGTGTGCTCGGCCACCCCCCGGAGATCTTCAGCACCTGTGACGCGGTACGCGTCCGTGTAGACGCTGGCCAGCAGCGCGTTGTCGTACAGCATCTTCTCGAAGTGGGGCACGAGCCACTCAGCGTCGACCGAATAGCGGTGGAAGCCTCCACCGAGGTGGTCCCGCAGCCCTCCCGCTGCCATGCGCCGCAGAGTGTGTACGCACATCTCGAGCGGTTCCGGCTGTCCGGTGCGCAGATGCTGCCGGAGCAGCAGCTCCAACGTCACCGGCTGCGGGAATTTCGGGGCCCGGCCAAAGCCGCCGTGAACCCGGTCATACTGACGGGAAAGGACGGCGACCGCATTGTCGATCACCTGAAGGCCCGGGGGCGTCGAGGAGACTTCCTGTTCCACCGGCTGGCTGCGAAGAACCTGCATCAGCTCTGTCGACGCTTTTTGGACGTCCTCGAAGCGATCGGTGTATGCGTCGGCTGCGGCGCGCAGCACCTGACGGAAGGAAGGCAGGCCGTGGCGCGCTTCGGGCGGGAAGTACGTGCCGCCGTAGAAGGGCTCCTGCGTCGGTGTGAGGAATACCGTGAGGGGCCACCCTCCGCTGCCCGTCATCGCCTGGACCGCCTTCATGTAGATCTGATCTACGTCAGGCCGCTCTTCTCGGTCTACCTTGATGTTGATGAAGGCCGCGTTCATGAGCTCTGCCACACCTGGGTCCTCGAACGACTCTCTTTCCATGACGTGGCACCAGTGGCACGCGGAGTATCCAACGGAGAGCAGGATGGGTCTGTTCTGCTCCCGGGCGAGCGCGAGGGCTTCGTCTCCCCACGGATACCAGTCCACAGGATTGTGTGCGTGCTGGAGCAGATAGGGACTGGTCTCCGAGCCGAGTCTGTTTGCCATGCCGCTACCTCCTCAGCGAGCGTCTGAATCGAAACATAATCGTTGTTCGCTGCCCTCAGGCTGTCTACATTCCCACTACTGGAGACTTGGCTGGGTTGGCGTCTCGCGGACCCGCACTGTGCCCCGGCGGAGCCATTGGGGTTGGCCCCACTGCCGCTCTGGCTGCACTTCGGGCGTGCGAGTGCTGCTTCTGTCCGTTCTGTGAGATGGAGTCTCGATGGATCGTTTGAAGACATGGAGTCCCGATACCTGCGCCCCGATTCTGCCAAGGACCGCGGTTTGAGCACGGGTATGCGGGAACGCTGCTTCCGGAGGCGCCGTGGGTAGGGTAATCCTGCTCTTGGTCCTGGGGATTTCCGCCGCGTATTACTTCCCGGATTCGCGGCAGATGCTGCTCGAGGCCAGTGGGCCCGTGATGGTGCCGCTCGTCCGTTGGAGTACGAAGGAGGAGATGGGGCAGGTGGGAAGGGACGTCGTGGCCTACGAGCAGAGCACCGGACAACTGCCGGATCGTCGCGGCTGGCTCGAGTGGCTCGACTGGAAGTATGCGCTCGAGGACTCCAAGCAGGACGCCTGGCAGACCGTCTACGAACTCAAGGTGTGGGCCGACTCCGTCGGTGTCGTGTCCTATGGACCGGACCGGACGCGAAACACGGAAGACGACTTCACCGTCGTGACCTTGCGTCAGCGGGCCGGTAGGCGCTAGCGCTGAAGCTCGCGCCCGCCTTCCTCTCCCCTCTCCCCTCGCAAGCCACGCCTGACTCGAAACGTGGACTACTTCGCCGGCCTCTTCGATTGGCTTCCGCTCTACGGCCCTTGGCTGGTCTTCGTCTTGGCTGTCCTCGAAACCAGCTTTGTCACGGGTCTTGTCGTCCCATCGGGTCTGGCAACCTCCGTGGCCGCCGGTCTGACCTTGGGGGGTGAAGGCAGTCTGACAGTGGTCGTGGTCGCCGCCCTGGCAGGGGGGTTCGTAGGTGACTCGGTTGGTTTCTGGATCGGCTGGGGTATGCGCCATCGTCTCGAAGAGGGAGAGGGCCGATTCGCGAAGACCTTCCACCGCCACCACTCCAAGCTCTCCGGGTTCTTCGGCCGCCACCCCGTGTACTCGGTGACTTCCGGTCGGCTCGTGTCGTTCGTACGCACATTGATGCCCATGGCCGCCGGCATGAGTGAGCTGTCCTACCGTCGATACGTCGCCTATGAGGTGCCGGGCCTCATCGGATGGGCGGGCATCTACGTGGCCGTCGGGCTGCTCGCCGGTGAGAGTTGGCGCACGGTGGTTGGGAGCCTCGGCTTCGGTGGAGGGGCTCTGTTCGTCGCTGTCGGCATCGGCTTGTGGCTCGCGATGAAGAAGCGTCAGCCTGGAAACCGTGGAGCGGGGAGCCGACAAACGTGGTGAAGGTCGCCTTGACCGGAAACGTCGCTGCCGGCAAGTCCGCGGTGGCGGACGCGTGGCGGGCGGCGGGAATCCCCGTGGTCAGTGCCGATGAGTTGGCACGCCAGGCGCTCGCCCCGGGGTCTGCGGGCCTCGATGAGGTGCGCCGGACGTTCGGCGACGGCGTGATCACCCCGGACGGCACTCTCGATCGAGCGGCCATGCGGTCGTTGGTCTTCGAGGATGCGGAGGCACGACGGAAGCTGGAGGCGATCACGCATCCCCGCGTGTGGGAATTGAGAGGAGCCTGGATGCACGACCAGCGTGAGGCTGGTGCATCACTCGTGGTCGCGGAGATCCCGCTCCTGTTCGAGACGGGGCGGCAGGGAGATTTCGACATCACGGTCCTGGTGGACGCCCCGGAAGAGGAGAGGAGGCGTCGCCTCACCGAGATCCGCGGCCTGTCCCGGGCGGAAGCCGGTCGGATCATGGCGGCTCAGATGGACCCGGGTGAGAAGCGCAGCCTCGCGGACATCGTCCTGGTCAACGACGGGACGCTGGACTCACTGGAGAGGCGGGCAGCAGAGACCCTGCGAGAGCTGCAGCACCGTGGCGGTCGCTCGATGCGAATGGACCTCCACCTCCACACGGGGGCGTCGTGGGACTGCCTCTCCGATCCGGAGGAGGTCCTGGAGCGTGCTCTTTCCCTGGGCTTCGACCGAATCGCGATCACGGACCACAACCGACTGGATGTGGCGCTGCGCATGGCGCAGAAGTATCCCGAGCACGTGATTGCCGGTGAGGAAGTGAAGACGGCAGAGAAGATCGACGTGATCGGCCTCTATCTCACCGAGGTCATTCCCAAGGGCACGCCGGCACGCGCGACCATCGAGCGCATTCGCGAACAGGGTGGGGTGCCGTACCTGCCGCATCCTTATGCGGGGGGAAAGGGCGGTGGGGGCAAGTATGCGGAGGCACTCGCGCCGCTCGTCGATATCGTCGAGGTCTTCAACGCCAGGGTCCATCCGGCTCGTCTCAACATCCCCGGAGAGGAGTTGGCCACCAGACACGGGAAGCTGCGCGGTGCAGGTTCCGACGCTCACACGCTGCACGAACTCGGGGGGGCGTCCGTGACGGTTCCCCTGCACCCGAATGAGCCGCGAGCGTTTCTGGAAGCTATGGCGTCGGCGGAGGTGCAGGGGGTCACGTCGTCGAACCTGGTCCACCTCGCGTCGACCTGGGCGAAGGTACGCAAGAAGTTGCCCGCCGCCCGGCGATACTGAGCAATAGCGGTGGCCCGGTAGCGGCGCCGAGGGTCTAACCCGTAACTTTCTCCGGGGCCGCCGCCTCCCCCGCGGCCACTTTGTCTCCCATCCAGGGTCAGGAGTCGGTGTTGACGTACCGGACGCCCCCAGGGCGCATGGCCTCTGTCAAGGCGGTCCGAAACGTGCTGCTGGCGGCGCGCAAGGCCGTCCTGACCACTCATCTGAACGCGGACGGGGATGGGGCGGGCTCCGAAGCGGCGATGGTGTCCTGGCTCAGGGCTCACGGTTGTGAAGCGTGGATCGTGAACCCCACCCAGTTTCCCGACGTATTCCGCTTTCTTATCGAGGACGAGGACTGGATCGTTCCAGCTGGCTCTCGAAGAGCCCGCGATATAGCCGATTCGGCGGATCTGGCCGTGGTTCTCGATACGGGGGAGGTTCCCCGCATCGGCCGGGTCAGAGATTTGATCCGCGAATTGCCGACCGTGGTGATCGACCACCACCCGCCGGGGGATCGTCCGATCGGCGGGAAATCTCTCCGCGACCCCGACGCATGCGCCACGGGCGAGCTCGTCTACGATGTCATGTTGGCTAGCGACGGGCCCTGGACCGAGGCGGCCCTTCGGGGGTTGTACGTCGCGATCCTGACCGATACCGGATCGTTCCGCTTCGCCAACTCGACCCCGGACAGCCACCAGGTAGCTGCCGAGTTGATCGGGCGGGGTGTGAACCCGGAGGAGATGTACTCCAGAGTCTACGGTGCGGCACCCCTTCGAAAATACAAGCTGCTTGAGCGCGCCTTGGGCACGCTCGACGCGGATCCAGCAGGCGGCGTCGCCTGGATGACGGTGCCCACCGATGCGGTGCGGGAGTTGGAGCCCAGTCCCGATGACCTGGAGGGCCTCGTCGATGTGCCGCGTGGTGTCGAAGGTGCTGAGGTCGGGCTGCTCTTCAGGCAGACGACGACCGGTGAGGTGAAGGTTTCGTTACGGTCCAATGGACCTGTCGATGTCAACGCGTTGGCGCGGCGATTCGGCGGAGGCGGGCACATCAAGGCTTCGGGCGCCATGGTGAAGGGGCCGATGCAGCGGGCTGTGGAAGAGGTTGTTTCGGCGGCACGGGAGGCGGTCGCCCACACACGCACCGAGGAGTGAGGGCTTGACCGAGATTCAGTCGGGAGATCGACCGAAAGACCCGGGGGTGCCGGAGGCTCTGCCGACGGCACTGGGCGAGCTGCGGGCGCGGGTGGATCCTGCCACCATGGATCGGCTGTGGCTCTTTCCGCCGCTGCGGCGCGGCCGAAGGGAGCGCGGTTTGGTGGCGGTCAGCGTCTTTCTCGACGGCGAAGCGCGGCGCCGTCTGCTCACGGCGGCATACAGCGGCGAGCGGTCGGGGCTCGACCTCAAGGTGGCGTCGACCGTCACCGAGGAAGGTGATGCTCCGCCCGAGTTCCTCCCCCGCGTCATGGAGGGGGTCGTACGCCGGGCCGGCGAAGGTCTCGGGGAGCCGAGGGAATTCGAGATCGCGGGAGAGGTCGCGCGCTTCGAAAGCCTCCTCGACGACTTGGAGAACGAGGCGAGGGAGGAGGTCGGCTCGTGAAGGATCGAGCTTCTACGGTTCCGTTCATCCGCTTGTTCGGTCGGTACCTGAGGGAAGCGGGTCTGCCGGTCACCCAGCAGCGAGAGAGGGTGGCCGAGATCGTGTTCGGATCCGACGCCCACCTCTCCGTGGACGAGATCGAGCAGCAGCTTCGGGCTGAAGGCGATCGGATAGGGAAGGCCACCGTATACCGCACGCTCGACCTGCTGGTGAAGAGCCGTCTGGTGGAGGAGCACGACTTCGGGGAAGGCTTCAAGCGCTACGAACATCGCCTGTCGCGGGAGCCCGAGCACGAGCATCTTATTTGTCTCGAGTGCGGCAAGGTGATCGAGATCCGGTGCCAGGAGATCGCCGCAGTGGAGACCCGCGTGAGGGCGGAGCACGGATTCGTCCCCGCACGGCATCGCCTCGAGATCCATGGGGTCTGCCTGGAGTGCCACGAGGCCGGGGCCACGGTCCGGGAGGGTGGCCTGACCTGTCCGATCGACGCGGTTTAGGAACCAACCAGGTGGAGTAGGCATGCCCAATCGAAGGGATCCCGACATCGATGGACGCGGAGGCTCGGACGACCGCGGCGACGGTCCCGTGGGTCTTCCTGTCGGCTTGGGTGATCTCCCTTGGGAGCTTCCCCACACCTTCCTGGGACTGGATGAAGCTCTCTCCGACTTCGGCTCGGCGTCGGCGGTCCTGCTGCCGGTACCCTACGAGTCGACGACGTCGTGGGGCGGGGGTACCCGCCAGGGCCCTTTCGCGATTCTGGGCGCCTCCCGGTACATCGAGCTCTACGATCGGGAATTCGATTGCGAGCCGGCGCAGGTGGGAATCCACACGTTGCCGTCGCTCGAACTCACCCGGGCGGGACCGACACCTGCGATGAGCGAACTCCAGGACGCATACGGGCGAGTGGCCGAGGCCTGTGGGGATCGCTTCCTGATCATGCTCGGTGGTGAGCACTCTCTGTCATCGCCCGCTATCCTGGCCCAGGCGGCCCGTCGGCAGGAGCGCCTCACCGTTCTCCAGATGGACGCTCATGCCGATCTGCGCGCCGAGTTCGAAGGGACGCCCAACTCCCATGCGAGCGCCATGGCGCGGGTCCTGGACGTGGCCGACGTGGTGGCGGTCGGGCTGCGCGGAGTGAGTTCCGAGGAAGTCGATGTCCACCGGAGTTCAGAGGGTTCCACCTTCATCTGGGCCGATGAGATGTGGGACAACGACCGCTGGATGGATCGCGCTCTCGATGCTCTCGGCCCCCAGGTCTACCTGACTTTCGACGTAGACTACTTCGACCCCTCCCTCGTGCCGTCCACGGGGACTCCGGAGCCTGGGGGCGGTGACTGGCATCGTACCCTGAGGTTCCTCAAACGGGTGTTCGCCGAACGCGAAGTAGTCGCCGCCGATGTCGTGGAACTCGCACCCACCCCTGGGCTTCCCGCGCCCGATTTTCTTGTCGCGAAGCTCGTGTACAAGCTTGTGGCGTATCGTTTCCAGGCACGGCTTACAGGCTAATGGCAGGCGGTTCAGATCCCGGCGGGTCGCCTGCCGTGACAGACGATGGGGCTCGCCCCTCCGGGGCTGCAGTCTTCCCGTGGCTCGAAGTCGAGCGTGCGACCTCGTCACCCACTTTCACTGGAAACCAAATCCATCTTCAGTTCGAGGGATCGAGCACCTTCGACTCGTGGCTGGAGGCCATCGCGGGCGCAAGCCGCTTCGTGTACTTCGAGAACTATGTGGTCAGGGATGATCGTGTAGGGCGAGCTGTGCGCGACGCCCTCATAGCCAAGGCGCGGCAGGGTGTGCCCGTGATGGTGATCCACGATTGGCTGGGGTGTTGGGCGACTCCGCGGAGCTACTGGCGCCCCATGAAAGAGGCGGGTGTCCAGGTCCGTGCCTTCAACCCCCCGGCTCTCGCGCTGGGAGATCCTCTGGGAGTGCTCCAGCGGGACCACCGGAAGTTGGTGGCGGTGGATGGACGGCGTGCCTTCGTAGGTGGTTTCTGCGTGGGGGACGAGTGGACCGGAAGCGCCTCCACCGCCCCCTGGAGGGACACTGGAGTTGAGATCGTCGGGCCCGCAGCGAGGGCAGCGGCTTTGGCCTTCGAGCGTCTCTGGGGACAGATGGGTGACGGCAGCGGGCTCGCGGCCGCCCTCGACGACCCCCTGCCCGCCGGGGAGACCCCTGTGTGGCTCATCGAGGGTGAGCCGGGTAAGGCCAGGGTCTATCGGACCCTGCATCTGGCGATTGCCCGAGCGCGTCGCAGCGTGTGGATCACGGACGCCTATTTCGTAGCGCCCCGCCCCATCTCGGAGGGCCTGGCGTCTGCCGCTCGGCAGGGGGTCGACGTCCGCATTCTTCTTCCTGCGAACAACAACTGGCCTCTCGTCGGGAGCGCGTCACGGGGCGGCTACCGCTTCCTGCTCGAGGCCGGCGTGAGGCTCTTCGAGTGGCAGGGCCCGATGATGCACGCCAAGACGTCGGTAGTGGACGGCCTGTGGTGTCGGGTGGGATCGAGCAATCTCAACAATGCCAGCCTCCTCGGGAACTGGGAACTCGACGTGGTCGTGCTGGATGGCGGGCTCGGCAGCCAGATGGAGGGTCTCTTCATGGCGGATCTGGCATCTTCGGTGGAGATCGTACTGCCGCGGCGCCGGGTCCAGGTTCAGGAGCAGCCCCGGGTCCCCGCCATCGATCCCACGCGGAAGGAGTCGCTTGAGCCCGAGGGCACGCTTCCAAAGCGCCTGGAGCAGCAGATCCGCAGCATGGGGACGGGGCAGGCCGGCAGGCTCAGGATTGCTCCCTTCGTCAGGGTAGGTGCTTCGCTGGGCGACGCACTGGCGGGAAACCGGCCCCTTGGGCGTGAGGACCGGACCGTCCTCGGAACCCTGTCTGTCATGGTGCTCGTGCCAGCGGTGCTCGCAGCCCTGTTCCCCGCGGTCATGGGGTGGGCCGTCGCGGTCACCGGGCTGTGGTTTGCGGTTATCTTGGGTGTGCGCGCTTTCCTGCAGGCTCGTCGCGCACGGGCCGAGGAGCGCGCGTCGGCCGAAATGGAGACAGTTCAGCGAGAAAGCGACAGGTAATCAGTGGACGAACTCAACATCGGAGTCTTCATCGCGTTCACCGCGGGAGTGCTCTCCTTTCTGTCCCCCTGCGTCCTTCCCTTGGTCCCGTCGTACCTGACCTTCGTAACGGGAATGAGTCTGGAGGACCTCGAGGCGGGGGTGAACCGCCGGACCACCCTGATCCACTCCGCCCTCTTCGTGGCGGGGTTCAGCGCCATCTTCATCGTGATGGGCGCATCGGCCTCCTTCCTGGGCCAGTTCTTCCGGCAGTACGAACTGTTGATCGCCAGGGCCGGGGGTGTCGTCATCATCATCCTCGGGCTGCACCTCACGGGCATCTTCCGGATCGCGCCCCTGATGAGGGAGAAGCGAGTCCACGTCAACGACAAGCCGGCGGGCTACCTGGGGACGCTGGGGGTCGGGATGGCGTTCGGAGCCGGTTGGACGCCGTGCATCGGTCCGGTCCTCGGAGCCATTCTGACCTTCGCGGCTTCAAGGGAAGGGATGTGGTCGGGCGTTGGCCTCCTGACCGTGTACTCGCTGGGACTCGCGATCCCGTTCCTGCTGGCGGCCCTTGCGCTGGACTCCTTCCTGCAGGCGTTCAAGAAGTTCAGGAAGTACCTGCACGCGGTCGAGGTCGGGTCAGGCGTGCTGCTGATCGTGCTCGGGATCATGCTGCTTACGGGGACTTTCACGATCCTGACGGGCTGGCTGAACCGCTTTACCCCCGCCTTCATCCTCGACAAGATCTAGCCCGACACGTCCGAGGGAGGGCGTCACCCGAGTTGTGCGGCCGTCGTCTCCTCCTCGAGTCCTTCCTCGAGCATCTGACGCCTCAGCAGGCGGGCGTACGTCCCGCCGGTGTCGATCAGGTCCGCGTGCAGACCGCGTTCCACCACGGCCCCGCCCTCGAGGACGATGATCAGGTCCGCGTGCATCACGGCTGAAACGCGATGGCTGACGACGAAGGAGGTCCTTCCGCGCATGAGGGACCTCAGGTCTTCGAGGATCTTGGCCTCCGTGTGGCTATCCACTGCGCTCAGGGCATCGTCGAGCACCAGGATGAGTGGATCACGGGCGAGCGCGCGTGCCAGCGTCGCCCGCTGCTTCTGGCCACCCGACAGCGTGATGCCGCGCTCGCCCAGCACCGTCCCGTAGCCCTCGGGGAATTCCCCGATCTGATCGTGGAGTTGTGCGATGCGGGCGGCCCTGGCGACGGCGGCGCCCGGACTGGCCGAACGGGCTCCTGGCCCACCCGAGCTCGCAGCACCCACGCCGAGACCGATGTTCCCCTCGATGGTATCGGAAAACAGGAACGTGTCCTGCGGAACCATTCCGGTGAGGCGGCGGAGTTCGGCCGGGTCCGTCTCCGTGATCGGGTGCCCGTCGAGGAGAATCTCGCCAGCGGTCGGATCGTACAGTCGCGCGAGGAGCGCTACGAGTGTGCTCTTCCCAGAACCGGTCGGTCCGACGATCGCCACGGTCTGCCCCGGCTCCACGTGGAAGCTCACCCGGTCGAGCACCCGTCGCTCGGTCCCGGGATACACGAAGGTCACGTCGCGGAATTCGATCTCGCCCCTGGCGCCCGCGAGGGACCGGGGCCGGGCAGGAATCGCGAGGGTCGTTTCGGTATGCAGGATCTTGTTGAGCCGCCCCATGGAGGCCGATCCCCTCTGGAAGAGGTTCACGACCCATCCCAGGGCGATCATCGGCCAGATCAGGAGACCCAGGTAGAAACCGAACGCGACGAAGTCTCCGATGGTCATGCGGCCGGCCATGACCTCGAGTGCCCCGAGCCACAGCACGATCACCATGGCCAGGCCCGAAATGAGCATCAGCACCGGGTGGAAGGCACCGGCCGAGATAACCAGGCGCATGTTCCTCCGCCGGTACTCCTCGTTCAGCCTCTGGAACTCCTTGGCCTGTTCCCGCTCCTGGGTGTAGGCACGCACGATGCGCACGCCGGTCAGGTTCTCCTGCACCATGGTGGAGAGCGTCGAAAACTGTTCCTGGATGGCCTCGAAGCGCTTGTGGATGATGCGGCCGAAACCCAACACCCCGGGAGGTAGGAGCACCATCGGAATCATGGCCACGAGCGTCAGTCTCGGACTGAGCCAGAGCATGAACGCCAGTGCGAACACGAAGCTCACGACCGTGTTCACCGAGTACATGATCGCGGGTCCGACGGCCATTCGGATCGCTTGAGTATCGTTGGTGGCCTTGCTCATGAGGTCCCCGGTCCGGACACTCCCGTAGAAGGTCGCGTCCAACCGGAGCAGGTGCCTGAAGAAGTCGTTTCTCAGGTCGGTCTCCATCTTGCGGCTGATGGAGTTGAGAAGCTGCCGCATGCCGAATCGGGCCACGCCGCCGAGGATGGCCGTCCCCACCAACATTCCGGCCAGAGCGGCGATCCTGCTCCGGGTCACGTCCGGATCTCCCAGCCCGTCGATGGCCAGCTTCATGAACCACGGGCCGGCCAACTGGAAGGCGTTCGCGAATACGACCAAGACGATGCCCGTGAAGAACCCGGGCAGATACGGGCGGAAGTACGGGAGGATCGTCTTGAGTTCGTTCATCTGCCCTGGGCTACCTGGTGTGGGGAGCGCGCAGCTCGTGCCGAGGACTGATCCTAGTACCCCATGGCTCGGCCACCTCGCCGTGGATCGGACCACGCGCTCATGGTGCCGTCTTCATGCACGATGATCATCTGTACGTCCCCGCTCACCCCGCTCCGTTCCACGACGGTGTGCCCCATGGCCTCGAGACGTTCGACCGTCGCGGGTTCCAGGCCTGAGGCCTCGTAATAGATCTGATCCGGCAGGTGCTGATGGTGCACACGCGGCGCGTTGACCGCCTGCACCACGCTCATGCCGTAGTCCAGCACATTGGAGATGGTCTGGAAGGTCGTGGTGATGATGGTGGATCCTCCGGGGGTGCCCGTGACCAGGTACAGCCGTCCATCGGGGCGGACGACGATGGTCGGGGTCATGGCCGAGAGCATCCGCTTGCCCGCCTCGATGGCGTTGTTCTCGCCCTGGACCAGGCCATACTGGTTGGGCGTGCCCGGCTTGGCCGCGAAGTCGTCCATCTCGTTGTTGAGGACGAAGCCCGCTCCGGTGACCGTCACCTTGCTTCCGTACCAGGAGTTGAGTGTGGTCGTCACCGCCACCGCGTTTCCGTCGCCGTCCACAATCGAGAAGTGGGTCGTGTTCTCTCCCTCGTCAGGAGCCTGCATGCCCGGGCCGACCTCAACCGACGGGGTCGCCCGGTCAAGGCTGATATCGGCCCTTCGCTCAGCCGCATAGGCGGGCGAGGACATGCGCTCCAGAGGCATTGCGATGAAATCCGGGTCCCCGAGGTAGTGATTCCGATCGGCGTAGGCCCGCCGCCAGGCTTCGGCGTACAGGTGAATCATCTCCGGGCCGTGCCACGGCAGCGAACCCAGGTCGTATCCATCCAGGATACCGCAGATTTCGGCCACCGTGACTCCGCCGGACGAGGAGGGTGGCATCGAAATGATCGTGTGGTCGCGGTAGCTGAACTCGATGGGTTCGCGCCAGACGGCGGTGTATGCGGCGAGATCCTCCCGCGTCATGATGCCGCCGCCCCTCTCCATTTCTTCTACGATGAGATCCGCCGTCCGACCGCCGTAGAATCCGTCCGGACCGTCTTCCATGATTCTCCCAAGTGTGGCAGCCAGGTCCGGCTGGCGCAGCGTGTCTCCCACGAGGGGCGGCAGTCCGTCACGCGGAAGAAACTGAGCAGCCGACGCAGCGAACCCGGACAGCGACCGGATCATGTCCGGACCCAGCGATCCAAGGAAACGCTCGCGGACCTCGAAGCCCTCGGCGAGCGCTACCGCCGGCGACACCAGATCTGCCCACTGAAGTGAGCCGAATCGCTGGTGAGCCTCCCACATGCCGAGGACCGTACCGGGCACTCCGGCGGCCAGATGCCCCACCACAACCCGGTCCGTGAGGTTCCCCTGGTCATCCAGATACATGTCGCGGGTCGCCGCAGCCGGCGCCTTCTCCCGATAGTCCAGAGCGGCGGACTGCCCGGTCGCTTCGCGGACCACGAGAAACCCACCCCCGCCGAGATTCCCCGCTTCCGGGTTCACTACCGCCAGTGCGAAGTGGACGGCGACCGCAGCATCGACAGCGTTGCCACCTGACTGCAGGACGGAAACGCCGACCTGGCTCGCCAGCTCGTCGGTGCTTACGACCATGCCGTTGGCGGCCGTTGCCGGTGCGGGGTCCGCGGAGAGCGACCAGTCTTCGGGAAAGGGTGGGGCCGTCGAAGGACTCGCGGACGTGGGGTCGCAGGCGGTGGTGGAGGCCAGCGTCGCACAGACGCAGCCGATCGCGAAGGAATGGAGCGCTGGCTTGGTGGGTCTGGTCACGTAGGGCCCTGGTCGGTGGGAAGGTCGTTGCCGCTGTCAGCGCTTCCCGGGTACGTTGATGGCCGACAATACCCGCGGGCCCAAACCCCCACAAGCACACTCGGACACGAGGCTATGCGAGATCCACGACTGACGGAACAGCGGAACCCTCGATCGGCCAGGGTCGACGAGTTGGAGCCCGCTGAGATCGTGGATCTCATCAACGCGGAGGACCGGATGGTCGCCTCCGCCGTCGGTGAAGAGAGAGAGGCTATCGCCAAGGCCATGACCCTGGTGGAGGCCGCCTTTAGGGCAGGTGGCCGGCTGGTGTACGTGGGAGCCGGGACGTCAGGGCGGTTGGGCGTCCTCGACGCGGCCGAGATGCCCCCGACCTTCGGATCGGACCCTCAGATGGTGCAGGGCATCATCGCGGGTGGCTACGACGCCCTGGTGCGGGCGCAGGAGGGCGCGGAAGACCACCCCGCCGACGGAGCCACGGCCGTCGATGCACTGGGCGTAGGCCCGGACGATTTCGTCCTGGGAATAGCCACATCCGGGACCACCCCCTTCGTACACGGTGCTTTGGCCCGGGCGAGGGCACTCGGGGCCAAGACGGGATTCCTACTTTGCACGTACCCATCTCCGGAACTGGTGGAGAGCCACGATGTGGTCATCGCTCCGCTCGTCGGGCCTGAGGTCATCACCGGCTCCACGCGTATGAAGGCGGGGACGGCAACCAAGCTGGTGCTCAATACGATCACGACCGGAGCCATGGTCCGGATCGGTAAGGTCCACGGCAACCTGATGGTCGATCTCCAGGTCACCTGCGAAAAGCTGCAGGATCGAGGAGAGAGAATTCTCCAGGAGTTGCTGGGGCTGCAGCGGGCCGAGGCCAGCGGACTTCTCGAACGCGCTGGCGGTCACGTCAAGACGGCTGTGGTGATGGGACGATTGGGTGTGGACGCCGAAGAGGCCCGAACCCACCTTGATGCGGCTCAGGGAATGATCGCGCGCGTTCTCGCGGGCGGCGAGTAGCCGGAGCCCCCCCCAAGACACGAACGAGAAAGGTCGAGAGGGCCAACGAATGGAGTACGAGGGATCCTGCGAGTTCTGCGGCGCCGGGGACGTATTCGTCAAATACGACTTCGGTGCCCACAAGATCTACCGCTGCCGGGCGTGCACCTTCATGTGGCTGTTTCCACAGCCTGCGGGTGAGGAGCTCGACGAGGTCTACGGATACGACTACTACCAGAACGAGCGCTTCTTCGACAACAAGAACGAGAGCATCTACGGGTACTACGACTACATGTCGGAGCGGTACATCAAGCAGCAGAACTACGACCACCTCATCGACAATGTGATCGAGTTCAGCGGCGGGGGTTCGGGGGAAGGAATGAGCTTCCTCGACGCCGGCTGCGGACTCGGGTACCTGCTTGACGTCGCCCACGACAAGGGCTTCCGGGTAGAGGGCATCGAGTACAATCCTGCGGCGGCCGAGCGCGTTTCGAGGAAGTACACCTTTCCGGTATTTTGCGGCGACCTCATGTCCTACGAGGGAGGCCCGTTCGACGCCATCGCCATGCTGGACGTCATCGAGCACCTGCTGAACCCCTTCGACTCCCTGGCCAAGGTTTCGTCCATGATGAAGCCCGGGGGGATCTTCATGGTCTCGACGATGGACTGCGATTCGTTCGTGTCGCGACTCGTGGGCAAGCGTCTCGAAGACTTCCGCCGCACCCGCGAGCACCTCTACTTCTTCACGCGGCGCACGATGACGGCGGCCTTGGAGCGCGAGGGGTTCGAGGTCCTTCGCATCGATTCGTACGGTTTGCCGATCCGTATGGACTTCCTCATTCGGCGGATCAAGCTCGCGTTCCCCGTCCCGGGAGCGATCATGGAGCGCCTCGTCCGCTGGCTGCACCTCTCGAGCCTGCAGTTCCACTTCGACCCCCACACCAAGATGACGGTCTACGCCAGGAAGGTCGGGTGAGGCACACGGCGGTGGCCATGGCGATGGCGATGGACAGCGGGGCGGAGGTGGCCTTGCGGAGACGCCGTTGAAGCGGGCAGGAAGGCGGCAGCAATCGGCGCCTGAGCCACCGCGCGTTTCCTTGGCCGACTGGGCCGAGCAGCATGGCCGGATAGTGGTGTCGGTCTTCGTGGCCGTGAACGTGCTCCTGTGCCTCGCGCTCTTCGATCCCAAGCTCCACACGGGCGGGGACAGTTCGAGTTACGTGCTGCTGGCGGAGAGCGTGATGCGTTTCGGGGACGGCTATGCCCAGGCGCTCTGGCCCGGCCCGGCGCAGGCGCACACGCAGTACCCGCCCGGATACCCCCTCATGTTGGGTCCGCTGGTCCTCGTGGCGGGTCGGAACTTCGTGGTTCTGAAGATGCTGTCCGTACTGTTTTGCGCCGCATCCGTCTTCCTGTTCGCTCTCTTCGTGCGGAAGCGGTCTGCCCCCCGAAGGTGGCTGTACCTGGCAGGTGCCTTCGCGGTCAATCCGCTCGTGGTCGACTACTCCCGGTGGATGCTGAGTGAGGCACCCTTCCTGCTATGGACCTTGTTGGCCCTTCGCTTCTTCCAGGACGACGAACCCGACGACATGGGGAGGCCGTTCTGGTTCGCCCTCCTCGCCTCAGTAGCGGCGTACTACGTGCGCTCCATTGGCGTGATGCTCGTCGCCGGCGCTTCACTAGCGTATATGATGCGGCGGGAGTGGAAGAAGTTTCTCGTCCATGGGGTAGTGAGCGCGACGCTGACCCTGCCGTGGCTCATTCGCAACAAGGTGGTGGGCGGAGCATCCACGCCCTATGTCGACCAGTTTCTACTGAGGAGCGTGTACGACCCCGAGGCCGGGTATCTCGGATTCTGGGGCATGGTGGAGCGCTTCTTCACCAACGTGCGAATCTACTCGGCTCGTGAACTGCCTCGGGCTCTCGTCGGTTCGGACAGTTCCTGGGCGGCCACCGGCCTCCTCAAGGCCCTGGCGATCGCCATCTGCGTGTTCCTGGTGGTCGGCTTCATACGTGCCGTGCGCCGAAGGGTCGAGGCTGCCGAAGTCTACTTCGCCCTCAGCTGCCTCGCCGTTCTCCTCTTCGAGGAGGTGGTGAGCGACGTGCGGTACCTGCTTCCCTTGATCCCACTCATCCTCGTCTACGCGGAAGAGGGCCTTTCCACCGCCGTGGCCTTCCTCAGGCCCGCCGCGGAGCGATCGAGGATTCCCGCGCTGGCCTTGAGCGTCGTGGCTGCGGTCGGCCTGCTGGCACAGATGCAGCGCGTCCCTCAGAACATGGACATGTTGGGTCGCTACGTGGCGGGCGACAGGTACGCGGACTACGCGCCCAACTGGCGGACGTTCTTCGAGTCCGCCGACTGGGTACGGGGCAATACTCCAGCCGATGCGGTGGTGACGGTACGGAAGCCGCGCCTCTTCAATCTTCTGGCGGACCGACGGGTGCTCCTCTACCCGTTTGCCACGGACAAGGACTCCGTCCTGGCTACCGTCTTCGCTTCCGACTACGTCGTCGTCGACCAGGTCAGCGGCACGACCTTTCGGTACCTGGTGCCGGCGCTCGAGTCGCAACCGACACGCTTTACGCAGGTGTTTCGCAGTGCGGAGCCCTCGACCTGGGTTCTATCGGTGTCGAGGTAGGTGGTCGGTGCGTGGTGCTCGACGAGAAGGACCTTACCGCCTAGCCTTCGTCTTCGATGCGCACCCCGTTGCCCGACGGCGCAGAGCCGTAGAGCACCGCCAGCGCGATGCCGAATACGACGTGCTCGACATAGGCCCGATCATGCCGATCAAGATCCTCGAGAAGATGCCCCACGAGGGGAAGCCTCGCCTGGGGTGCCCGCCGGCCCAGGAGGTGCGAAATCCCGCCCATCGGGTCGACCGCGTATTCGGCGGAACCGTAGAGAGCCCCTCTTACGACGGACGGGCCGGGCAGGCGCGGCTCCACGACGCCCCCGTACACGAGGCCCTGGCCGGCCCCCACCATCAGCCGATCTGCCATGTCCCGGTCGAGGGTCGGAGGTCGCAACCTCTCGCCGTCGATCAGCGGTCGGACCATCTCGACGAGAAAGGCGGCCGCGGCACCCGCGACGCCGGCCCGGATCAACCTTCCGAGCCCGCTGCGCTCACGGGGTTGCCAGGCGTCCAGTACCTTTTCGGTCAGGGCGGCGGTGCCCGAGGAAACCAGTTCGTCGGCGGTAGGCCAGTGCACCGGCTTCCCGGCTCGCTTGGAGGGTTTCTTTTCCGACGGCTTGACCCTGTCCGCGAGACTCGCCAAGGCTCTTCCGCGTGCCTCGGGCGCCCTGGCCTTCTCCAGAGCGAAGCCGACTTGGTACCAGAAACTCTTCTTGTGAGGCATCGCCCGTGACGTTCCTGAGGTATGGATCCTTCTCAACTCTGGCAGAGGTGGGGGTCTTTATCAAGACGACCACGCGCCGCTCGTCTGCATTTTGGGTCGCCGTGTGCGCAGCCGGCATCGCGACGGGGGCGTTCGTGCCCCGTGTGGCCGCTCAGGTTCCGCCTGACGAAGCTTGGCGGACGCTCACGACCGAGCATTTTCGCGTCACCTTCCCGGACCGGCTCGAGGACCTTGGGCGCAGAGCGGCGTGGAGGGCCGAGGAGGCCTACGCAGCCCTGTCCGAGTCGTTCGTCGATCCGCCCGGCGGGCGGATCGACCTCCTGGTCACGGATCACGCCGACATCTCCAACGGATACGCCGGTGTGAATCCTTCCAATCGCATCACCGTGTTCGCGCGCCCCCCGGTGGATAACGTCGGGTTGGGCTTCGTCGACGAGTGGATGCAGTTGGTGATCACCCACGAGCTGGCGCACATCTTTCATCTCGATCGTACCGGCACGCTCGGGCGACTCTCCCGCTCGGTGTTCGGCCGCTCCCCGAACCAGTGGCCGTTCTTCCCTGGCCTCGCGATGCCACGCTGGACCATCGAGGGGCTGGCGACGTGGTATGAATCGCGCCTGAGCGACGCGGGGCGGGTGAAGGGCACCTATCAGGAGATGGTGCTGCGGACGGCCGTCGTGGAAGGTCGCTTCGAAACCCTGGATCAGGCGTCGGGCGAGTCTCCCATGTGGCCCGGCGGAAACCGCTCCTACGTGTATGGATCGATGTTCTTCGACCATCTCCTGTCTAAATACGGCGAGGAGCGCCTGACCGCGTTCGTCGAGGCGGCCGCCGGTCAGTGGGTTCCCTATCGGTTGAACGCAGCCGGTATGGACGCCTTCGGGGTTCGTCTCTCGGACGAGTGGCGGGTCTGGGTGGAGGAGAATCGTCTGCGGTATGGGGACATCGAGGCCCGCCTGGCCGCGATCGGGCCCGTCACCTCCGGCGAAGGCATCACGAGCCGCTCGAGGGTAGCCTCGTACCCCAGGGTCTCGCCGGACGGGGACCGGCTTGCCTATGCGCGATCGGATGGGCGATCGGATCCCCAGGTTCGCCTCTCGGAGGTCGACGGCTCGGATGCGCGGCAGTTGGCGCGCACAGGCTCCCTGCCGACCCTGGATTGGCTTCCCGATGGATCCATCGTGTTCTCCCACCTCGAGCCCTCTGGTCCCTATCGGACGTTCGCGGACCTGGTGGTAGTCGATGCCGATGGCCGCCGCCGTCGAGTGACTGAGGGCGCGCGGTTGACCCAGCCCTCGGCCGGCCCGGACGGGCTGTGGGTCGTTGCGGTGCAGGAGGGGGAAGGAACGAACGCGCTCGTGAGAGTCGACCTGCAGACCGGAGGCGTGACGCCGATCGTGCCTCCCGCGCCGGACGTGCACTGGGCCTACCCTTCCGTCTCGCCGGACGGACGTTGGGTCGCGGCCTCACGCTGGACACCGGGCGCCTTTCTCGACGTGGTCGTCCTGGAGGCAGGGGGCGGCGAGGTCCTCAGGATGACCCATGATCGTGCGATGGACCTGGCACCGGCGTGGAGTCCGGATGGCCGAACCCTCCTCTGGTCATCCGATCGCACGGGGATCCTCAACATCGTCGCGGCGTCCGTCGACCCGGAGGGAGCCACGGCCGGACCTGTGCGCATGGTGACGAACACGATCACCGGGGCAGACCAACCGTCGGTGGATCCTTCCGGCACCTGGTTGTTCTATGCCGCCTACCACGTAGACGGATGGGAGGTGGAGCGCTTGCCGTATGACCCAGGGGCTTGGCCTTTGGCACGGGAAGTGTCCGAACGCTTCGCGACCACGAATTCTCCCCCGCTACCGGAGTCGGTATCGCTGGGGGAAGCCCTGCCGTACTCGCCTTTCCCGACCCTTTGGCCGCGGTTCTGGGAGCCGCTCTACCGCGATCCCGTTACGACGCCCGCAGTCGAGACCGCTGAGTTGAGCCTCCGGAGCAGGCAGCTTCTCGGGCCCGCCATCGGTGCGCAGACACGAGGCGAGGATCTCGTCGGGCGGCATGAGTACGAAGCCTTCACGAGAGTGTTCACCGACGGAGGTGGCAAGGCGGACGGCGGCATCAGCTACTCGTGGGCTGGCCTCGGCAATCCGGTGCTGAGCTTGGCGCTGCAGCAGCGCTGGGACGACAACGGAGTCAGGCTGGGGCAGCTTGCTGACACATTACCCCTCGATACGCTGTTCGTCCTCGAGCGGGACCGGACCCTCTCAGCCGCTGCGACGTTCCGACGAGAGACGTGGCGGAGTTCGTTGGCGCTCTCCCTTTCAGGGGGGATGCGGTGGGAGTCCCGAGACCTCCTGGACAACAATCTGGCGCCGTCCGAGACCTACGTGCTCAGGAGTCCCACAAGCCGTTTGTCCGATTTCGGGGTGACCCTGTCCTATGCGACCGCACGGAGGCACGTCTTCCAGCTCGGGAGAGCGAAGGGCTTCTCTGCTCGGATCAGTGCGCGGGCCCTGCGACACCTCTCGCTGGCCGATACCATGGCCGGAAGGCCGGGACAGGATCGCTCCGTCGACCAGCTGCTCTCCAGCTTGAGCGGCTATGTCACCGTGGGTGGGCCGGGATACGCTCCCCATGTGCTGGCCCTCAGGGTGTCGGGCGGCTATGCCGCCGGTCCGGGAGCGGACGCGGGCTATTTCGGGGTGGGAGGTGCCTCCGGGACGGGCGAGCGGATCACCGGGATGGGACTGTTCGGCGGTTCCTCCATCTTCTTTCCGGTGAGGGGATATCGATCCTCAACGCGAGCGGGCCGCTTCGCGTGGTCCGTTGCCGCTGAATACCGGGCTCCGTTGGCCATGTTTCACCGAGGGCTCGGGTCATGGCCCGTGCACCTGGGGCGGGTCTCCGGAACGCTGTTCGCTGATGCCGGCAACGCATGGGGCCCTGAACTGGCCATCCGCGGGTTCAACAGCCCCCGACGGGCGACTCTGGCTTCCGTAGGCGTTGAGATCACACTGGAGGTGCTCACGCTCTGGAACATCGACTCGCTCCTCCGGGTCGGCCTGGCCGCACCGCTCGTCGAAGGGTCCGGTGCTGTGGGCTACCTGCGCCTGGGGCTTCCCTTCTAGCCAGGGGCTCCACCCCACGGCCACCTGGTCGCGCCCCGAGAGACCCGTGCCAGGTCCGCGGTCGAGCCGGTGCGGAAAACCCTTGCGAATCCCGAACAAAAGCCGAATATTCCGTTGTGTGGCGGAGTAACTGAGGACCGCCGAGGCCCGGATTCGGCGTCCCCAATAGGCTTTGCGGCAGGTCGTCACGCGCAGCTGCGGCCGAGCGCTTGACCACAACATGTTGTGTTTCTAGTATGTGGGCGCCGCAATATTTAGTGGGTCCCGAGGGGCTTTCCACATAGAAGTGTCCGGCTGGGGGGTGTTCCCGCCGGTTTTCAACTCAGTATGCACGGGTTTTCCACCGTATTACCCACAGGAGCCCCCGCCAGATGCCGCTAGTACACGAGCCCCGGCCTGCACCCGAGACCCGAATTTTCGACGATGTGGTGCCGGAAGACATTCCCGCCGCCGAGCTTACGGAGAACGCACGTATCGTTCTCGGCAAGCGGTATCTGAAGAAGGACGAGCAGGGGAATGCGCTCGAGGAACCGGAGACGATGTTCTGGCGGGTCGCGAAGACCATCGCCGACGTGGACGCGAATTACGGCGCATCGGAAGCGGCCGTCGGGGAGGTCGCAAGGCAGTTCTACGACCTCATGATCAACGGGAAGTTCGAGCCGAACTCCCCCACTCTCATGAACGCCGGCCGGCCCCTGGGGCAGTTGTCCGCGTGCTTCGTGCTGCCCGTCGAGGATGCCCTGTCGAACGGCGAGAGCGGCATCTACGACACGCTCAAGGCGATGGCTCTCGTCCACCAGTCCGGGGGCGGCACGGGCTTCGGCTTCTCACGTCTGCGCGCCGAGGGCGCACCGGTCCGCTCGACCACGGGTGTGGCGTCGGGCCCGGTGTCGTTCATGAAGCTCTACGACGCCAGTACCGAGGTCGTGAAGCAGGGCGGCACGCGGCGGGGGGCGAACATGGGGATCCTGCGGGTGGACCATCCGGATATCCGGAGCTTCATCCGCTGCAAGGACGACACCACGCAGGTGACGAACTTCAACATCTCGGTGGCGATCACGGACGCCTTCATGGGGGCGGTACGCGAGGGCACCACCTACGATCTGGTGAGTCCCAAGACCGGCGAGGTCGTCGGTCAGGAGAATGCCGCCGAGATCTTCGAGATGATCGTCCATGGCGCCTGGAAGACCGGAGAGCCCGGGACGTTCTTCATCGACCGGGCCAACGAGTACAACCCCGTGCCGGCTCTCGGCTCCTACGAGGCTACGAACCCCTGTGGGGAACAGCCCCTGCTCGCATACGACGTGTGCAACCTGGGCTCGATCAACCTGGGCAAGTTCGTCAAGGACGACGCCCGCCCGGGCACGGATCCGCAGGAAGGGATCGATTGGGAGGCGCTCCGCCAGGTGGTGCATCTGGCGACGCACTTCCTGGACAACGTCATCGACGCGAACCGATACCCGCTGTCGGCGATCCATGATCTGGCGCAGACCATCCGCCGGGTGGGCCTGGGGGTCATGGGCTGGGCCGACTTGCTGGTTCGCCTGGGCATTCCCTACGACTCCGCCGAGGGTGTCGAACTCGGCAGGACCGTAATGGGATTCGTGGATGAAGAATCCAGGAATGCGTCGGAACGCCTCGCCGAGACGCGAGGGGTCTTCCCGGCCTGGGAAGAGTCGATCTGGGGGCCGGATGGGAGCGCGGCCCTGAGGCCGGACGGTTCCCGTGTGCGGGAGGTCCGGGAGCTCAGGAACTGTAACCTCACCACCGTGGCACCCACCGGAACCATCTCGATTTTCGCCGGGTGCTCGGGAGGGATCGAGCCGCTGTTCGCCGTGGCCTTCATGCGGAACCAGGCTGGCTCGCTGATGCCCGACGTGAACCCGGACTTCGTTCGCACGGCGAAGGAGGGCGGGTGGTACTCCGAGGAACTGATGGAGCGGATCGCCGAAGAGGGGCACATCCACTTCGACGAGGTTCCAGAGGACGTCCAGCGAGTCTTCAGGACGGCCCACGACATCTCACCGGAGTGGCACGTCCGCATGCAGGCCGCTTTTCAGGAGCACACGGACTCGGCGATTTCCAAGACGACCAACTTCCCCCACGAGGCCACGGAGGATGAGGTCCGCGAGATCTACGAACTCGCGTTCGAACTCGGATGCAAGGGAGTCACCGTCTATCGTGACGGCTCCCGCCAGGGCCAGGTGCTCTCTACCGGGAAAACCGAGCGGGGTGAGGTCTCCGAGGAAGATCGAGCCGAAATCACAGGGTTGCAGTACGAGTTGGCCGACGCGCGGGAGGAGGCCCACAACCTCCGCATCGAGGTGGAGCGCCTCAAGGGCGAGGTCGCGCACCAGGATGTGCGCCGGGGTGCCGCGCGCCACAAGCGTCAGCGTCCGCAGGCGCTTCGCGGGTACACCATGAAGATGATGTCACCGCTGGGTGATCTGTACGTGACCATCAACGAAGACGAGAACGGTCGGCCCTTTGAAGTCTTCTGCACGCTGGGCAAGGCTGGTGGCGCGGCCAACGCGGACGCGGAGGCGGTCGGACGCCTGATGTCCTTGTCCCTCCGGTCGGGCATTCCGATCGCGCAGGTCAGAGACCAACTCCGGGGAATATCATGCGACCGCGCCGTAGGCCTCGGGCCCGCGAAGGTGCTGTCCGTGCCGGATGCGGTCGGACAGGCGATCGAGCGCTATCTCCTCGAGAAGGAGGGCGTCCAGGAGACCCTGCCTCTGACGGTGTCTGCCACCACGGGCGCCGCGGGAGTGGAGGCACAGTCTCAGAGTTTCCACGAGGGACAAAAGGAGTCCTTCCTCGGGACCTGCCCGGAGTGCGGCGCAGGGCACCTCGCGTACGAAGAGGGCTGCATGAAGTGCCATGTGTGTGGCTACTCCGAATGCGGATGAGCTGAGCGGGTTCCGACTCGCCTGGAGTGGCGCCGACCTGCTGGTCGGCGCCACTTTTTCATTGCGGGTGGGGAGGCAGGGAAGGGCGGCGACTGACGGGGTCGCCCAGGCGGTTGAACGGACTCGGGAGATGTACCATGCGAAGCCCCATGAGCCGCTATTTCACAGCTCTCTTCGTCGTTCTGCTGGGTGCGGGATGCCAGGATGACGGCGTCGACGGGCCCACCCCCGGCCGACCCTCGTTCGATGGCCAGAGGGCGATGGCGCTTGTCGAGGAGCAGGTGAGCTTCGGGCCGCGCGTGCCGGGCACTCCGGGTCACGCGACCCAGGCGGCGTGGATGATCGCCGGCCTCGACTCGATGGCCCCGGAGGTCGTTGTGGACTCGTTCGTTCACGAGAGCTCCACCGGTGTCGTGCTGGAATTGACGAATGTGATCGCCCGCTTCCGTCCGGATCTCGAGCGGCGGATCGTCATCCTGGCGCACTGGGACACCAGACCCTCCTCGGATGCAGCTGTCAGCCCCGAGCTCCGGAGTGTTCCCGTGCCCGGGGCCAACGATGGAGGGTCCGGCACCGCTGTGATCATGGAGTTGGCGCGCTTGTTGGCTCGGGTTCCTCCACCCTTGGGTGTGGACCTTCTCCTGGTGGACGGTGAGGACTACGGCCCCGGGGTCGACGATATGTTCCTGGGTTCCCGCCGTTACGCCGAGTTACTTCCGGACCAGGGAAGACCCATCTACGGCGTTCTCCTCGACATGGTCGGAGACGCCGATCCGCTCTTTCCCGTCGAGGCGAACTCGGCAGAGTTTGCCCCCATCGTCGTGCGCAAGCTCTGGAGCGCCGCCGCGCGCCTCGGATACCGCGCGTATTTTCCGGAGCGCGTGGGTGCGCGTCTTACCGACGATCACATTCCCCTGATCCAGGCGGGTCTCCCGACCGCGGACGTCATCGACTTTTCGTACGGTCCCGGAAACGCCTATTGGCACACTCCGGATGACGTACCAGCGCATGTCAGCGCGCGCACGCTCGAGATGGTGGGTGAGGTCGTGGCCGAACTCATCTACTCCGGGGGGTAGGCGCTGCGCGCGGCGTGCCCTATTCTAGCCGGCCCACCTCACGAACGAACCGCCGGGAGCGTCTCATGTCAGACCGCCAGACTGTGCGCGTCGCAGTCGTACAGGCCGGAGCCACCCCGTTCGATACCGCTGCTGCCGTCGACCGTGTTTGCGCTGCGACCATGGAGGCCGCGGGCGACGGCGCCGAGTTGGTGCTCCTCCCCGAGGCGTACATCGGCGGATATCCCTGGGGCCTGGCGTTCGGAACCGCGGTCGGCGGACGCTCCGACGCTGGACGCCGGACCTGGGAGCGATACTGGTCCGGAGCCATCGACGTCCCGGGTCGGGAGACCGAGCGTATGGGGGAGGCTGCGCGGGAGGCCGGCGTGCACCTGTGCGTGGGAGTGGTCGAGCGTGACTCCACCTACAGCCGAGGTACGCTCTTCTGCACACTGCTCTATTTCGGTCCCGAGGGGGGGCTTCTGGGCAAGCACCGGAAGCTCAAGCCCACTGCTGCCGAGCGGCTCATCTGGGGCGAGGGGGACGGGAGCACGCTGACCGTGCTGGATACGTCCATCGGCAAGGTCGGGGGGCTCATCTGCTGGGAGAACTACATGCCGCTCGCACGCATGACCATGTATGGGAAAGGCGTGGAGATCTACCTGGCACCGACGGCTGACGCTCGGGACCGGTGGCAGTCGACCCTTCAGCACATCGCGCTCGAGGGTCGTTGCTTCGTGCTCGGCTGTAACCAGTACGTGCGCAGGGACATGTACCCCGACGATGTCGAGATCCGCGATGAACTCCTTGCCTGGCCCGAGAAGCTGTGCAGGGGAGGAAGCGCGATCTACAGTCCGCTTGGAGAGTGTTTGGCGGGACCCCTCTGGGACGAGCCGGGGACCCTGTTCGCAGACTTGGACATGACCGCCATCGCCCGTGCGAAGTTCGACTTCGATGTCACGGGCCACTATGCCCGTCCGGACGTGTTCCAGCTGCGGGTCGACGAAGAGCCGAAGCTTCCGGTCGGATGAAGGCGCACCGGCCAGCCGGATCGCCGTGGGGTGCTCCCTACGCCCGCACTACCACTCGATGTTTCCCTGCTGGGTGGTGTCGACCTGCTCGGCACTGCCTCCCTGGAGCAGGACCTGTTCGATCTGCTCGTACAGAAAGGCCCGCGCCTTCTTGTCTCTCGGGTCAAGCCCATAGTGGTTGATGAGCAGGGTCTGGTGCTGAAGCCAGTCCTTCCAGCATCCAGTACAGATCTCTTCCTGGATCCGCTCACCGAGTTCCGTCCGGAAGGGAGGCTGCGCAAGCCTGGGTTGGTCTTCGCTGCAGCGTCGGCAATGGATCGTTTCGTCACTCATCTCTATTCTATCCGTGGTCCCCGGGTCGACTTGGCGGAGGTGTACCCGCCCACCGGCCCCCGGATCCCAGGAACCCCGAACACACCGAGGAGGCGTCTTGCCCCGCACCGCCATCGCAGGAACAGGCTTCTACGTCCCTGACCGGGTCGTGACGAACGCGGACCTCACGCAGTACATGGACACCTCCGACGAGTGGATCCAGGAGCGATCCGGAATCCGGGAGCGGCGTTGGGTGGAGGAGGGAATGAGCGGGGCGGAAATGGCCGCGCGTTCGGCCCGCATGGCCCTCGAGGAGGCCGGGGTCGAGCCAGGTGATGTGGACGCGATCGTGCTTGCCACGATAAGCCCTGACCATTTCTTTCCGGGTACCGGCGTCTTTCTTCAGCGCGAGTTGGGCATGCACGACATCCCGGCCCTGGATATCCGGGCTCAGTGCTCGGGCTTCATATACGGGCTCTCGGTCGCGGATGCCTGGATCCGAAGCGGGCAGTACAGCACGATTCTCCTGGTCGGCGTCGAGATCCAGTCGACGGGGATCGACATGTCGACTCGGGGGCGGGACATCGCGGTGCTCTTCGGCGATGGGGCCGGCGCGGCGGTACTCGTCGCCACCGACGACGAGAGCCGCGGCGTGCTCTCCACCCACATCCACTCCGACGGTCGCTACGCGGAGGCGCTCTGGGGAGAGTTCAGTTCCAGCAAGCATCATCCCCGCATCGACGCGGCGAAGGTCGAGGCTGGGCGGCACTTTCCCACGATGGAGGGGCGTGAGGTCTTCAAGCATGCGGTGAGTCGGATGCCGCAGGCGGTGGAGGAGGCGCTTGCGGCCAATAACCTCAGCACGCAGGACATCGACCTTCTCGTCCCGCACCAGGCGAATCTCCGCATCACCCAAATGGTCCAACGGCGCCTGGAGCTGCCCGACGACAAAGTCGTGAGCAACATCGACCGCTATGGGAACACCACGGCCGCCACGATCCCCATTGGCCTGGCGGAGGCCGTTCGCGAGGGCCGCCTCTCAACGGGTGACCTGCTGTGCCTCGTAGCGTTCGGCTCCGGGTTCACCTGGGGATCGGCCCTGGTGCGCTGGTAGTCTCCGGCTCTCAGGGCTGACCTGTCGCGATCAGGCGCCGCCGGGTGCCGTAACCCGTGGACGGTCACCTCAGCCGTGATTAGTATTCTTGGCTAGAATCTCTGCAGATCCACGTGAGAGCACGATGGCGCTGACCAAGAAAGAGTTGGGACACATCGAGAAGAGGCTCCTGGACGAGCGGGCGCGCGCGCTGAAGGCGCTCGGCCTGTTCGATGCCATGTCCAAGGCCGACAGGGAGTCCGGCGACTCCGCCCTGTCCGCCTATACGGACCACATGGCTGACCAGGGGACCGAGGCCCAGGAGCGCGAGAAGGCTGCTGTCTTCGCGACCAAGGAGGGCCGGTACCTCTATCGATTGGAGGAGGCGCTCCGCCGCCTGTACAACGATCCCAAGAACTTCGGGAAGTGCCACACCTGCAACTCCGAGGTAGGGTACGAGCGACTCGATGCTCTCCCGCATGCCCGTTATTGCATCGACTGCAAGGTCCGGGAGGAATCCGGCAGCTGAAGTGCCCTTCCGGCCATCCGGCGACGAGGCCCGGCACCCAGAACGGGTGCCGGGCCTCGGTCGTTCGGGGGGCTGCCTTGAATTACGGCTTGTGGGCCAGCACCTCGAGAAGATCCCCTCCCAGGGCCGAGATCTGCCAGTTCCGGATCCCCTCGACCGCGGCGAGCTGCTCCGTATTCATCGGGGCTGCCTCCGCCACCGCGTTGATCACGGCGTTCGGCATCAGGGTGCCGCGGTCGAGCCCCAGGTCCTCGGCACGGCGGTTCCTGGCTCTCTTCAGGCGTTCGGCGAGAGCCTCCACCTCAGGGGTTGGCCTGCCCGGGCCACGGTACCGGAACTTCGGGTAGGGCTCGAGGTCTTCTTCCGGCATGTCGGCCACGGCGCGGAGTCGCCGGAGAAGCTCGTCGCCCTCTCCCCGGGCCAGCCCGTTGGGAAAGCCCTGGATGTCCGCCAGGGCGTTGGGGTCCGCGGGAAATTGGGCGACTGCCTCGAGCAGGGGCGCGTCACCCACCACCCGAAAGACCGCCTTGTCCCTACGCTGCGCGATTTCGTCCCGCCAGGCCAGGGCCGCCCGGAGGGCCGTGACGTGCCGGGCAGTCATGTCTCTCGCTCCCTTGACCCGCAGCACCGGATCCCGGTCCTCTGCCGGATCGGACGAGCCGGACAGAGCCGAGCGCTCGAGGGCTCTGCATTCCTCCTCCGCCCATGACGCTCGCCCGGCCGTCTCCAGGTCGGTCGCGAGAATGTCGACCAGGGCCGGAAGGTGTGCCGTGTCGCTGGCTGCGTACTCCAACATGCCACTCTTGAGCGGTCGCTCGGCCCAGTCGGCGCGCTGGTACTTCTTCGAGAGTGAGACTCCGAGGTGGGTTTCCAGAAGCGCAGCGAGCCCCAGCTGACGCGACCCCAGCAGCGATGCGGCGATCTGAGTGTCGAACAGGCCCGTCAGCCGGATACCCAGGTCCCGTTGCAGGAGCCGGAGATCGAAGTCGGCTCCGTGCATGAGAATCTCGACGCCTGGATCCTCCAGGGGGCCGCGGAGGAGGTCGGTTACGTCGAAAGCCAGGGGATCGATGACATACGTCTGCGTCGGCGTGGTCAGCTGAAGCAGGCAGAGGCGATCGGAATACCGATGAAATCCAGCAGCCTCGCAGTCCAGGGCGATGCGCTCGAGACCGTCGAGTTCGCCGGCGAGCGCCTTGGCCCGCTCCGAGTCCTCGATGTACGTGTAGCTCATGGGGGGAATGTCCCGCTGGTTCTGACTAGGCTCCGCGGTCGGCAAACTAGGATGATCCCCGGGCGACGCCAGGTGGACACGCGGCGCGGCCCAGCGCCAGGTCGTTGCGTGTCGCGGCTTGCCCCTGGTTGGGGAGCCCGCCACAATTCGAAGCACATGCCCATCCAGGGCGTCTCCGCGGGCCGTGCCGGCCTTCCGGCAGGCCCCCCTCCGCACCGCGACCATCGATGCTTCGAACGAAGGTTACCTGCACACTAGGGCCCGCGACGTCGACGCCCTCAGCAATCCTCGCCCTGGCCAGGGCCGGGATGGATATCGCTCGGGTGAACATGTCCCACGGCTCACGCGAGTCTCATCGCGCGTCCATCGCGGCCGTCCGAGCCGCCGCTGACGAACTGCTCAGGCCCATTGCCGTCCTCGTGGACCTGTCGGGCCCGAAGATCCGGGTGGGCGAGATGGACACTCCGGTGGAGCTGTCCGTGGGCGAGCGAATCGTTCTGGCGCCGCAGGCGACGGCCCGCGCCGGGGAGATTCCTATCACGTACGCGCCGCTTTCCGAGGAGATCGAACCCGGCAACGAGGTGCTGCTCGACGACGGCCTGCTGGAACTCAGATGCCTCGAGACGGAGGGGACACGCACGATACTCGAGGTGATTCGTGGGGGTACGCTGAAGCAGCGGAAGGGAATCAACCTTCCCGAGGTCAACATCCGCGCTCCCGCCCTGACCGAGAAGGATCTCGACGACCTGGAGTTCGCCCTGGACGTCGGCGTCGAGTACGTCGCCCTGTCGTTCGTAAGGCGCCCGGAGGACGTCATCGACCTCAAGACCCGAGTCGGTGATCGCGCGCTGGTTGTTGCGAAGATCGAGAAGGTGCAGGCCCTCAGGGCTCTCGAGGAGATCCTCCCCGAGACCGATGCGATCATGGTCGCCCGGGGGGACCTCGGCGTCGAGCTTCCGTTCGAGCGCGTGCCGTTGGCTCAGAAGAGGCTCATCCAGTGGGCCAACTTCTATGGGCGTCCGGTCATCACGGCGACCCAGATGCTCGAGTCGATGATCGAGCATCCCCGTCCGACCAGAGCAGAGGCGTCCGACGTCGCCAATGCAGTGCTCGATGGAAGTGACTCGGTGATGCTCTCGGGAGAGACGGCCGTGGGTCAGTACCCAACCGCCGCGGCCGAGGCTCTCGTCCGAATCTCGCAGGAGACGGAGCGGAGCGGAGTGCTCGAGCGGGGACCCCGCTATTTGGCGCACCCCGGCCTTCGCTCCAGGGCGGGGGCCTCGGCCCGTGAGCACGCCGTGGCGTCCGCGACGGTGGATGCGGCCCGCCAGGTGGAGGCTCCGGCCATCATCGTGATCACGAAGTCGGGCTTTTCGGCCCGACTGGTTTCGAGCTATCGCCCAGCGGTGCCGATCTTCGCAGTGACCACCGACCCGAAGACGTACAGGCAGCTCGCGGCCGTTTGGGGCGTGCGCCCAGTGCTTTGCGGTGAAGATGATCCCAGCTACGAGAGCCTGTTCGACTTCGGGCGCCGGTGCGTGATCGAGAGCGGATGGGGTGAGCCTGGTCAGGCGATTTTGGTGACGGCCGGCCATCCGTTCCATCTGGCAGGGACCACCAACACGATGCGTGTGGAGACAGTCTAGGCATGGCTCGCCAGCGTGTGTGCCCCAATCCGGTCGAGACGCGGTGAGGCTTACGTTCCTGGGAACCGGGACCTCGTTCGGGGTCCCCGTCGTCGGGTGCGACTGTGCAGCGTGCACGTCGAGTGACCCGCGAGACCGGAGGACCCGCCATGGGGCGGTGGTCGATACCGGGGAGGGTACCCTGCTCGTGGATACTCCCCCGGAGCTGCGACTCCAGCTGCTGGCCGCGGGCATCGACCATGTCGACGCGGTCTGGTTCACCCACATGCATGCCGACCATGTCCATGGCATCGATGATCTGCGCGTGTTCACGGTGCGGGGTCGGGGAGATTTTCCGGCGTATTCCGCCACCGAGAATCACGCGCACCTGGAGCGGTACTTCAGCTACATCTTTGATGACAGCTACCAGCCTCTCGAGGGGAGCTCGAAGCCGAGGATCAGTCTCCGGGGACTCGAGTCGGGCCATCCGGTCGACATCGCCGGTCGCGCCTTCATCCCCCTCGAGGTGCCGCACGGGCACGTCTCGGTGTATGGATTCCGGGTCGGCGATCTGGGGTACGTGACCGACGGGAAGATGCTGCCGGCTGCGACGCTGGAAGCACTCAAGGGGGTCAGAGTGCTGGTGCTGAACGCCCTGTGGTTCGGTCGGACCCACCCGTCGCACTTCAACGTCGAAGAGGCCGTGGAAGCCGCGCGGGCGGTCGGGGCGGAGCGCACTTATCTTACCCATCTGACCCACCGCGTGACTCACGCCGAGCTCCTGGAGCGGCTTCCTGAAGGCGTCATGCCCGCATACGACGGACTCACGTTGGAGTTGGACGATGTCTGATTCGATCGGCCTCACGTTGGACTATGGGAACTGTATGGCGGAGCGGGTCCAGGGCGGGCTGGGCTCAGACCGTCTCGAGGGCGACCTGCAGGACCGGTTCGCGCAGGCGCACCAGAGCGTCGAGGCGCGGCGGGGGACCGGGGACCTGGGCTTCCTCGACCTCCCGTACGCCGCCGACACCGTTCGGCAGGTTCGAGAGCTGGCTGATGGCTTCGGACAGTGGTTCGAGGACGTGGTGGTTCTCGGCATAGGTGGGTCGGGACTGGGCGCGGTCGTGCTCCGGGACGCGCTCCTGGGGCCGTTCTGGAACGAGCGGAGTGACGACGAGAGGGACCACTTCCCCCGGCTCCACATCGTGGACAATCCCGATCCTTTCACCTTCCGCAGCGTTCTCAGCCGGCTGGATCCGGCGAAGACCCTGTTCAACGTGGTCAGCAAGTCCGGTTCCACCGCGGAAACCATGGCTCAATATCTGGTTGCGCGAGAGTGGATGGAGCAGGGAGTCGAGCCGGAGAAGGCCCACGGTCACTTCCTTTTCACCACCGACCCGGGAGTGGGCGCGCTCAGGCAGATAGCCGATGCCGAGGGAATTCCTTCGCTCCCGGTCCCGGAGAACGTCGGGGGTCGCTTCAGCGTTCTATCTCCGGTGGGTCTTCTGCCCGCCGCAGTGTGTGGGGTCGATATCGAGGCAGTACTGGCTGGGGCCGCGGCCCAGGAAGCCCGATGCCGCACGGACACTCTGTCTTCCAACGCGGCCGGTATCCTGGCGGTGGCCCTGCACGCCGCCGACACTGAGCAGCAGCGGCCCGTCCATGTGTTCATGCCTTATGCCGACAGACTGCGCTCCCTGTCACTCTGGTTCCAGCAGCTGTGGGCCGAGTCGCTGGGGAAGGCCAGATCCCTGGATGGGCGAGAGGTCTTCACGGGCCCGACTCCGGTGGCTTCGGTCGGAGCGACGGACCAGCACTCTCTGCTCCAACTGCTCATGGAAGGGCCCCACGACAAAGTGGTCCTCTTCGTGGCGGTGGACGATCCGGGGGTCGACGTCCCCATTCCGGCCAGGCACGAGGGGATTCCCTCGCTCTCCTATCTGGGAGGACACTCGCTCGCGACTCTCCTCGACACCGAGCGCCGGGCGACGGCCGAGGCCCTCAGGCAGGCAGGCCGACCCAATGCGACGCTGGTCCTCCCCCGCGTCGACGCCCGAGGGCTCGGGGAGATGTTCATGCTCCTGGAAATCGCCACCGTCTATGCCGGAGCACTGTACGGCGTCGATCCGATGAATCAGCCGGGTGTCGAGCTCGGCAAGAACCTCACCTACGGACTGATGGGACGAGACGGATTCGACGTTCCTCGGATCGAGGACGCCGATCCGCGTTGGAGGATCTGAGGAGTGGTTGATGGAAGGGGAGCCAGGGACCCCGACCGGGGTAGCATGTGGAGGAACCACTGATCGAGATTAAATTCTGTCACGCGGTCCGTGTGCGTGCGGGTCGCAGGTGCTTGGACGACAAGTGAGGTGATCATGCGCGACCACGACGACGTCCCGTACATCGTCATCGAACGCGGCGGCGGGAGTCAGACAGGCTCCTTTTTGATCGGCGCCCTGTTGGGTGCCGGTTTGGCTCTTCTGTTTGCCCCCAAGTCGGGCGAGGAGACGCAGGCCGAACTCAAGGAGCGCGCCCGCGAGTTGCGGGGCACAGCGGAGGACAAGGTCCGAGTTGCTCAGAAGGAGTTGGAAGAGCGGCTGGATCACGCCCGGGCAGGCGTCAGCGATCGGTTGGACTCGGTCAAAGATGCCGTGACAGCGGGGCGGGAGGCCGCAGTGGAGGCCCGCGAGGATCTCGAGCGGAAGCTGGAGCGCTCCAAGGTAGCCTACAGGGCGGGAATTGCGGCGGCCAAGGAGACCGTGGCGGTCACGGATGGAGACGGCGACGGGACTGCCGAGGCCTGAGCAACCTGACTCAGGCGCGCGCATCGGGTAGCCACACTCTCGATACGCCCTGGCGAGCGGTAGACCGAGCCCCTCAGCGGCCCGGCCAGCCGCCCGGGACCTCGCTGCAGAACGGGTGCTCGAGCCCGTGACCGGCTCCCGTGTGCCCGACCACCACCGCAAGGCCTATCGCGTGCGGGAGTTCAGTCGTCGGCTGTGGGACAAGGCTGTCGAGGACGACGTCTTTTTCATGGCCGGAGCCATCGCGTTCAGCGTGATCGTGGCGCTGGTGCCGCTCCTCATCCTGGGCATCGGCGTGGCCGGGTATGTCCTGAGTGCACGTTTCGGGGATCCCACTGAGGCAGTCATGAGGTTGGTCGCCGAAGGTCTGCCGGCCTCGGGCAACGAAGTCGGGATCTCGGAGCTCATCAGGGGTCCGGTGTCGGCATTGGTCGATGGGCGCTACGGATTCACCCTGGCAGGCGCCCTCTTCTTCATCTGGCTCGCTACGCGCCTGGTCGGCACGCTCCGCATCGCTCTGCGCGAGGTGTTCGACGTGGGCCAGACGCGGGGCCTTCTCGCCGGAAAGGCCTTCGATGTGGGCATGGTGGTCGTGGGGGTCCTGCTGCTCACCCTGAATCTCGGCACCACGGTGGCGCTCGAGACCGCGATGGACCGGGGAGTCGAGATGGTGGGGCTCCAGGGTCCTGCGGTCGGCCTCGCGAATCGCCTGCTCGGCCATGGAGTGGCCTTGGTCTCGATCATGGCCCTCTTCCTTTTGGCCTACCGGTATCTCCCGGCTCGCCGGATCCCGTGGCGAACAGCGTGGATCGCGGCCTGGTTTGCCGCGGTCTGTCATGAAGTCCTCAAGAGTGCCTTCTCCTGGTACGTCACCGAGGTCGCCAACTATGGCAGTGCGTTCGGCAACATGGCGACCCTCGTGGTACTCATCTTCTGGATCTATTACGGGGCGCTAGTGTTTATCCTCGGCGGCGAGGTAGCCCAGGTCTCCGTGATGCGGAAGGCGAGTCGGGTGACAGTGCGGGCGAGCTTCGAGAGGTCGGCGTGAGCGGCGTGAGTCTTCCGTCGGCGGGCGGCGACCTCTTGCCCCTCGGTGTTGCCGTGGGGGGTGACGTCGAGTGCTCTGAGCGCATGTGGAATTCGAAGGCAGTGCAGGTGACCCATGAGCGGTGAGGATGGCCGGAAGGTCGTGGCCCGAAACCGGAAGGCCCGTCACGAGTACGACGTGTTGGAGACCTTCGAGGCTGGCCTCGTGCTCAAGGGGCCCGAGGTCAAGTCGCTGCGCGACGGCAAGGCCTCCTTTCAGGACTCTTTCGCCCGGGTCGAGCGGGGAGAGGTCTGGCTCCACTCATTCCACATAAGTCCCTACGAGCAGGCCAATCGGTTCAACGACGACCCGACCCGGCCCAGAAAGCTGCTGCTTCATCGCCACGAGATCCGGCGGCTCGTGGGCAAGGTCGACGAGAAGGGGCTGACCCTGGTGCCGCTGGAGATCTTTTTCAGTCGGGGATTCGCCAAGGTGAAGCTGGCCCTGGCGCGTGGTCGCAAGCTCCATGACAAGCGAGAAGAACTCAAGCGGCGCGATCAGGACCGCGAGGCGCGCCGAGCAGTGCAGGGGCACGGGTGATGCGCCGTGCATGCGTAGGCTTCAGTCTCGTTGCGACCTCTCTTTGGGCGGCGGGACTGTCTGCTCAGGGGTCCACCAGCCTACAGGTCCAGAGTGAGGATGGTTCGGTCGAGCGGGTCCCGATCGAGAGCGAGCGCGGATACGCGACCGTGCCCGGAGGGGTGATGGCCAGCCTCGGTTGGGGGGAGACCCGGGCCGGAGGAGTCTACACGTTCTCGGCTCCTTCGGGATCGATCATCGTCCTGACCGCATCCACGCCTCTGTTCACCCTGGACGGCGTGCTGATGCAGTTCGCCTTCCCTCCGTTCACCGCGGGCGGGACATTGAGGATTCCCGTTCAGCTGTTCGGCGACTTCCTGCCGCAGCACTTCCCGGAGCGGTATTCGTTCGACGGGCCCACGCTCACGCTCCGTGCCGGCCCTCCACCCGGGGGTGCCGAGACCACCTCGGAGCCCCCCGTGGCTGCCGCAGCCGTTTCCCCTGCAGAGGGGTCGGGAGCCGAGCCCCAGCCTCCCGTCGAGGTACCGGCGCAGGTTTCGGTCGAGGCGCCCGCTCCCGAAGATCCCGTCCGAGTGGTGATCATCGATGCGGGCCATGGCGGGGTGGATCCGGGTGCGGTCGGCCCAAGTGGTGTTCGCGAGAAGACCGTCGCCCTCGGGATCGCGCTGGCGCTGGCTCGCCGGCTGCAGGAAGAACCAACGCTCGAGGTCCACCTCCTTCGGGACGATGACTCGTTCATCGAACTGTGGGATCGTGGTCAGCTGGCCACGGAGATCCGCGGGGACCGCCCGGCCGCGCTCGTCTCGATCCATGCGAACTCCTTCCCAAGCCGGCGGAGTGCATGGGGGTTCGAGACCTACTTCCTGTCCGAGGCACGGACCGAGCACGAGCGCCGGGTGGCAGCCATGGAGAACGCGCCCGTTTCGACGACCGGCGACGCGTCGGTGCCGGCCAGCGAGCTCGACTTCATCTTCCGGGAGTTGAGGAATCATGACCATCAGCACTGGGCCGAAGTGCTGGCATCGAACATCCAGGAGGAACTCGAGCGCATCCACCCCGGGCCGAACCGCGGCGTGAAGCAGGCCCCTCTGGCAGTGCTCACGAACTCCCTGATGCCCTCGGTCCTGGTGGAGGTCGGCTACCTGTCCAACCCGGAGGAGGAGCGCCTGTTGAGTCGAGAATCCTTCCAACGTGACGCAGCCGACGCTTTGGGGCAGGCCATCGTGCGATTCTTCGAGCACTATCCCCCCCGAAGCGGGGGCGGCGGGACCCAGCGATGACACTGCGCAGGACCGTCCTCATCGCCTCGGTCGGATTCTCGTGTGCTTGCGCATACTACAACGGCATATACAACGCCGAGGGGCTGTACGAAGAAGCCGAGCGACTCCGTCTGTCCGGAGCCGATTCTCTGGCTCGAGCGCGATATGAGGACGTCGTGAGGAAGGCCGCGAAGGGGTATCGCGAGGACACGATGGGCCCCTGGGCCGACGACGCCCTCTACCTCATCGGACGGGCTCGATTGCGGATGGGAGAACTCAGCGCGGCTACCGCCGCACTCAGCCAGGCCGCCCAGCAGACCTCGGACGAGCAAATTCGGTTGGGGGCCACGCTCTACCTGGGTGCCGCCCTCATCCGATCAGGGAATGCGGCGTCCGGAGCGGGCTACCTCAACCAGGCCCTGCAGGGATTGAGGGAGGGGCCGGAACTGGCTGAAGCACACCTCCTCCGGGCGGGCGTCCTGATCGAGGCCGGAGCCGAGGATGTGGGCTGGTGGGATCTCGATCGGGCTGCCGAGTTGGACTCGGGTCTCCGCGTGGCCGCCGCCATGGAGCGAGTTCGGTGGGGTGTGCGACGGGGGAACGTAGCCGTGACCCGCGAAGGAGTCAGGCGCCTCCTTTCGTACCCTGAAGCCGCGGTCATGCGCGACTCCGTCGTGACCCTGTTCTGGTGGGCCGCAGAACGATTGGGTGCCGAGGAGATGGCTGCCATGATCGGGAACTCCAAGTTCGGGTGGGGCCGTACCGGACGCGGTGACGCGCTTCTTGCCCGGGCAGGGCTGCTCCACGCGGCCGGGGACACGGCTGCGGCGAGACAACAGGCCACGAGTGTGGCGGGGGGCTTCGGCGAGGCCGCGGCCGAGGCTCGGATTCTACTCGCCGAATGGAGTCTGGCGGATGCCGGTGACCTCTCCGGCCTGGATTACGCCCGTCGTATCCTGCTTCCTTCCGAGGAACACCCCGAGGTCGCTGAGTTGCTCGCGGCGTTGGAGGAGACCGCTGCGCTGACCGCTCTGGGACTCGAGGAACCGCTGGCGTGGTTTGCGGCTGCCGAAGTGGCGAGGGACGCTTTGCGTGCCCCCCTGTTGGCCCGGGGGCTGTTTCTCGCGTATGCCGCTGGTGCGCCGTCGGAGCCTTGGGCCCCGAAGGCGCTGCTCGCCGCGGTGTCGGTATCGTCGGAGGAGGGAGACCGCGCTTGGCTCCGGGGTCGTCTGGAGAGTGAGGCCACGAGTCCTTACGTTCTGGCGGCGCATGGAGACTCGGCACCCGGCATCGACGCGCTCGAGGAGGAGCTTTCCGTTCGCTTGGCTGCCCTGAGAGGCAGGTGAGGCAGACGCCTTCGGGCAGATCGGACGGCAGGGCGCTCCATCACACATGAAGACTCTTGAGAGGTGGAATGGCACTTAAGGTCCAGAACACGCTCACCCGGAGCCAGGTGGAGTTCCAGCCTCTCCGAGATGGGGAGGTCCGCGTCTACGCCTGTGGGCCGACCATCTACGACTTTCCGCACATCGGAAACTACCGGGCCTTCGTATTCTACGACCTGGTGCACCGCCACCTGGAATGGTCCGGCTACGATGTCCGGTTCGTGATGAACCTGACGGACGTCGATGACCGGACCATCGCGAGCGCAGTGAGAGATGGGATGCTCCTCACCGACTACACGCGCCCCTTCGGTGAGGCTTTCCAGAACGATGCACGGATCCTCGGCATCCGTCCGGTCGACGCGTATCCACGGGCGACCGAGTACGTGGAGCAGATGGTTGCATTCATCGAGCGGTTGGAGGCGTCCGGGCACGCCTACCTGGCCGATGACGGGGCAGTGTACTTCTCCATCAGCAAGTTTCCTGACTACGGAAAGCTGAAGGGAATCGACCTGTCCACACTTCGCAGCGGAGCCCGGGTCGCGCAGGACGACTACGAGAAGGACGACGCCCGGGACTTCGCGCTATGGAAGGCGGCTACCGACGAGGACGAGGCCGCGCACGCGGCCTGGGACTCGCCCTGGGGGCGCGGCCGTCCGGGTTGGCATCTCGAGTGCTCCGTGATGAGTGTAGGAGAGTTGGGCGAGACGCTGGATATCCATCTCGGGGGAGAGGATCTCGTCTTTCCCCACCACGAGAATGAGATCGCACAGTCCGAGGCAGCGACGGGGAAGCCGTTCGTCCGGTACTGGCTGCACGTCAAGCACTTGCTGGTCGAGGGCCGGAAGATGTCCAAGTCCCTCGGCAATTTCATCACGGTGCGAGAGCTCCTGGACGAAGGCTACGACCCGGCGTCCATCAGGCATCAACTGATCAGCTCTCAGTACCGGCGCGAACTCAACTTCACCCGAGACGGCCTCGATGGCTCGCGCAGTGCTGTTCAGCGGCTGCTCGACTTCGAATCCAGGCTCGAGGCCACTCCAGTGGACGGCACCGCGCCGCCCAGCGGGCTCGGGGAGCTCGCCGAGAAGGCCCGCTCGGACTTCCGGTCGGCGATGGACGACGACTTCAACTCCTCGGACGCGCTCGCGGCGGTCTTCGTGCTGGTGAGCTCGGTGAACGCCGCACTGGACGCGTCCAGCGCCTCGCGTCCCGATGAGAGAGACGCAGTCCTCACCGCCCTGAGAGACATGGACCAGGTCCTGGGTCTGCTGGAGGTCGCCCACGCCAGCCGGAGCGTGGACGCGGACACCGTGGCGTGGGTCGAGGAGCGGATCCAGGCCCGAGCCGACGCACGCAATAAGAGAGACTTTGCCGCAGCCGATGCCATTCGGGACGAGCTTGCGGAGAAGGGCATCGTCCTCGAGGACGGGCCCGACGGTACCCGTTGGAAGGTGGTCTGAGGAGGGTCCGTGACGGGTGGTGCCGGCCCCTATGTGGGGGTCTTCCAGGACTTCAGGCGGCGCCGGGTGGTTCGCGTCGTGGTCGCCTATTTGGCCTTTGCCCTTGGTGCACTCAGCGCGGGGGACCTCCTCTTGCATCTTGCGGCGGCGCCGGATTGGGGCTTTCGCGCGCTGCTCGGCGTGCTCGCCCTAGGCTTCCCGTTCGTCGTCGTTCTCGCGTGGACCTATGACCTGACTCCCGACGGCATCGAGCGCACCCCCGAGGAGCTTCCCGACACCCCTCCTCTGGACCTTTTGCCTCGTTGGATCTGGTGGGCCTTGGTTCTCGGTGGGTTCATGGCGGCTGTCGTGTCGCGGATCGGGCACATGCTGGTGGCTTAGGGCAACTCACGGTCGGGTGCCGGGCGGGGGTGGGCCGAGGGGCTTTGTCTTCGTACTTTTTCGTGCCACGCTGGCGTAGCTCAACTGGTAGAGCAGCTGATTTGTAATCAGCAGGTTGGGGGTTCGAGTCCCTTCGCCAGCTTGTCGGTACCGGAGGTCCCGTGCCGCTGCATCGTCGCACCGTCCTGACGGTGTCGGGGACCGCCGTTCTGGGGCTCAGTTCCTGCACTTTCCGGGTCTTGATGCCCCCCGAAGGCCAGGTTACCTTTCAAAGCTCGTTCAGAAAGGCCGTCTCCCGAGCGCGGGGGCGGCTCTTTTCGGCGCCTTGGACAATCGAGCGTCGAGGGGGTCTGGCGGGTCCGGAGGACCCTTTGGGTCGTACAGAAGCGGTGGGGTACCGAAGCGGTCAAACGGGGCAGACTGTAAATCTGCTGGCTAAGCCTTCGGAGGTTCGAATCCTCCCCCCACCATTTCCTGCCCCGGCGTGGGTTCGGCGGGTGTAGGACGCCGCGGGAGTAGCTCAGTTGGCTAGAGCATCAGCCTTCCAAGCTGAGGGTCGCGGGTTCGAGTCCCGTCTCCCGCTTCATTGGTTTCGGCCGATGGAGTGATGAAGAAGAGAGTGATGAAGAAGAGGTAGGGCGCTCTGGTAGCTCAGTGGTAGAGCGCATCCTTGGTAAGGATGAGGTCGCGGGTTCAATCCCCGCCCAGAGCTCTGGTGCATTGCACCTACAAGCGCCCCGGCGCGAAAACATGAACGCGGGACCGGCGAGTCTCCGCCTGACGAGTCCCACAACGACGCGAGCCAGAGGACAGCGATGGGTAAGGAAAAGTTCGAGCGGACTAAGCCGCATGTGAACGTGGGAACCATCGGTCACGTCGACCATGGTAAGACCACGCTGACCGCAGCCATCACGATGATCCAGGCCAAAAAATATGGCGGGGACGCGGTGGCGTTCGATCAGATCGACAAAGCGCCGGAAGAGCGCGAGCGCGGAATCACGATCGCGACGGCGCACGTGGAGTACGACACGCCGACTACGTGAAGAACATGATCACGGGCGCGGCCCAGATGGATGGCGCGATCGTGGTGGTGAGTGCGGCGGACGGCCCGATGCCCCAGACGCGCGAGCACATTCTGCTCGCCCGTCAGGTCAACGTGCCGTACATCGTCGTGTTCATGAACAAGGTGGACATGGTGGACGACGATGAGCTCCTGGAGTTGGTGGAGCTCGAAGTTCGCGAACTGCTGTCCGAGTACGACTTCCCGGGTGACGACATTCCGGTCATCAAGGGATCTGCGCTGAAGGCACTCGAGTCGGACGACCCCGAGTCACCGGATGCCGCGTGCATCCAGGAGCTGATGGAGGCGATCGACTCGTATATCCCGGAGCCGGAGCGCGACATCGACAAGCCGTTCCTGATGCCGGTGGAGGACGTGTTCTCCATCACGGGTCGTGGCACGGTAGCGACGGGCCGCATCGAGCGCGGGATCGTGAAGCAGGGAGAGGAAGTCGAGATCGTCGGCATGGGCGAGACCCGCAAGACGGTGGTGACCGGCGTGGAGATGTTCCGGAAGGTTCAAGGCGGAAGTCTACGTCCTGACGAAGGAAGAGGGTGGGCGCCACACGCCGTTCTTCAACGGCTACCGCCCACAGTTCTACTTCCGCACCACGGATGTGACGGGTGCAGCGCACCTGCCCGAGGGTGTGGAGATGGTGATGCCGGGGGACAACGTCCAGATGGAGGTCGAGCTCATTACGAGTATCGCCATGGACAAGGAACTGCGGTTCGCGATCCGAGAGGGTGGCCGCACCGTGGGCGCCGGCGTCGTTACGGAGATCATTGAGTAATGGCTGAGAGAATCCGAATCCGACTGAAGGCGTTTGATCACTGGGTAATCGATCAGACCGCCGCGGACATCGTCCGTACGGCCCAGAAGACCGGCGCGACGGTACGGGGACCCATTCCCCTTCCGACGCGTCGTGAGCGCTGGACGGTCCTTCGCTCGCCCCACATCGACAAGAAGAGTCGTGAACAGTTCGAACTTCGAACCCACAAGCGGCTAATCGATATCGTGGACAGCCGCCCGCAGACGATCGACGCGCTGACCAAGCTGGATCTCCCGGCTGGTGTTGACGTCGAGATCAAGGTCGACTGACGGAGGTATTCCGGAAATGCCCGGATTGATCGGAAAAAAGATCGGCATGACGCGGATCTTCGATGAAGTGGGGGCCCAGATCCCCGTGACTGTCATCGAGGCAGGTCCGTGCCCCGTCGTTCAGGTGCGTTCTCAAGAAGAGGAAGGGTACAGCGCGGTTCAGCTGGGCTTTGGGGCCCAGAAGGACAAACGCGCTTCCCGTGCAGCGGTGGGTCACGCGGCCAAGGCTGGCCTCGAGGCGGCTCCGCGCATCCTCCGGGAGTTCGCGACGAGCGATGGGGAAGAGTACGAGGTGGGCCAGCAGCTCACCGTCGAGCAGTTCGAGGCGGGAGACCGGGTGAAGGTGACCGGAAACTCCAAGGGTCGTGGCTTCCAGGGCGTGGTCAAGCGTCATGGATTTGCCGGTCGCCCTGGGGGACACGGACACCCGATGTCGCGGAATCCCGGTTCGATGGGCCCGGGTACTGATCCCTCGCGCGTCATCAAGGGGAAGAAGCTCCCCGGGCGCATGGGTGGGACGCGGACCACCATCCGGAACCTGCAGGTGGTTCAGGTGGACGGCGAGCGCAACCTGCTATTCGTGAAGGGCGGCGTTCCCGGCGCCCGTAACGGCTACGTTCTGATTTCGAAGTGAGCCATGTATAAAGCACGCTATTACAAGGCAGACGGCAAGAAGGGGCGGGCGCGAGCGCTACCCGACTCCCTTTTCGATGGCGTCGTCAACGAGAGCGTCATACACCGCGTGGTGAAGGCGTACCTATCCAATCAGCGTCAGGGCACCGGGTCCGCCAAGTCGCGTGGGCAGGTGGCTGGTGGTAGTGCCAAGCCATGGCGGCAGAAGGGCACCGGTCGGGCTCGTCAGGGCACGATCCGCGCCGCCCAGTGGGAGGGCGGGGGTGTCGCATTCCCGCCGATACCGCACTCGTGGCGCGAGCGGGTTCCGAAGAAGGTCAAGTCGCTCGCACGGCGTTCGGCTCTGAACGACAGGGCCGAGCAGGACCGCGTGGTGCTCGTGGATATGCCTAGTATCGAGAAGCCACGCACGAAGGACGTGGTGGAACTGCTCGGATCGATCGGGGCGGAAGGCAAGGTCCTTCTGCTCACGAACGGCAAGAATGAGAACCTCTATCTGTCGGCCAGGAACCTCGGAAACGTTAAGGTTCTGCCCTTCGGCGAAGAGTCCGTCTACGACGTGATGTGGGCGCGCACCGTGATCATCGAGCGGAGTGCTCTCGACACCATGGACGATTCCGCCGCCAAGCCGGCGGCCAATGAGACCGATGAGACGAAGGAGGGCGACGATGCGTGACGCCCACGAGGTCCTCATCTCCCCGGTGGTCACGGAAAAGACCTCGGAGCAGATGGAGAGGGAGAACGTCTACACGTTCATCGTCGCCAAGGACGCCAACAAGATCGAGATCGGGCGCGCCGTCGAGCGCATCTGGGACGTAACCGTCGAAGACGTGCGGACCATGCGCTACGCCGGCAAGAGCCGCCGCTCCCAGATGGGCAGTTTGGCCAAGAACTGGAGCAAGGGTCGTCGCCCGTCCTTCAAGAAGGCTGTGGTCAAGGTTGCTGAGGGTGACCACATCGAGCTCTACGAGGCGGGCTGACCATGGGAATCAAGAAATTCAAGGCGATCACGCCAGGGACCCGGACTCGTTCCATCCTGGACGGGGAGGTCATCACCCGTAAGGGACCTGAGAAGTCGCTCACCGAGTCGCTGAACGCCAAGGCCGGTCGCAACCACCACGGGCGCATCACGGTCCGGCGGCGCGGTGGCGGCCATAAGAGGCGCTACCGTAAGGTCGACTTCAAGCGCGACAAGCTGGGTGTACCGGGCATCGTGGCCGAGATCGAGTACGATCCGAATCGTTCGGCGAACATCGCCCTCATCAACTACGTCGATGGCGAGAAGCGCTACATCCTGCACCCGAAGGGTCTGAACGTGGGTGACACGATCATGTCCGGTCCGGAAGCGGACGTTCGGGTGGGTTCAGCGCTGCCCCTGGAGTTGATGCCGTTGGGAACCACGGTTCACAACGTGGAACTGAAGCCCAAGAAGGGCGGCCAGATGGCCCGCTCTGCAGGGGCTGGCGTCCAGGTGATGGCCAAGGAAGGCGACTTCGTCACACTCCGCCTGCCCTCGACAGAGGTTCGGCGGGTGCGGAAGGAGTGTCTGGCGACGGTGGGTGAGGTCGGAAACTCGGACCACGAGCTTACCGTCATCGGAAAGGCCGGTGCGAATCGCTGGCGGGGCAAGCGTCCCAAGGTTCGCGGTGTAGCCATGAACCCGGTGGACCATCCCCTCGGTGGTGGTGAGGGTCGTGCCTCGGGTGGTCGCCCGCCTGTGTCCCCTTGGGGGAAGCCGGAGGGCAAGAAGACCAGGAACAAGAAGAAGGAATCAACCAAGTATATCGTGCGCGGGCGCAAGCGCGGCAAAGCCACGCAGTAAGCACGCGAACTGTTAGCTCGAGAGGCTGAGGACCGAACATGCCACGGAGCGTAAAGAAGGGCCCCTATATCGACGAGAAGCTCCTCCTGCGGGTGGAGGTAATGAACTCCCGTAATGAGAAGAAGGTCGTGAAGACGTGGGCTCGTGCCTCCACGATCTCCCCGGACTTCGTGGGTCACACCGTGGCCGTGCATAACGGCAACAAGTTCATTCCGGTCTACATCACGGAGAACATGGTGGGGCACAAGCTCGGAGAGTTCTCGCCGACCCGGCTGTTCCGTGGACACGGCGGCAAGCTCGCTGACAAGCGGTCTAGGTAGGGAACCATGAAAGCAAGAGCGATTGCCCGGCACGTCCGCATGAGCCCCCGAAAGGTGCGGCTGGTGGTGGATCAGATCCGGGGCAGGTCAGTGAACGAGGCTTACGCCATCCTCCAGTTCTCCAAGAAGAGCGCGGCCGAGCCGGTCGGGAAGACGCTTCGGTCAGCGGTGGCGAACGCCCAGGTGAAGGCGCAGGACAGCGGCGGGGTTCTCGACTCGGACGATCTGTTCGTAGCCGAGTGCTTCGTGGACGAAGGCCCGACGCTCAAGCGCTGGAGGGCGGCGGCCCAGGGCCGAGCGGCCCCCCGGCGGCACAGGACGAGCCACATCACTGTTGTGGTCGACAACCAGGACGCTTAGGCGCCCGAGAGACGACGATATGGGACAGAAGACACACCCGACAGGATTCCGACTTGGAATCGTCAAGGACTGGAAGTCGCGCTGGTATGCCGAGCGGGACTTCCCGCGCCTCCTTCAGGAGGACGAGACGATTCGCCAGTATCTCCGCCGACGCCTCGCCCATGCGGCGCTGGCCGACGTGCAGATCGAGCGTAAGCCCAGCAAGATCGTGGTGACCCTCCACACGGCCCGCCCCGGCGTAGTCATCGGGAAGCGCGGAGCCGAAGTGGACAAGCTTCGCGACGAGCTGTCCGTGCTGACCAAGAGCGAGATCTCCGTAAACGTCGAAGAGATCAAGCGCCCTGAGGTCAACGCCTACCTGGTGGCCGAAAATGTGGCCCACCAGCTCCGGCAGCGGATCTCGTTCCGACGTGCCATGAAGCGGGCCGTGCAGTCGGCGGTTCGTGCGGGTGCCGAGGGCATCAAGATCCAGTGCGGTGGCAGACTGGGGGGTGCCGAGATCGCCCGTACGGAGGGGTATAACGAGGGGCGAGTGCCTCTCCACACGCTCCGTGCGGATATCGACTATGCGCAGGTGCCGGCTTTCACGACGTACGGATGCGTGGGCGTGAAGTGCTGGATCTTCAACGGTGAGGTCGTGGAGGAGCGGCGGGGCCGCACCTACTCGACCGGCAGCTGACCGGCCAAGGGAACGAGGAGTTAGACGATGCTAGCGCCGAAGCGGGTAAAGCACCGCAAGACGCACAAGGGCCGGATGCGGGGCATGGCTCACCGGGGCAACAAGGTGTCCTTCGGTGAGTACGGGCTCCAGGCGACCGAGCCTACGTGGATTACGAACCGCCAGATCGAGTCGGCTCGTGTTGCCATGACCCGGCACATCAAGCGTGGTGGGAAGGTCTGGATTCGGATCTTTCCCGATAAGCCCATCACCCAGAAGCCCGCGGAGACGCGGATGGGCAAGGGGAAGGGCAACCCCGAGAAGTGGGTTGCCGTCGTGAAGCCCGGCCGGATCATGTTCGAGCTCGAGGGCGTGTCAGAAGAGGTGGCTCAGCGGGCCATGGAGTTGGCTGCTGCCAAGTTGCCGATCAAATGCCGGTTCGTTGTACGCGAACGGCAGCTGTAGGGAGACATTCGATGAAGTCCGAAGATATTCGTGAGTGGGACGATGTGGAGATCACGGCTCGGCTCCAGGAACTGACGCGGGAGAAGTTCACGCTCAGGTTCCAGGGCTCCATGATGGAGTTGGAGAATCCGAGTCTGGTGCGGGAGATCAGGCGCGACATCGCACGCCTCAAGACGGTTCTCCGCGAGCGAGAACTCGCGCAGAACGGGTGAGCCAAGAGATATGACCGAGAACAACGCTGAGCAGGAGATGGCGGGCGCTAAGGTGGCCCGGAGCAACCGCAAGGTTCGCACGGGCGTGGTGGTCAGCGACAAGGCCCAGCAGACCGTGACCGTGTTGGTCGAGCGGCGTCTGCGTCACCCCCTGTACGGGAAGGGCGTCAAGCGCAGCAAGAGGTACCATGCGCATGACGAAAAGAACGAATACAAGGTTGGCGATACGGTTCGGATCATGGAGACCCGGCCCGTTTCGAAGACCAAGCGGTGGAGGGTGGTGGAACTCCTCGATCGCCAGGCCTGAGGCCTGGTTCGAGCCACCCTCTCCCGGATAGAGAATCGGAGAATGAGATGATTCAGCAGGAGTCGATCCTTCGCATTGCGGACAACACGGGCGCCAAGACGGCGCTCTGCATTCGTGTGCTCGGTGGATCGCGGCGACGGTATGCCGGAGTCGGTGACGTGATCGTCGCCACCGTGAAGGATGCCATTCCCAATGCAGGCATCAAGAAGGGTGAGGTGATCAGGGCCGTGGTGGTCCGGACCGCCAAGGAAACCCGGCGGCGGGATGGCACCTACATCCGCTTCGACGACAATGCGGCGGTGATTATCAACCCGCAGGGCGAGCCCCGCGGAACGCGCATCTTCGGCCCCGTGGGTCGCGAACTGCGTGAGAAGAAGTACATGAAGATCGTTTCTCTGGCGCCCGAGGTGCTGTGATGGCTGCGCCCAAGCACAACGTCATGAGGGGCGACCGGGTCCGAGTGATCCGAGGCAACTTCCGAGACATGGAAGGAAGTGTTCTCGAGGTCATGGTGAACGCCGGCCGCGTACGGGTCGAAGGTGTGAACATGCGCAAGCGCCACACCCGTCCCACGCAGGACAACCCTGATGGGGGCATCATCACTTTTGAGGCGCCCATCGATCTCTCGAACGTGATGTTGATCGATCCGGCCACCGGCGAACCCAGCCGCGTTCGGATTCAGATCGAGGAAGATGGTACCAAGGAACGGATCGCCGTGAAGAGCGGCAATCCCATCCCCAAGCCGCGGTAAGGCGACGAATACGATGCAACCCAGGTTCAAGACACACTACCAGGACCATGTGCGGGCGAAGCTGCAGGAGGAGTTCGGCTTCGATAACCCCCACCAGGTCCCGAAGATCGAGAAGATCGTGTTGAATGTCGGTGTCGGTGAGGCGTCCAAGGACCAGAAGCTCCTGGACAGCATCCTCGATGAGCTCGGCACGATCACAGGCCAGAAGCCGGTCGTGAACCGCGCACGGAAGTCCATTTCCAACTTCTCGCTGCGTGAGGGGATGCCCATCGGGGCGTCAGTGACCCTCCGCGAGGATCGGATGTGGTTCTTCCTGGAGCGGCTCGTCAGCACGGCGATCCCGCGTGTGCGTGACTTTCGCGGGCTCAAGACACGTTCCTTCGACGGCCGTGGCAATTACACCATGGGCGTGAGGGAGCAGATCATCTTCCCCGAGATCAACTATGATCGGGTGAATCGGATTCATGGGATGGACATCACCATCGTGACGTCCACTGACAAAGACGACGAGGCTTTTGCCTTGCTCCGTGAGTTGGGCATGCCCTTCCGCGGTCAGGTCCCGGTGCAAGTCGGCGCCGCTTCCTGAGGTCTAACGAAAGAGCAGAGGTTTTCTGAATGGCCAGAAAGGCGCTCATCGAGAAGTCGAAACGCCCGCCGAAGTTCGGCGTGCGTCTGCGCAACCGGTGTCAGCGATGCGGGCGTCCCCGCGCGTTCATCCGGAAGTTTGGTATCTGCCGGATCTGTTTCCGGGAGATGTCCCTCCGGGGAGAGATTCCCGGTGTCCGCAAGTCGAGCTGGTAGGGGGATTTAGACAGTTATGATGACGGATCCCATCGCAGACATGCTCACCCGCATACGCAATGCCGGCTCAGCCGGGCATAAGTGGGTCGACATGCCTGTATCGAAATTGAAGATCGAGATCGCCGAGCTCCTCGCTACGAACCACTACGTGCACGCCCACAAGGTGCTGCAGGACGGTGCGTTCGGGGTGCTCCGCATCTATCTCAAGTACCATGAAGGCCAGCCGATCATCCGTCACCTGGAGCGGGTTTCCTCGCCCGGGCAGCGGCAATACGTGGGTGTCTCCGACATCCCGCGGGTTCGCAACGGACTAGGCATGGCGATCCTCTCGACATCGGCCGGCATTCTCTCCGACCGCACCGCCCGTGACCAGGGCGTGGGCGGCGAGTTGATGGCTCTGGTCTGGTAGGACGGAAGAACAATGTCGCGAATTGGAAAGCTGCCGGTCGAGGTCCCGAAGGGCGTTGAGATCAAGTACTCGGGCGGGACACTGACAGTGAAAGGCTCCAAGGGTGAGTTGTCCCTTGATCCGCACCCGGCCATGAAGGTTACGGTGGACGAGTCGGAGATCCGCGTCGAGCGGCCCTCCGATCAGAAGGAGCACCGCGCCCTGCACGGCCTGACCAGGTCCCTTATAGCCAACATGGTCGAGGGAGTGACCCAGGGGTTCACCAAGACCCTGGAGATCATCGGTGTCGGGTACCGGGCGGACACAAGCGGAAAGGGGATCACGCTGGCCCTCGGGTTCAGCCACACCATCGACTATACGCCGGCGGATGGCGTAAGCCTCGAGTGTCCGAACCAGACCACCGTGGTGATCTCGGGTGCCGACAAGCAGAAGGTCGGCCAGGCTGCTGCAGAGATTCGATCGTTCCGGCCCCCGGAGCCCTACAAGGGCAAGGGAATCCGGTACCAAGGCGAGCATGTCCGGCGTAAGGCCGGTAAGACGGCTGGTGCATAAGCCATGATCAAGCAAAGCAAGCTCAGGAAGAGCCGGAGTCTTCAGCGGAAGCGCCGGCATTACCGGGTCCGGAACAAGCTGTCCGGCACGGCCGAGCGGCCGCGTCTGGTGGTATTCCGGTCTCTCAAGAACGTCGAGGGTCAGATCGTCGACGACGACGCGGGTCACACGCTGGCGGGTTTGTCCACGCTGTGTGCCGACCTGAAGGACTTCAAGGCCGAGGGCAAGAACACTCGGACCGAGAAGGCCTACGCCGCCGGCAAGCTCCTCGGAGAGAAGGCCAAGGCCCAAGGAATCGCTTCCGTCGTGTTCGATCGCGGCGGCTACAGGTATCACGGCAGGGTGAAGGCCTTTGCCGACGGCGCCCGTGAGGGAGGTCTGGAGTTCTGATGGCGAAAGAGCAGAAGCGTAAGCAGGGAGGCGGCCGCGGCCGCGAGAGTGACCTCGTCGAGAACGTCATCTTCATCAACCGGGTTGCCAAAGTTGTGAAGGGTGGGCGGCGCTTCTCCTTCTCTGCTCTCGTGTCCGTTGGAGACAAGAAGGGCAACGTCGGCATCGCTCTGGCCAAGGCCAACGAGGTAGCCGAGGCCATCCGCAAGGCGTTCGAACAGGCCAAGCGGAACATGGTCCGGATTCCCCTCGAGAATGGAACGGTGCCCCACGACATCGTGGGCCGGTGGGGTGCGGGGCGCGTCTTGATGCGGCCTGCGGCTCCCGGTACGGGCGTGATCGCGGGAGGACCCGTTCGTGCGGTGCTCGAGGCTGCGGGTGTCACCGACGTCCTCACGAAGAGCCTGGGCACGAACAACCCCATCAACGTGGTTCGGGCGACGATGCAGGGACTCGAACACATGGTTACCGCTGAACAACTGGCCAAGGAACGGGGCATTCCCGTGGAGGCTTTGGGAGCGCGTCGTGGCTAAGAAGAAGAAGGTCGGACGAATCGAGATCACGCAGGTCCGGAGTGGCATCGGGCGCAAGACAAAGCACCGTGCCACTTTGCGGGCCCTCGGGATCAAGCGGCATCAGCACAGCGTCATCCAGGACGATACGCCTGCGATCCGCGGCATGGTCAATCAGATCTCGCACATGGTGAGTGTGCGGGAAATCGAAGAGTAGAGAATCATGGCTGAATTGCATGATCTGAGCCCGTCGGACGGATCCCACCGAGGCCGCAAGCGGGTCGGTAGGGGTCCCGGCTCCGGGTGGGGCAAGACCTCCGGCCGCGGTGAGAAGGGCCAGAAGTCCCGGTCCGGTGGGAACGTGAAGCCGAGCTTCGAGGGTGGTCAGATGCCACTCCACCGGCGCATTCCCAAGCGGGGGTTCACCAACATCAACCGCGTCGAGTACCAGGTCGTGAACGTTCGCGATCTGGACCGTTTCGACGGCGAAGTGACGGTGGACACCCTCAAGGCTGCCGGGCTCGTCGGCTCTCTCCGCCTGCCCGTGAAGATTCTCGGGCAGGGTGAACTCGCGAAGTCGCTCCAAGTGACGGCACATGCCTTCACCAAGAGCGCTCAGGCGAAGATCGAGGCAGCGGGCGGCTCTGTGAGCATCGTCGGCACCAACGACTCGTAAGGTCCAGCATGTCGAACAATCCGCTCGCTAATCTGTTCCGTGTCCCGGAGCTCAAGGAGAAGATTCTCTTCACCTTGATGATCCTGCTCATCTATCGAATCGGTGCGCACATCACCGTTCCGAGTCTGAATGTCGGGGTCCTGCGCGAGCAGTTCGGCGCGCTCCAGAACACGTTCTTCGGCATCTACGACATGTTCGTGGGTGGCGGTCTGTCGCGCGCGACGATCTTCGCTCTCGGCATCATGCCCTATATCTCTGCCAGCATCATGTTCCAGCTGCTGGCCGCGGTCTTCCCGACCATCGAGAAGATGCAGAAGGAAGGGGAAGAGGGCCGCAAGAAGCTGACGCAGTGGACCCGTTACACGACGGTCATCCTGTCGATGGCCCAGGCCTACGGGTACTCGGCGTTCCTGCAGGCGATCCCGGGTGCGGTCACGGTGCCTGGTATGGGCTTCACGTTCACGACGGTCATCGTACTCACCGTCGGTGCGGTCTTCGTGATGTGGCTCGGAGAGATGATCACCGAGCACGGCATCGGAAACGGCATGAGCCTCCTGATCTTCTTCTCCATCATCGAGAGCTTCCCCGCGGCAACCGGCCGCACCTGGGAAGCGTTCATGCTGGGTGAGATCGGAGCGTTCGCGCTGGTCGCCCTGCTGGGGGTGCTCATCGGGGTCAGCGGAGGCGTCGTCGCCATGACGATGGCCGCCCGCAAGATTCCCGTGCAGATTCCCAGGAAGGTTGTGGGGCGTGGGCGCATTCGTGAGGGTCAGAAGAGCTTCGTTCCGCTGCGCATCAACTCCGCCGGGGTGATGCCCATCATTTTCGCCCAGTCGTTCATCGTCGTGCCAGGCACCGCAGCAGCCTTCTTCGACTTCGGTCCGCTGCAGGCGATGGCTGAGATCTTCACGCCACAGACGTGGGCCTACTACATCACGTACGGGCTCCTCATCCTGTTCTTCACGTATTTCTACACCGCGATCATCTTCAATCCGATCGATCTGGCGGAGAACCTGAAGAAGCAGGGTGCGTTCGTGCCGGGCGTGAAGCCGGGGGCCCGGACTGCCGAGTACATCGATAGAGTGCTCACCCGCGTGACGCTGCCGGGGTCTATCTACCTGGCGCTCATTGCGCTGCTGCCGTTCTGGATCTTCGACATCTTCAACATCAACACGTTCTTCTTTGGAGGCACGAGCCTTCTCATCGTCGTGGGTGTGGGTCTGGATACGGTCCAGCAAGCCCAGCAGCTTCTCATGCTGCGGCACTACGACGGGTTCATGAAGAAGGGTCGGGTGAAGATGCGTGGTCGTCAGAGGTTCATGTAACTCGCCTCAGGCGGAAAACGGGCGTCGATATGGTTGTTATCCTCCTAGGACCACCAGGGGTAGGGAAGGGCACGCAGGCTGTTCGTCTCGCCGACAGCGTCGGCTGGGAGCACGTCTCGACCGGTGACCTCCTACGGGCAGCCCGTCGCGACGGTACCGAACTCGGGCGCAAGGCACAGGCGTTCATGGATTCGGGCGAATTGGTTCCGGACTCCCTGATTCTGGATCTCGTTCGGGAACATCTGAGCGGTGTAGCGCCTGACGCGGGCATCCTCTTCGATGGCTTCCCCCGGACGGCCGCTCAGGCCGATGAGCTGGACGACGCCCTCAGAGAGGTCGGACGCCGCGTGGACGGTGTGGTCCTGTTCGAAGCCCCCGATGACGAGCTGGTGAATCGGCTCAGCGGCAGACGCAGCTGTCCCGAATGCGGAGCTGTGTACAATGTGCACCTCTCGAAGCCTGCGACCGAGGGCATCTGCGATCGGTGCGGTGGAGGCCTGGTGCATAGGGCCGACGACCAGCCGGAGACGGTACTCCGCCGGTTGGAGGTCTACGGGGAGCTGACTGCACCGCTCATCGCGTATTATGAGGATCACGAAGCCGAACTGCGCCGTCTGGCAGCAGATCGCCCGGTCGACGAAGTCCATCAGTCGTTTCGGGCCGCTGTGGAGTTGGGCTGACCGGTGATCCACCTGAAGACGGCGGAGGAAATCGACGCCATTGGGCGGGCCGGTGCCATCATCGGGGACCTGCTGCACGAGGCCTCGGCGCGCGTCTGCCCCGGGATGACGACCCACGAGCTCGACACGTTCTGTGACGAGTTCATCGTCTCCCACGAAGGGGCTGTTCCCGCGTTCAAGGGGCTTTACGGGTTTCCAGGCGCCGTGTGTATCTCGGTCAATGACGAGGTCGTTCATGGCATCCCGTCCGCGACTCGGGTACTGCAGGAGGGTGACATAGTCTCGGTGGACGTCGGCGTGCGGCTCGATGGCTGGTGTGCCGATTCCGCCTGGACATTCGCCGCCGGCGAGATTGGAGCGGAGGCCCGTCAGCTCATGGAGACGACGGAAGCGTCGCTGTGGGCCGCGGTGCAGGCGGCCAAGGAAGGAAATCACATCGGGGACCTCGGTGCCGCCGTGATGGGAGTGGTTGAAGGAACTCAGTACGGCATCATCAGGGATCTCGTGGGCCACGGCATCGGTCGTGAAGTCCACGAGGAGCCGCAGGTTCCCAACGTGGGCCGGGCAGGACGCGGTCCTGGGCTCCGGGCCGGCATGGTGCTGGCCATCGAGCCCATGCTGTCGGCGGGCACGCCCAACATAGAGACATTGGAAGACGGGTGGACCGTCGTCACTGCGGATCGCACCCTTTCGGCCCATTTCGAGCACACGGTCGCGATCACCACGGAGGGCCCGCGGGTTCTCACCGGTGTCGCAGTCCCCAGGAGCGCTTGAGGGCCCAGGACTCCCTAGTTATAATATCAAGCTCTGCCACAAACGGATGCGGAGGCGGAAATCATGAAGGTCCGAAGCAGCGTAAAGCCGATCTGCGAGCATTGTAAGGTGGTCCGTCGCAGGGGTGTGATCCGCATCATCTGCAGTCGGAACCCGAGACACAAGCAGCGGCAAGGTTAAGACATGGCACGTATTTCTGGCGTTGATCTCCCTCGCGGTAAGCGGATCGAGATCGCCCTTACCTACATCTATGGCATCGGGCAGACCCGAGCCAAGGAAATCCTGGTGGCGTGCGGGGTGGACCCCGACCGTCGTACCCAGGACCTTTCCGACGACGATGTGAATCGTCTTCGACGGACAATCGAAGGCAATTACAAGGTCGAGGGCGCCCTGCGCACCGAAGTCTCCATGAACGTCAAGCGTCTCATGGATATCGGCTGCTACCGAGGGCTCAGGCATCGCCGGGGTCTCCCCGTGCGGGGTCAGCGAACCCATACCAACGCGAGGACCCACAAGGGTTCGCGTCGCGCCATCGCAGGCAAGAAGAAGGCGCCGAAGAAGTAGTCGGCGTTCCGGGCTCACGAGCCCCAAATACACGATGTGGCGTCCCCCGCGGTCCTCAGGCCCCGACTCGCCCCATCTGCATCATTAGAGACAAGCACCAGGCAAGGGAAACGTGGCCAATCCGAAGACGCGCACCAAACGCACCAAGAAGGTCGTCGAGGCAGAGGGTATCGCCTACATCAAGGCGACCTTCAACAACACGATCATCACTATCACCGACAATTCCGGGAACGTGATCGTCTGGGCCAGCGCCGGTAAGGCCGGTTTCAAGGGCTCGAAGAAGTCGACCCCGTTCGCTGCCACCCTGGCTGCAGAGCAGGTGGGCCGAGAGGCGTCCGGTATGGGTGTCAGGCGTGTCGAAGTCCGCGTTCAGGGCCCCGGGTCGGGCCGCGAATCGGCCATCCAGGCCCTCGCTGCTGCTGGTCTTTTCATCAAGTCAATCCAGGATGTGACGCCGCTGCCGCACAACGGCTGCCGTCCGCCCAAAAAGCGTCGCGTCTGAGGAACTAGAAGATATGGCTCGTTATACCGGACCCGTTTGCAGGCTCTGCCGCCGCGAGAACCAGAAGTTGTTCTTGAAGGGGCAGAAGTGCTACACAGACAAGTGCCCGATGGAAAGGCGTGCGTACCCGCCCGGCCAGCATGGCCCGGCTCAGCAGCGTCGCCGCAAGCAGTCTGACTACGCTGTCCAGCTCCGTGAGAAGCAGAAGGTGAAGCGGATCTACGGGCTGCACGAGAAGCAGTTCCGGAACCTCTTCGAGGCCGCAGCCCAGGTGCCCGGCATCACGGGTTCGAACTTGATCGTCGCGTTGGAGTCCAGACTGGACAACATCGTGTTCCGGTTCGGGTTCTCCCAGAGCCGCAGCGCCGCACGGCAGCTCGTCCGTCACAGGCACGTCGAGGTGAACGGTCGCGTGGTGGACGTTCCGAGCTTTCACGTGAAGGCCGGAGATGAGGTTTCGGTCAGGGCCAAGTCGAAGGATGCCGCCGTGGTTCAGGAGGCACTCGAAGCCCGCACCCGTCCTGCCCTCATGGATTGGCTCGCGCTGGACGAGAAGGCTCGCATCGGCCGCATGGTGCGTCAGCCCACCAGGGCGGATATCCCGTTGGCCGCGCAGGAACAGTTGATCGTCGAGCTCTATTCGAAGTAGTCGCCGGTCGGGCCTCGGCCCGGCAGGGCAGGAAGCGACACAAAGAAACCCGTTGGAGGAAAATGTGGAGATAGATCTCACCGGACTGGTTCTGCCAGAGCGCATCGAGGCCGTCGAAGGTTCCGAGGGCGTGGGCAAGGCGCAGTTCGTGATCGAGCCTCTGGAGAGGGGCTTCGGCCATACGCTCGGAAACTCCGTGCGTCGGGTCCTGCTCTCTTCGCTGCGTGGAGCGGCCGTCTGGTCCTTCCGCATCGACGGGGTCGTGCACGAGCATCAGACCATCGCCGGGGTCGTCGAGGATGTTCACCAGGTGATCCAGAACCTGAAGTCCCTGGTGGTTACGCTCGATGAAGACGTCGACGAGGTCGTGCTCGAGATCAACAAGAAGAAGGCCGGTCCGGTGACCGCGGCCGACATCCAGCCCCAGAGTGGGGCCGAGATCCTCGACCCGGAGCACCACCTGTTCACGCTGCAGGAAGACAAGCCCCTGCATGTAGAGCTCCATGTGAACAAGGGCCGTGGCTTCGTGCTGGCGGATCAGCATGAGCTTCGGCGCGGCTCGCCGGTGGACTTGGTCCGGATCGACTCGATCTACAACCCGGTGCGGCGGGCGAACTTCTCCGTCGAGGAGACTCGCGTCGGTCAGCGCACCGACTTCGATCGTCTGACGTTGTTCATCGAGACCGACGGTTCGGTCGAGCCCGAAGCTGCAGTGGCCTACGCCGCCGAGCTCGTGCGAAAGCACCTCGAGTACATGCTCTACTTCAGCGAGGGCGGTATCCCCGAGGTGACGCCTCCCGGTGCGGTTGCCGTGCCGGAGCGGCTTCAGGACTTGTTCTCCCGTCCCATCGAGGACTTGGCGGAACTTTCGGTCCGTTCCAGAAACTCCCTGCAGAAGGAGAACATCCGGTCGCTGGGAGACCTGGTTCAGAGGTCCGAGGACGACATGCTTCAGATCGAGAATTTCGGCAAGAAGTCTCTCAAAGAGATCTCCGACTTCCTCGAGGAGCACGGCCTGCGGTTCGGCATGCAGCTCGAAGAGGGCGACGACGGCCGCATGTTCTTCGTCGAGGAAGAGCCGGAGACGGCTGGGAGCGGTGAGGAGTAGTCATGCGCCATCGGATCAAAGGTAGAAAGCTCGGACGGACCGCGAGCCATCGGCGTGCGACCCTCCGGAACATGGCCACGTCGCTCTTCCGCCACGGGCGGATCGAGACCACGACGGCCCGGGCCAAGGAACTGCGTCCCTATGCTGAGAGGCTGATCACGCTTGCGAAGCGTGGCGATCTGCATGCTCGTCGCCTCGCGGCGTCCAAGGTGCAGGATCGTGAGGTCCTCGGCACTCTCTTCGATGAGATCGGGCCTCGGTTCTCCGAGCGGCCCGGTGGATACACCCGGGTTCTCAAGCTCGGGCATCGGAAGGGTGACGCCGCAGAGATGTCGCTCATCGAGTTGGTCGATTAGGTTTTCCCGCTCCAGCGGACACGGACACTTACCGGACAGGAATTCGGACATGGCCGACAACGCTTCCCGACGCGGGGCTGTGAATCTGGGATTGCTCCTCATGCTTGCTGCGTTTGGCGTGATCGGAGGCTTTCTATTCTGGCTGAACGCTCAGGCTGCCGACTACGAAGCGACGCAGTTGATCGAGGACGAGGTTCCGGAAGAGCAGGTTCTGATGGAAGGAGCCATCATGGTGTCGGCTGATGATGTCCAGCTCGACGCCAGCCCCTTCGAGGGACAACTGGTCACCCTCGCCGGGCTTTCGGTGGCGGGAGGACTGGGAACCCAGGGCTTCTGGTTGGAAATGCCGAATCGGAACCCGTTCCTGGTGGCGTACAATGCAGATCTCATGGCCCAGGGCACCATGGCCGCGATGGGTGAGACCATCACCGTGACCGGGACGGTCCTGCCGGTGAGCGACTCGGTGCTGAATGTGTGGAGCAACTCCGGGACCATCACCGAGGGTGACCGGCTCGCGGCCGAGTTCGCGACGCATTTCATGGAAGCGGCACAGATTCTGGTGACCGAGGGCGGCGCGACCGCAGGCGGCGAGATCAGCTAGCGCTGACCTGGCCTGCTACACGAAACGAACTGAACGCAAGGTACGATTGAGATGGCTCGAGTGTGCTATGTGTGTGGGAAGGGACCGGCGACGGGAAACAACGTCAGCCACGCCCACAACAAGACGAAGCGTCGGTGGTTGCCGAACCTCCAGACCGTGAAGATCGTGGACGATTCCGGGGAGCGGCGGCGCGTGCGTGTATGCACTCGGTGCATCTCCGCGGGCAAGATTACGAAGGCTCCGCCTATGATTCACGCCGAGGCCTGACTTCTTCGGCCCCCAGCGGTCGAAGCGAGCCCCCGTGGTCTTTGATGGCCCCGGGGGCTTCGTGCGTCCAGGGACTTGGTGCATCCGGAGGGCGGCTATCGCAGCGCACCGCACGCTCGACTTCGCCGTTGGTGGTTTCTACCTCGGTCGCCTCATAGCTTCTCTGGGTCCAACCCTGCTTGACCCGGTGCGTACATGACTCGAGCACATCCTCGGACTCCTGCGGTCCTGGCGGCAGAGCTTTATCTACTGCTCCTGCCCGCGGGCCATCTGCTCTATGTGCCGATGTCCGGAGCGTGGGCGACCGCGGCCGACCTGATGCTGCTGCCCCTGCTGGTGGTCACGCTGCTGGAGTTTCTGGCCTCACCCGAGCGGGGCGAGGCACTCGCAGCCGCATTCCGCCACGAGGAGGTGGGCCTGCCGCGCAGAGGCTATATGGTCGGGCTTCTGCTGCTGGTCGTGTTCGCGGCCTGGGTGGGGCTGTCCGGCGCGTGGGGCTTCCATCCCCGGTACGCGGTTCTGAAGGGGATCGGGCTGGGCACCCTTGCACTTGGTGCTGCAGCGATCGCCGTGAGCGGGATCAGCTGGAAGCGGGCCGCGGACGCTTGGCTGGGCGGGGCTGCGATCGCGCTGATGCTCACCGGGCTCTTCGGCGCGTTCGGCCCGGGGCTGCTCCAGGATCGTGTGGTCTACGACGGCGGTGGCGTCCTGGGTCTGCCGTTCCCGCGGATATCAGGCACCCTCGTGCACCCCAACATGATGGGGGATTACCTCGTGGTCACCGGGGTCCTGCTGTGGGGGCGGTGGCCGGACCTGGAGGGGGTTGGGCGCCGCGCCGGGGGAGTGCTTGCGGTTGCCCTGGCGATCAGCCTGTTCCTGACTGCGTCCACGGCGTGGATCGCGGCGGGGGTGGCGATGATCATGATCGGGAGAGGTTCGCAGTCCGGGTCTGGGGCGTCGTGGTGGTCCCGGTCACTGCGCATCGCCGGGACCGCTGTGGCGGGACTGACGCTCGTCGCCGTCCTCATCCCGTTGGATTTCGGTTTTGCCGGGCTCGAAGTCACGACCAATGCCATCCGGCCACGGATCTGGCAGGGTGCGATCTTCGCCATCATGGACTCCCCGCTGTTCGGGGTCGGTGCGGCTCCCTATCTGGCCGAGGCCGTCGATCCGCTCGATCCCGCATTGGGGATCGGGCTGTGGGATGCACATAACGCGTATCTGTCGTTGTTGGCGCAGTTCGGGATCGTCGGTTCATTCATCGCAGGCTTCGGCGTGTGGAAGATCGCGGGGGAGGCGTTGGGTGCCGGATCGGACAGGGCGGCAGTCGCCGTCCGACTCGCGCTGGCAGCCGTGGCGGTCCACGCGATCTTCGTCGCGAGCGAAGACCTGAGGCATATCTGGGTGCTTTTCGGGTTGGTCGGAGTGGTGGGAGCACGCCATGCGTAGGAGCAGTCTGGGCGTAGGTGTGCTCGTATCGGTTGGACTGGCTGCCCTGGTCCTGGGTTCGGCTCTGGTGGAGAACCCGGGCTTCGTGATCCCGCTCTTCATCGAGTCGGTGGCGCTGCTCGTCCTCACTCTGTGGCTGCTCGGCAAGGTCCGGGACGTCGCACAACGGGGCTTTCTCATCAGGGTGCTGGGGGTGGCTGCAGTGCTGAGGGCCGTTGTCATCGGCGCCGTGTATGGGGTGCTGAGCCCCATGATCTTTGCCCCCGACACCGGATTCTACCGGGCTATGGGGATCGACGTCGCCCGATACTGGGCCGGGACAGGGCTGCGCCCGGAGATCCTCGATCGCTGGCAGATCGGGTACGTGTACCTGAACGGGGCCTTCGCCCGCCTTCTGGACGATCCGACGTGGGCCATGGTCGTGCTCAACACCTTCGTGGCCTTCTGGACTGTCATTCTGGCGTATCTGCTGGCCCGGGCGTGCTTCGGGGTGGTGGCCGCACGGATTACCGCGGTGCTCGCGGCCGTATTCCCGTCGATGGTGCTCTGGTCGGTCCTCAACATCCGCGATGCCGTCACGACCATGGTCGTGACCGCCGTGGTGCTCTTGGGTGTCCGCATCTATCAGGACGCGAAGACACGCGACGTGGTCTTCCTCCTGATCGGCGTGCTCGCCCTGAGCACGCTCAGGGACTACATGCTGGTGCTGGTTCTGGCGGGTCTGCTTCTCGGCTTCGTGAGCGCGCTCCGGCCCGGTCGGGTCGGGTCCACATTGGTCGGTGGGGTGATCGTCGTTCTCATCCTGCTCTTCGCCCTGGAGCAGAGCGAGACGCTCACCCGCGAGCAGCTGGAAGCTCCTCTTCGCAGTGCGTCATCCCTGCGGCAGGGTCTTCAGGTCGGCGCGGGGTCGGCGTTCGGGGTCGAGTACAGCATCGAGACGCCGGGCGACGCGATTCGGTATCTCCCGGTCGGTCTGGCGTACTTTCTCTTTGCGCCGTTCCCGTGGACCATCACGAGCGCGCTCCAGGCGTTCACGCTGCCCGAGGTCCTGCTCTGGTATGCCCTGGTTCCCTTCCTGGTGATCGGCCTTGGCGGAATCGTGCGCCGTGACAGCGCCGCCTCCATGCTGTTGATCGGCGTGTTGGTGGTGACGGTGTCGAGCTACGCCCTCGTGGAGGGTAACTTCGGCACCGCCTACAGGCACCGGGCCCAGGTGATGCCTCTGTTCTTCGTGTTCATCTCCCACGGGCTGGCGCTGTGGTGGGCGAAGCGGAAGGCGCGGATGGCGTCCGAACAGCGGCGGGCCCTCGAGGCGCGGATGGCGGTTCTCCCACGCCGTCCGTCCGAATGACGAACGAGGTCTGATCCGTGTGTGGAATCGCCGGCATCTCGTCACCCTCGGGCGGGTTGGCCCTGTCTTCGGAGGTGGCTCGAAGAATGGCGGCGACGCTCGAGCACCGTGGGCCGGACCACCTCGAAACGTGGATGGCGCCCTCCGGTCGGTGCGCGCTGGGGCATGCGCGGCTCCGCGTCATCGACCTGACTGCAGGCGATCAGCCGGTCGCGAACGAAGACGGATCGGTCCAGGTCGTGTTCAACGGCGAGATCTACAACTTCCGTGAGCTGCGGGACGAGCTGCGCCGGGCGGGTCACGAGTTCAGGACGGCGAGCGACACCGAGGTCCTGGTCCACGGATACGAGTCCTGGGGTCCGGATCTGGTCGAGCGCCTGGAGGGCATGTTCGCCTTCGCGCTCTGGGATGAAGCCGAGGCCCGTCTGGTGCTGGCCCGCGACAGGGCGGGGAAGAAGCCCCTCTACCTTCTGAAGTCGTCCGGTGGCGTCGTCTTCGGTTCAGAGATGAAGGCGATCCTCGCGCACCCGGACGTCATGGGCAACGTGGACCCGGGCGGGGTGCCGCTCTTCCTGGCCTATGGCTACGTCCCCGGCGAGCAGACGGTGTACGAGGGGATCACCAAGCTCCCTCCCGCCACGCTGGCGGTCCTGGAGGGGGATGGATCCTGGAGCCAACGCTCATACTGGCAGTCCCGCTTCCGGCCCACCCCGATCTCGTCGCGGGAGGCGGTGAAAGGCGTTCGCAGCCGCCTGGAAACCGCGGTAGAGAGGAGACTGGAGGCGGACGTTCCGCTCGGTGCGTTTCTTTCGGGAGGTGTCGATTCGACAGCGGTGGTGGGGCTCATGGCCGGCATGTCAGATCGGCCCGTGCGGACCTTCTCGATCGGCTTCGAGGGTCAGCCCGCCTACGACGAGACGCCGTTCGCCCAGGAAGCCGCCCGGCTCTTCGGCACCGACCACACGGAATTCAAGGTGGGCCCGCAGGCCATCGACCTGGTGGACCGCCTCGTGGAGCATTACGACGAGCCCTTCGGCGACTCGTCGGCGATTCCCACGTTCATCGTTTCAGCGCTGGCCCGCGATCACGTCACGGTTGCGCTCACGGGGGACGGCGGCGACGAGCTCTTCGCCGGCTACCTCCGTTTTCAGGGAAACCGACTGGCCGAAATGATGCCCCGCTGGGTCGCGGGCGTGGCGGGTGGCCTGGCGCGGTTCATCCCCCACAATCCGGACTTCAGGAGCTTTCCCCGCCGTGCCGAACGCTTTCTGCTCGCAGCTGCGGCGAGTCCGGAAGAGAGGTGGCTCCGCTGGATCGGCTTCATGGGGCACGACCTCGGCGACACGTTGGCCGACAGTGTCGCCACCCCCAGCCGCCAGGAGGTTCTAGCGAGCTTCTCGGAGGCATTCCGCCGCGCGGAGGGCAAGGGAAGCACGAGCCTCTCGCGAGCCCTGTCCGTCAACTTCGAGACCTACCTGCCCGAGGACCTCCTCGTGAAGGCCGACCGCTGCAGCATGGCCCACGGCCTGGAGCTGCGCTCGCCTTTCCTGGACACGGACCTCGTGGAGTATGCCGCTCGGCTGCCGGACCGGACGAAGATTCGCGGCCGGCAGTTGAAGTGGGTGCTCAAGCAGGCGGTCCGCGACATCGTGCCGGCGTCCATCCTTCACAGGGGCAAGATGGGCTTCGGAATCCCCCTGCCCGAGTGGCTGCGCGGGCCGTGGAGGCCGCTGCTCGAGGATCGTCTGCTGGTTCCGGGTGCGCAGGTGCACGAGTGGGTGCGTCCTGACGCGGTGGAGCGCATGGCGCGTATGCACCTGGCCGGGGGAGCGGACTTCGCGCACCAGCTCTGGGCCCTGATCACGCTCGACGCCTGGTTGACCAGACAGCGCCGCATGCGGGAGGAAGCCGATGGCGGTTGAGCGGGTAGACGGTGGCCACGCCGACTCGCCGTGGAGAGAGGAGCACGCGGCGCGCTACCACTGGGCCGCGCCCCAGGTCGACGGCGGGCATGTTCTCGACATCGCGTGTGGTACCGGGTACGGTGCGGCGATCCTGCTCGACGCGGGGGCCGGGTCGCTGGTGGCCGCAGACCTCTCCGAGGCCGCGTTGGAGTCCAGCCGGGGAAGGCTGGCCGCCTTCGGGGAACGGGCGGAAGTGCGCAGGGAGGACTGCCTCGCACTGTCCTTCCCGGATGGGACGTTCGATGCCGTCGTGTCGATGGAGACCATCGAGCATCTTCCGGAGCCGGACCGCTTCCTCGACGAGGTCGTGCGTGTGCTGCGCCCGGGCGGGCTCCTACTTCTTTCGACGCCCAACGCGCTCGTGACGAACCCGACGGGCGGCGTGCCGGAGAACCCGTTCCACGTGCACGAGTTCACGCCGCGCGAGCTCTCGGAGCTGGTCGGCGGCAGGATGGAGATCGAGGCGGCGGTCGGTCAGCACGTGCCCGCGGGATACGGGGTCGCACCCTTCCTGCCGTCGTTCCGGCCGGGTGCGCTGGGCATTCGCCAGCGGATGAACGCTCTCTACTGGAGCGTGCTCCTGCGGCTGCCCCCGCTGAGGGACCCGATCCACCGGGCCGTGACCGGGTTCTCGTTCTATCCCGGAGAGAGCGACTACACGTTCCGTCCGGAGGATCTCGAGTCCGCACACGTCCAGGTTCTGGTCTGCCGGAAGGCGGTCTCGTGAGCTCGTCCGGGCCGATCGTCTCGGTGGTGATTCCGGCGTACAACGCCGCTCCCTTCCTCCGTGAGACCATCGAATCAGTGCTGGCCCAGACCTACGAGCCGGTGGAGATCGTCTTGGTGGATGACGGCTCTACCGACGGCACGCCCGACGTCGCCGCTTCCTTCGCTGACGCCATCCTGTATGTCCGTCAGGCGAACGCCGGGGTCTCGTCGGCCCGGAACCGAGGACTCGAGGAAGCCTCGGGCGTCTACCTGTGCTTCCTGGACGCCGACGACTGGCTGTATCCCCAGGATCTGGCGAGGAAGGTGGAGCTGCTCGAGGCCCGCCCCGAACTGGCGCTGGCGCACGGGCTGGTCGAGGTCACCGGGCCCGCCCTCGAGCCTTCGGGCGAAGTGCTCCGGGGAGCCGAGGGGGAGGTCCTGGATGCGCTGCTGAACCTCATCCCCCCGGCCATCCCCTGCCCGTCGAACGTTCTGATCCGACGGTCGGTGCTCGCGGACGTCGGGGTCTTCGACGAGGAGCTGAGCACGAGCGCGGACTACGATCTCTGGCTCCGCGTCGCCTGCGAGTTTCCCGTCGGTCGAGTGGATGAACCCTCGGTGAAGTACCGCCGGCACGAAGGCGCCATGTTCACCGACGTCGAGGCGCAGCGCCGGGACATGGAACGGATCTTCCGCAAGCACCGACAGCGGTTGGGGACGAAACCCGCATGGCGGACGCTGCGCTGGCGCTTCTACCGGTCGGTCGCGGGAGAGTATCGGCGCCGGGGGCGCTGGCTGGCGGCGGTGGCGTTTGCCGGACGGGCCTTCTGGGCCAGGATCCGATGAAGGACAGCCTCCTGGAGCTTCTGCGGTGCCCCCGTTCCGGCGGCCGTCTCCACCTGGAAGCCCCACGACGCGAAGGCGATGAGGTGATGGACGGCTTCGTCGTTTCGGCGTCGGGGGAGCGTTACCCCATCGAGAACGGCGTTCCGAATCTCGTCGTCGGGCTCGATGAGAAGACTCACCGCACCGGCGAGCAGTTCGCCTTCGAGTTCCTGGAGGTCGGGCAGCCCACGGACCGCGACTCCAAGCACCATCGCGATGTCACACTGTTCATGGCGAAGACGGGCATCGACCCCGCGTTCTACGACCTGCCGGGCCTGGACTTCCGCCTGGACCAGGACTGCCGCGATCTGGGATATCGTCCGGACTTCTCGTTTCTCGAGGGCAAGGTGGTGCTGGACGCGGGGTGCGGGGACGGACGGTTCGCGAGGTTGGCGGCACCCCACGCCAAGGAGATGATCCTTCTCGATCTGGGCGAGCAGATCCACCAGGCGAGGCGCGATCTGCAGGGGCTCGGGTCCGTGCACTACGTGCGCTGCAATCTCCTGGACATACCGTTGGCTCCGTCGGCGGTGGACTTCGCCTACTCCATCGGCGTGATCCACCACACCGCCGATCTCCCGAGAGCGTTCGCCGAGATCGCGCGGTGTGTGCGGCCGGGCGGACGCCTCTCGCTGTGGGTGTATCCGCCCGAGTACTGGGGGAACCCGGCCAAGAAGGCGGTCACGCTGCGGATTCGCCGTCGGCTTCTGGCCATGGATCTCCCTGACCAGGTGCGGTTCATCCGGCGGTTCCTCATGCCGGTGGGTCGTCTCCAGCTCGCGGTTGCCAGGTACAGGCCCCTCAAGTACCTGCTGGCGCCACTCTTCATCGTGAACGTGCCCCGGCACGAGGACCGCAACGAGATGGAGGCGACCGTCATCGACTACTACTTGCCGGAGTACATCGAGACGTTGACCGATGCCGATGTGAGGAGTCTGTTCGAGACAGCAGGTCTGAAGTACGAGCGGCTGCCATTCCCGACGTCGGGCACCGGCACCAAGGCAGGGGAGGGGATGACCGCATGAGGGTGATGTTCGTCGTCGAGCAGTACGCAGAGGAAGGGTCGCGGTACTACCGGGACTTCTTTCGCTGCCTGCGTGACCTGGGCGATGACGTGGTCGTGGTGAATCTGGCCGAGAGCGCCATGTTCGAGGCCGACACTCGCGAGCACATGAGCGCCTACCATCCTCTCGCGCTTCCGGGGGGCTATTACCGGGGCATCTCTCCCATCCGGAAGCTCGTGCGTGCCCAGAGGCCCGACGTCATCCAGGCCATGGAGACCATCCCCGCGTTCTACACCGCGCTGGCCCTGATGTCGATGCCCGCCGCGGCTCCCCCGCTCCTTTACGGACGTCGCCATGGGCGCACTCAGGGGGGTCTGGCCCGGCTCATGGACCGGATCGCGGTCGCGAGGTCCGACAAGGTGATCGCCGTGTCACCGGCGACGGCCCGCATTGCGGGCGAGGAGCATCCCTCCTCGGTCGGGAAGATCACGAGCGTGCTGTCCGGTGTGGCTCTCCAGGCAGGAACGGAATCCGACGCGCCCCAGGCTGGAGGCGCCCGCCCTTTCACCGTGCTCCTCCTGTCCCGATTGCGGCGGGTCAAAGGGCACGGTGTCGCCATGGCGGCCGCCGGCCTGCTTCGGGACCGCGGCATTGACGCCCGGTTCCTTTTTGTGGGAGATGGTCCGGAGCGGGCCGCGCTGGAGGAGGAGGCCACTGCACTGGGCCTCGGTGACCGGGTTGTCTTCGCGGGTCACACGGAGGATGTTGCATCCGTGTTCCGACAAGCCGACGTGTCCATCGTCCCGAGCTTTGCCGACGCGTTCCCGAAGGTGGCGGTGGAGTCGTTCGCTGCCGGGGTGCCCCTGGTGGCCTCCTCGGTGCAGGGCCTGGAGAACCTCGTCCGCGACGGAGAGAACGGGCTCCTCGTGCCCGTGGGGGATGCCCAGGCGCTCGCGGTGGCCATCGCCCGCCTGCACGACGAGCCGCAGTTGGCCCGGCGATTGGCGGACCGGGCCCACGCGGACTACGTGAAGAGCTACACGCCCGAGACCATGACCCGGGCCTACCGATCCATCTACGAATCAGTCTGCCGAGAGGCGGAGCCCAGATGACCGCAGATCACCGGAACCGGAAGAGGCCGTGAGAGGCTTCTGGGCGACACTTCGCCAACTCAAGGACCTGTTGTCCCCGCGTGAGCGTGGGCGGCTGATCCGCATCGGTGCCGCGGTGTCGGGTTCGGCGCTGCTCGAGACCCTCACCGTCCTGGCCCTGGTGCCGTTCATGGCCGTGGTCGCGTCGGCGGATGCCATGTACGAACAAGCGGGCCTGGTTCGGCTGCACACGGCATTGGGGAGCCCGGACTTCGCTGGCTTCGTCATGATGCTGGGTGCGGGTGTGCTGTGCATCGTGATCCTGTCCAATGCGATCTCCGCGGTCGTCACCTGGCGCCTCCAGCGCTTCGTGTGGGATCAGCACCACGACCTGTCCCGGCGGCTTCTGCTTCGGTATCTCCACCAGCCCTACACGTTCTTTCTGGGGCGAAACAGTTCCGAACTCTCCAAGAACATCCTGAGCGAGGTCGAGGTCGTGGTGACCGGCATCGTGCTTCCGCTGATGTTCTCGGCGGCGCGGGGGGTGCTCGCGGTCTTCCTCGTGAGCATGCTCATGCTCGTGGATCCCAAGGTCGCCGTGGTGAGCATTTCGCTGATTGGTGGGGCCTACGGCCTGATCTACTGGATGGTGAGGGGGCCCCTGGGACGGGAGGGGCAGGCGCGGCTCGCGGCGAACAGTGAGCGGTATCGAAGGGCGGCAGAGGCGCTCGCAGGGGTGAAGGCGGTGAAGATCCTCGGCATGGAGGAGGCGTTCATCGGTCGCTTCACCTCTCCATCCCTGGCCTTCACCCGGGCGACGAGCAACCGAGAGGTCTTTGCGGTCGTTCCCCGGTATGCGCTCGAGGCCGTCGCGTTCGGGGGCATCACAGTGCTGGTCATGCTGGTACTCGGGCGTCCCGGCGGTCCACAGGGCGTACTCCCCGTCGTGGCGCTCTATGGGTTCGCGGGCCTCAAGCTGCTTCCGGCGCTGCAGCAGATCTTCGCGAGCTTCGCCACCATGCGCTTCTATACGCCTGCCCTCGAGCGACTGCACGACGATCTCATGGAGCCGAGTCCGGCCCGCGACGCCGAGGCGGTACTCGCGGCTTCGCCGTCCGAGGGGCCGCTGGTGACGCTTCGGGATGTCTCGCTCAGGTATCCGGACGCCCCGGACATGGCCCTCAGGGGAGTCTCGATGGAGATCATGCAGGGACGGCTGCATGGTGTGGTGGGCACCACCGGTGCGGGCAAGACGAGCGTGTCGGACCTGGTACTCGGCCTGCTGACCCCCGAGAGCGGCGAGGTGACGGTCGCGGGCGACGTCCTCTCGCCGTCTCGGGTCCAGGCATGGCGGAGCCGCGTCGGCTACGTCCCGCAGGAGATCTTCCTGTCCGACGACACCCTGCGCGGGAACATCGCGTTCGGCCTCGACCCGCACGACATCGACGAGGAACGCCTCGCCCGGGCAGTGAAGGCTGCGCAACTGGATCAGGTGGTCGCGGAGCTGGCGAACGGCCTCGACACGCCTGTCGGGGAGAGGGGCGTGAGGCTGAGCGGCGGTCAGCGGCAGCGCATCGGGGTCGCGCGGGCGTTGTACCGCTCCCCGGAGATGCTGGTGATGGACGAAGCGACCAGTGCTCTGGACCCCGCCACCGAGCGAGAGATCGTGGCCGGGCTCAGGAGCATCGGCGTTACGGTGCTCTGGGTGACCCACCGGCTGGTCACGGTGGAGGGTTTCGACACGATCTTCGTGATGGAGGGAGGCCGGCTGGTCGCTCAGGGCACCCACGCCGAACTCAGCGCCGGCAGTGCCCCGTACCAGCTACTCCTGGGAGGCGACGACGGCGCGAGCTGAGGGCTGTTCCCCCACCACCTGCGCGTAGAGGTCGGCCAGGCGTCGAGCGATGGGCTCCGGACCGAAGCCCTTCTCGATGGCGCTGCGCGCGCCCGACCTCAGCGTCTGGGCCAGGGAGCCCCCGGCCACGGTGTCGTCCCAGACCGTTCTCACGGCCCCGGCCAGCGACCCGGGCGTCCCCTGCTCGAACAACAGCCCGGTCCTCCCATCCTGAACGAGGGCCCGATTCTCCGGAATATCGGAGGCCAGGCACACCAACCCGTGGGACATCGCCTCGAGCAGGGCGTTGCTCATCCCCTCCGACACCGACGGCAGGACGAAGGCGTCCGCCCGGCGGTACTCCGAACTCGGATCGTCCACACGTCCCCGGAACGCCACCGTGGCACCCGGCGGCAAGTCCGCGGCCTGCGCCTTCAGGGCGGCGGTGGAGTCGCGTTGAGGCGCTCCGGCTCCGACCAGCGTGACCTCGACCTCGCGCCCCTCCTCCGCGAGAACTTCTGCCGCAGCCAGGAGCGTCTCGAGCGATTTCTCCGTGGAGAGCCGACCGACGAAGAGCAGCCGGAACGGGCGGCCGGGCAGGGGCTCGGGCTCCGCTGCTTCCAGGGGCGGCTGCACTGCGTTCGGAACCAGCACCACCCGCCACGGCTCGAACCCGAGCTGGAGAACTTCCGCGCGCATGGCCTCGGTGAGGACGATGACACGGTCGACCTGACGGAAGGCCCAGTTCCGGACGCCGCGGAAGGGCAGCCGGCCGATCTCCCGCAGCTCACCGAGCTGTCCGGACGCGGTGACGCGCACCACCAGAGCCTTGCCGAGCAGACGCTTGGCGACGGCGCCCACCAAAGTCGGGGAATAGAGCTGCTGTGCCTGTATGACGTCGTACCGGGCTCGGGCCCCGACGAGCCGCGCGAGCGCGAATCCCACGAACGCGATGCCCCGTACGCGCTCCCGCAGGCCGCCCGTCGACGGAGCACTCAGGATGTCCGGGGTCTGAAGAAGCGTGAGGTGCTTCCAGCGCTTCCGGTGATCCGGCTCGACGCGAAGCCGTTCATCGCGCCGCTGCAGGAGCATGACGCCGTGGCCGCGGGCCCGGAGGGCCCTGCTCTGGATCTCGACCTGGCGCTGCAGGCCGCCTCCGCCGTGGGTGGCCACGGGCGCGACGAAGCACACGCGCGGCAGCAGGGTGCGGCGGTAGACCTCAGCGGTGCGGCGGGCTCGGACCGCGGGGTCCAGCCGACTCGCCCAATGCGACCGTCCGGCCTCGGCCCTCTCCGACAACTCCGTCCGCCGGCCGAGTGCGTCGGCAATCGCGTCGGCCAGCGAAGCCGGGACGTCCCCGGTGCGGGGCACCACGAGCCCGAATCCGCCCTCGCCGAGGATCGCCGGAAGGTGCCCGGCGTCGGTGCCCACGCACGGCCGCCGGTAGCGCAGCGCCTCGAGCGCGGCGAGTCCGAACGACTCCGTGATGCTCGGCTGCACGTAGACGGCCAGTCCCCCGTAGAACGAGGCCAGATCGAACACGTACCCGCACAGCTCGACGCGGTCCGTCAGGTCGAGCTCGCGGATGCGCTCCTCCAGGCCCGCGCGAAGGGGTCCCTCACCCGCGATCCTGAAGTGGGCGTCGCTTCCACGCTCGCGCAGGATGGCTGCTGCCTCGACGAGGTCGTGCAGGCCCTTCTCGGTCCTCAGCATGGCCACCGTTCCCACGACCGGCGATAGCCCCTCGGGGTCCGGAGCATCGGTGGGCCCGAGGTCCAGGGCGTTCTCGATGAACACCGCCTGCGGCAGCGTCCCCACGGATTCCACCACGGCCGGACTCACCGCGATGATCGCGTCGGCCGCCGGAAACACCCACCGGCGGTCGAGCCACTCGCGAAGCCGGGGGAGCGAGAGCCCGTCGTAGTGGTGATAATGCACGGAGTGGACCCAGCGGAAGGACGAATCCCAGCTCCGTCGGGCCCTGGCGATCACGCCGGGCAGAAAGAGATGCGTGTGCACCACGTCGTGCCGGCCGCGCAGGAGTTCACGGGAGTCCGTGGCCGCGATCCGGGAGAGGTCGGGATCCGAACGGTTACATTGAGCCGGAAATCTTCAGAAAGATGGCTGAATTCCTCCAACACCAGCCGTTCTGCGCCCGCGACCGTCGCTGTCCTCAGCGCGATCAGGATCGATGGGCGACTCGGCATCGGTGGCGGATCGGCCATCGCGTTCGGAGGATTCAAGGCGTTGCCGTCGACAGGCTTCCCAGGCGTCCCGGAGCCCCAACAGGACCCGGAGTGAACCTCATGGATTTACATCTTTCGCGAGGTGCCGTCCACTTGCGGAGGCGCCGTACGTGAGCGGCGGACTCAACCCCTGGATCCGCCTGCTTCGTCCGCATCAGTGGACGAAGAACCTGCTGCTGCTGCTTCCCGCGCTGGCGGCCCACAGGAGTCTCGGGTCCGAGTTGGTCGCGGAGCTGGGTGCCGCGGTCGCGCTGTTCTCCCTGCTGGCGTCCGGTCTGTACATCGTCAACGATCTCCTCGATCTCGAGTACGACCGCGGCCACCCCACCAAGAGCGGGCGACCGCTGGCTTCCGGAGCCGTGCCGCCCGGCGCAGCTTCGGTGCTGGCGGCTGTGCTCGTGCTGGGGGCGGGCGCAGGGATGTTGGCGCTCCTTCCACGGGCGTTCGCGGTGGCCGCGCTGGTCTACGGGGTATTGGCGCTGGGGTATTCGTTTGGACTGAAGCGGGCC
>JBDHIL010000073.1:0-9075 GCA_039587465.1 Gemmatimonadota bacterium | reverse complement strand
CCACCCGCGAAAAGGACCGGGTAGCCTGAAGGGCGAGGCCGAGGCCACCCGGACCTGATCCATCCCCCGCGGATTGCGCGACAGCACCGTGCCCCCGGTGCGTCCCTGTCCCAGCTCGATGAAGTTCCGTCCCACGTCGACCGTGAGATTGCCGGCCGCAGCCCTGACAAAGGCCTGCTGCAGGGTGGCGTCCGCCCCGGCGTCGGCCTCCCTCGCATTGTGGATCCACACGCGCGGACGTGCCTGTATGGCGAAGGCCGAGCCGAGAACGGCGTCGACGGACGCCTCGATCGCCGTCGTAGCGCCATCCACCAGGAGCCTGCCCTGGTTGTTCTGGAGGAGCGGGTTCAGTGCGCCGTCGATGAGGTCGGCGTCCCTGTAGCTCGTCCGCATCGCACGTTCAGGGCTATCGGCGTAGGTCGCTTCCAGCCAGGCACCGCGCGGTCGGAGCTCCAACGTGCCTGCTGTGCCCGCTGTGCGCGCAGGGCACGCCCCCTCGCCACCCCCCTCCTCACACACCCCGGCCAACTCCGGGGCGAACCTCTGCTCCAGCCGCTCCAGAGCCTCCAGGAACCTGGCCTTCTGCTGCCGGGTGTCCGGCTCTGCCAGCCGACTCCGGGCCTCCCGCGCGAACGTGGCGAAGGCCACTCGGGAATAGGGCTTCTGACCGGTGATGATCTTCTGGACGAGGCCGACGGACACGAGGAGGTCCAGGTCCGCGTAGGCTTCGTCCATGGGATCGACGTCGGCGCTTGCCTGAGCGGCCGCGGCGGCTGGAATCATCGTGCAGAGCAGCCCGATCCACAGCGTGGCCTTCTTCCTCATTCGAGTCATGCTCCACCCTCCAGGCGCTCGCGGTACCAGGTGACCGTACGCTCCAGGGCGTCCGCGAAGTCGACCTCCGCGCTCCAACCCAGCTCTGTCTCCGACCTGGAAGGGTCGATGGCGTAGCGGCGGTCGTGGCCGGCGCGGTCGGCTACGTGTTCGATGAGTGACTCCGGCTTTCCGAGGTGGGTGAGGATGTCCTTCACGACCGTCAGATTCGTCCGCTCGGCTCTGGCCCCGAAGTTATAGACCCCGCCCGCCTCGCCCCGCTCGGCCGCCGCCATGATGCCGGTGCATTGGTCGCCGACCCAGATCCAGTCCCGAATCTGAAGACCATCGCCGTACACAGGGAGCGACTCGTCGGCCAGGGCCCGCTGAATCATGAGGGGGATCAGCTTCTCGGGGTGCTGCCGCGGACCGAGGTTGTTGCAGCAGCGGGTCACCACGACATCGAGTCCGTGGGTCTCGTGGTACGCGAACGCCAGGTGGTCTGCGGCTGCCTTGGTCGCCGAATAGGGCGAGCGGGGGGCGAGCGGCGTGTCCTCGGTGAAACGGTGCCGCGGCGTCGCCTGGTCGTCGGGGTCCTGCCACGGCAGCGATCCGTACACCTCGTCGGTCGAGACCTGAACGAAGCGGTCGACCCCCACGTGGAGGGCCGACGACAACAGCGTCTGCGTGCCGAGAACGTTGGTCCGGACGAACGGGGCGTCGGACACGATGGAGCGGTCCACGTGGGTCTCCGCCGCCAGGTGGAGGACGACATCCACCCGCTTCATCACGTCGCGCACCACCTCCGCATCGCACACGTCACCGTGCACGAACTCGTACCTGGCGTCGTTCTCGACATCGGCGAGGTTCTCGGGATTCCCGGCATACGTCATCGCGTCGAGGTTCACCACCCGCGCCTCGGGGTGGGTCGCGAGGATATGCCGGACGAGATTCGAGCCGATGAAGCCCAGGCCTCCCGTCACGAGGTACCGTCCGGGCATCAGGCGACCTCCTCGCGCAGGAATCGCCCCAAGGACTCGCGCCAATCCTCCATCGGTCGCCCGACCCCCTGCTCGGTCTTCTTCAGGTCCAGCGCCGTGTACTTCGGTCGGGGGACATCCGTCCAGAGATCGGCCGCGCGGATACCGTGCACGGGCACGTCGAGTTCCATCGCACTCAAGGCCTCACGCATGATCTCGTACCTCGAGGGAACGGGGCCGCCGTCCGCGATGTGCCACACCCCCTCGGCCCGAGCGCCCAGAAGGGAGAGGGTGACATCGACGACGTTCCGTGTGCAGGTCGGGCGCGTCCGTTGGTCCTCCACGATCTTCAGGGCCTCTCCTGCCCGAGCCTTCTCGAGCATCGACGTAACGAAGCAGAGCCGGCCGGCACCGAAGAGCCAACTCACCCGGGCAATGAAATAATCAGCCCCGGACTCGGAGACCGCCACTTCTCCGTCCACCTTGCTCCTGCCATAGGCGTTGATGGGCGAGGTCGGCTCGTCGGGGAGATAGGGCTCCCGGGCATGCCCGTCGAAGACGTAGTCGGTGGAGAAGTAGACCATGCGGGCGCCGACTCCCCGGCAGGCCCGCGCAACGTTGAGGGCTCCGTCGCGGTTCACGGCCCAGGCCGCGTCGGGGTCGGCCTCGGCTCGATCGACGTGGGTCACGCCGGCGCAGAAGGCCACCGCGTCCGGACGGACCGACTCGAGTACATCATCGACGTTCGACGCGTTCGTGACATCGAGATCCGCGCGGGTCGTGCCACGCACCTCGTGCCCCCCGGCCGACGCCGATCGGATGAACTCCGAGCCGAGAAGGCCGGCCGCGCCGACCACGAGAAGCTTCACTCTTCGGTGAGCCAGTCTCCGACGAGCTCCGCCACGCGCTCCCTGCCCGCCGCCACGAAGTTCGGGAAGAGCGGCTTCTCCTGGTTGAACGTCGGCACGGTGCCGTCGCGCAGGGTCACCAGCCCGCCCGCCGCGGCGATGAGAGCTGCGCCGCCGGCGACATCCCACTCACTCTTGGGGACGAGCGTCCACGTCATGTCGACCTTTCCGGCGGCGACCAACGCCATCTTGTAGGCGACCGATCCGCACGGCTTCACCTGGAAGGGCGCGTCTGCGAATCGCTTCCACTCGCCGCGGCGGGTTTCCGAGCGACTGGCAAGGACCGTGGCCCCGTCGAGCGGCCCGTCGAGCACCGTCGCCGGTTCGCCGTTGTACGTCACGCCGGACCCGACCGCGCCCACCACCATCTCGTCGGTGGCAGGGTTGAAGATGCCCCCGGCAACCGGAATTCCTTCCTCCAGCAAGCCGATGGAGATGCACCACTCGGGGATGCCTTCCACGAATTCCCGGGTGCCGTCGATGGGATCCACGACCCACACCCTGCCTGACACGAGCTCGGAGAGCCACCCCTCACCCTCCTGGGGCAGGATGTCCTTCAGCACCCGATCCGCAGCGAGGTCGGCGGCGGTCAGGGGATCGTCCCGTTCATCCTTGGTCTCGAATTCCACCGCGCCCGGCGTGAAGGGCGCCACGGCCTCTGCGGCCGCCCTGAGCCCCTCCGTGATGCGGCGGACGTCGTCGTCGCGATTCATGGATCCACTCATCCTCGGGCGCCGAGTGCCCGGTAGAGTTCATCGATATCGTCGGCCAAGCGCTCGACCGAGAAACGTCGCACGACGCGGCGGCGGGTGTCGAGAGCCGCGGGCGCATGGCTCCGGGCCCGGATGACGGCCGTCGCCCACTCCGGCACCGCAGCATCGAGGCGCACGACCTGCACCGACGGGTGTCCCTCCGCCAGCTCGGCGACCCCGCCCACGTCCCGGGCCACCACCGGGGTTCCGGCGGCCATGGCCTCGATGACCGCGACAGGCGTACCCTCGTCGTGCGACGTGAGAACGAGCGCATCCATTGCCGCGTAGAGGTCGGGCAGGTCCCGGCGCCATCCCAGCCAGAGCAGACGGTCTCCCACGCCCAGCTCGTCGGCGAGCGCGCGCAGCTCTGCCTCCCGCTCCCCCGCCCCGACCACCACCCCCCGCACGGCACCGTCGTGTGCGTCGATCGTGTCGGCCAGCACCCGCAGCCAGAGTTCATGATTCTTGATGGGCACCATGCGGCCGACGATCCCGATGACGAGCTCGTCGTCCGTGATGCCCAGGGCAGCTCGCGTCGTGGAGGCCGCCGCGGCCCGATCGACCTCCGCGAAGCCGTCCAGCTCCAAGCCCAGCGGGACGACCGTGAACTTCGAGCGGTCGGCGACCCCGAGTTCTTCGGACATCTCCGTGGCCTGTGCCTCCGTGAGCACCACGAGGCGGTCGGTCGCCCGGGCAAGCTGCCGCTCCACCTCGAGGAAGAATCGCGTCCTGGCCGGGCTGAAGTAGTCACCGCCCAGCACGTGCCCGTGGAACGTGTGCACCAGCACCGGGACGCCGGCCAGGATCGCCGCCAATCGACCCAGGGTTCCGGCTTTCGCCGTGTGCGTGTGAACGACGTCCGGGCGTTCCACCCGGAAGAGCCGGTACAGCGCCCAGAGCGCCCGCAGGTCGTCCAGGGGGCTGATCTCGCGAGAAAGCGCCGGCAGGTAGTGCACCTCCACACCGCGCTCCTCGGCGTAGTAGGCCATGTCGCCTTCGCTCTCGGATATGCCGCCCGCGACGAGCCTGCCCCCCCAGGACCGGTCCTCGAGACCACGGGTGAGGTTCACCACGTGCATCGCCGGGCCGCCCACGTTCAGCCTGGCGATCACGCGATGGACGAGCGGAGTCATGGCCCCGGCCTAGCCCGCGATGGCTGCGCGCCCGTGTTCGATCGTGGCATCGATGATCTGGTCCAGCGTTCGCTCGGGCTGCCAGCCGATGGCCTCCCGGATCCGGGTGGTATCCGGTTGCCGGCGATCCATGTCCTCGAAGCCCTCGCCATAGGCCTCGGAATAGGGGACGAGCTCGATCGGCGAGGTGGAGCCGGCGCGAGCCTTCACACGTTCCGCGAGGTCGAGCATGGTGATCTCTTCTTCATGCCCGATGTTGAAGGCACTGCCCCACGCGTCGTCGCATTCCAGGAGCCCCATCACGGCCCGGACGGTGTCCTGGACGTGGCAGAAGCAGCGCATCTGCTCGCCCGTGCCGAACACCTGAATGGGCTCACCGGCCAAGGCCCTCTCGACGAACCGGGGCACGACCATGCCCCACTGGCCGGACTGGCGCGGCCCCACCGTGTTGAAGAAGCGACCGATGATGACGGGCAGCCCGTATTCATGATGGTGGGCGAGGGCGAGAAACTCGTCCAGCGCCTTGGTGCATGCATACGCCCAGCGGCGGTGGCTGGTGCTGCCCATGATGCGGTCGTTCTCTTCGTGCAGGCGGTGTCCCGCCTTTCCGTAGATCTCCGACGTGGATGCCAGGAAGAGGGGCACCCCGTGCTTGTGACATACGTCGAGGATGATCTCCGTCCCGCGCACGTTCGTCGTGATCGTCTCGACGGGAGCTTCGATGATCTTCATGACGCCCACGGCGGCCGCCAGGTGAACGACCTGATCGCACTTGACGACGGTCTCGTTCATCATGGGCCAGTTCATCACGGAATCCACGTTCAGGTGGAGGTTCTCGTGGTGCCGCACGGCCTCGAGGTTGTCGAGGGAGCCCGTGGACAGGTCATCCACGACGTAGACTTCGTCACCCCGCTGCAGGAGCTGCTCCACGAGGTGCGAGCCGATGAAGCCGGCGCCGCCGGTGACGAGAATGCGCATTGGGGCCGTGTGGTAGGGGGAGCGTTGGAGGCGAATACTAGCGTCGTGTCAGCATGACCGCACCGGATGCGACGGAGTCGGATCCCAGGGCACTCTCAGCGCCCGCGTTCCCATCTGCGGACCAGGTTCGACGAGAAGACGGGATCGCGGCGTTCGGGCAGCCGGCCGACGCTTACCGCATCCTTGGCCGCGTAGATCCGGCCTCCCGCCTCGTCGACGATGCGGTCGAGCGCCCGGCACAGGCGCATGAGCCGCCCAAACCGCTCGCCCCGGCCCACTGGAAAGTCGAGGGCCAGGGAATAGCCGTCCAGGCAATACGTCGCCGCGGAGGCCTCCGCGGTGTGTCTCTTCATGACCCCCAGATACGAGTGCACGCCCGTCTTCTTCTGAAGGTGGAGCGCATCCGCGAACGCCTCCCGGGCGGCGTCCCTGGGGATGAACAGTTGGTACTGCATCAGCCCGTCGGCGCCGTACGCCCTCTTCCAGTCGGGCATGGAATCGAGCAGGAAATGGAACGCAGCGTGACTCTGGAAGTACCGGTGCCCACCGCGCAGGGCTGCCGCCCGGAACTTGCCGGAGTTCAGGGCGCGGATCCCTGCCCGACTCATGAAGGGCCGGATGCCGCGCCAGGCCTGGGAGCGCGGAACGACTCCGGCGAGGCGGGACGAGACGCCCTGGTCGCCGAGTTCCAACGCCTGTCCCGTTCTCGGGTGCTCGGGGGTGAGGTACCGCGCGTGATGCACGACCCCCCGGCCTGCCCGGAGCCCCGTGCAGTCCACCCACGCCACCGTGTAGTCGGCTTCGATCGATCCCCGGTCGAGCGCCTGGAACGTCTCGGGCAGGGAATGCGTCGGCTCCGCCTCCACCTCGAGGTAGCCCGAGTGGATCTTCTTGAGTTGGAGCGTGACGTCGACCATGGTCCCGCTCAGGCCCTGTGCCCCCACCACGTCGGGGAGGCCCACGCTCCACAGGGCCAACTCCTCGACACCATCTGCGTCGGGGCCACCGGCCGGGGGGGCATGGGTCGCGCCGCGCGCGACGCTTCGCCCGTTGCCGCTTCCCGTGACCAGGCCGACGCCGAGCACATGCCGGCCGAATGCTCCGGCGGCTACATGGTTCTTCCCGTGCACGTTCATGGCGACGCAGCCGCCCAGGGTGGCCTTCATGGTCCCGGGTACCACCGGCAGCCACCAGCCCGATCCGACCACGTGCTTCCATACGTCCTCGATGGTGGCCCCGGCTTCGGCGCGGACGATGCCTCGATCGGCGTCGAATTCCAGGATCCTGTTCATGCGTCCCAGGTCGATGACCGCGCCCCCCTGGTTGAGCGCCGCGTCGCCGTAGCTGAGGCCGGCGCCCCGCGCAGCGATGGAGAGCCCTCTCTCGGTCGCATCGACCACGGCCGCGGAAACCTCTTCGGCCCGCGTCGGCCGGTAGACGAGCGACTGGGCGCGGTTCGCCATTCCCCACCCATGCAGGATCTCGTGCTCCGGAGTCCGCATCATGGGGGTGCCATCCGCTTGAACAGGAATCGCGGGGTGAGGCGGAGCAGAATCGAGATCGCTTCCCACCACGCGGGGACGTAGAAGGAGTCCCTCCCGCGCTCGATGCCCCTCCGGATCAGGTCGGCCGCCTTCGCGGCGGAGATCGAGGGGGGAAAGCCCGGCACGTCGCCGAGCATCCGAGTCCTCACCCAGCCCGGCTTGACCGTGGTGACGCCGACGCCGTCGGGGTGCAGCCTCGCCCGGAGTCCCTCGAGGTACTGATGGAGCGCCGCCTTGGACGCACCGTAGACCGGGTTGCCCTTGCGGCCCCGATCACCGGCGGTGGAACCGATGGCGGCGATCCGCCCTTGCCCCGCGCGCGTGAAGTAGGCAGCCGCCCACTCGCACACGTCCACGGCAGCCAGGGTGTTCACCCGCAGCATCTCTTCCTCCGCGGCGGGGCCCACGTCCATCACGCCGGCCGAGTAGATCAGCAGGTCCATCTGCCCCAGCGTATCGAGCGTCGAATCGAGGGCGGGCTTCACCGCGTCCCGAACCGTGACGTCGAGCACCCCACCCACGATCGTGCCGCCCGGATGTTCGCCCACGATCGTGCCGCCCGGATGTTCGCCGCTGAGCATGTCCACGATCTCCTGGACCTTCTTCCGGTCGCGGCCGACCAGACCGACCCTCCAGGATCGTCCGGCGTACTCGCGGGCCAACGCCAGGCCGATGCCGTCCGTGGCACCGACGATCAGAACGTGCCTCACGTGGCCAGCCAGATCGCCATGGCGAGCAGGAGCCCCACCGCGTAGCTGGTCGGATCGCGCAGAGCGAAGAGGACAGGATCATCCGAGACCTCGTCTCGGTCGACGAGTATCCACACCCGTCCCAACCAGTACAGCAGCATCGGCAGTCCCAGCCAGAGGTAGTCCGGACGGGAATAGAGCTGCAGCACGTCGGGGCTGGTGATGTAGAGACAGTACACGAGAACGCCGGCCACCGTCGATCCGACGCCGAGCGCCTGCAGCACCGGCAGATCGTGGACTCTCCACCCCCGACCCGGGGCCTGCACGGACGCATTGTCGGTAGAGGCCAGCTCCCGGAGCTCGACGGCGCGCTTCACCAGCGCGAGCGACAGGAATACGAACACCGAGAAGGCGAGGAACCAGCGCGAAAGAGGCACGTCGACGGCGGCCGCGCCCGCGATCACCCGGATCGTGTAGAGCCCCGCCAGCACGAGCACGTCCAGGAGCACGGCCCGCTTCAGTCCAAACGAATACCCCAGCGCCAATACCCCGTAGACCAGCGCGGCCACCGCGAACGCCCGTGGAAGGAGCGCCAACATCCCTGCGCCCGGCCCGCTTCAGTCCAAACGAATACCCCAGCGCCAATACCCCGTAGACCAGCGCGGCCACCGCGAACGCCCGTGGAAGGAGCGCCAACATCCCTGCGCCCGCCCCCAGCACGAGGATGCCCGCCAGGACCGAGGCTGCGCCGGTCGGCACCGCTCCGGAAGCCAGTGGTCGCCCGCTCTTGGTGGAGTGTGCGCGGTCGTGCTCGAGATCCAGGAGATCGTTGACGATGTAGAGACCCGACGCCAGCAGCGAGAACAGTGCGACCGCTGTGCCAAGCTCGAGAGCCAACTCGGATCCGGAAGTCCTGTGAGCGGCCAACGCGGGAAGCACCAGCAGCAGGTTCTTCGACCACTGATGCGGACGAAGCAGGCGGATCCAGGCGTTGAGTCCGCCGCTCACCTCAGGCGCCTCCGCAAGTGGACGGCGCCCCGCGAACGATGTAAATCCATGAGGTTCACTCCGGGTCCTGTTGGGGCGCCGGGACGCCTGAGAAGCCTGTCGACGGCAACGCCTTGAAACCTCCGAACGCGACGGCCGACCCCCCAGTAGTGCCCGGTCGCCCATCGATCCTGATCGCGCTGAGGACAGCGACGGTCGCGGGCGCAGAACGGCTGGTGTTGGAGGAATTCAGCCATCTTTCTGAAGATTTCCGGCTCAATGTAACCGTTC
>JBDHIL010000072.1:0-4540 GCA_039587465.1 Gemmatimonadota bacterium | reverse complement strand
GTCATCCGCTTGCTTCCGCGATGGCATATAACGTGTGCATTCCCGCCGTGCACAGAATCGGGCACCCTCCGGTGATCTGCGTCTGGCGGGATGTGTGATGTAGTCCGGGGGTTTGCGAAGGGGTGCGTGTAGTCCCGTTGTGGACGTCGAATATCTGGAACTCGCGCCGCACCAATCCCCCATCCCATGGCAGGCCAGCCCACGCGGAATGAAACCGCAGAGGGTGGGTGGGGAGCCCGACACCGGGGGTTTGGCGGCCCAAGCCGCCTCTTCTGGTACGACCTTGCCAATATGCTCCGCCACGTGAGGGCGCGCCACATCCCGGCGTTGCCCCCTCGCTTGTCCGCTCCAGGCATTCGCGCGTCCCCTGCGTCGGGCGATTGTCCCGCATGTCTTCCGCACCGGACTCCCGCGACCACGGCTCCACAGCACCCGCCGTTTCGGACCGGGGTCCAGTTCGCGCCGTCCTCCTCGACGGAGAGATCCTCCTGTCCTTCCCATTCAACCCGGAGCTGGTGGCACGGGTGCGGAGCCTTCCACACCGCCAGTGGGACCGGGTCGCTCGAGCCTGGCGCCTGCCCGACACGCCTGCCAGCCGCGAGGGGGTACGGCGGGTCCTCGGCGTGGAGGTTGAGCAAGATCCAGAATGCCAGCGGCCGCGCCCGGCCCGTGCACGGGACCCACATCCCCTTCTGGTTCGCTTCGAGGAAGAGATGAAGCTGCGCGGGTACGCGGTGCGGACGCGGAAGGCGTATCTCGGCCACGCCCGCCGATTCGTGCTGGCGGTGGGGCACCCCTCCGACCTGGCCGGCGCCCTCCGAAGCCACGTGCTCGCCAAGATCCGGAGCGGGAGGATGTCACCCTCCTACCACAACCAAGTCACGAGTGCGCTTAGGCTGTTCTGTACGACCGTGCTCGGTCGAAGCGTCGAAGACTTGAGGCTCGAGCGCCCTCGCCGCGACCGGCAGCTGCCGACCGTGCTCAGCCCCGATGAGCTCCGTCGTTTCCTGGCAGCCGTGCGGAACCCCAAGCACCTGGCGATCCTGGGCGTGGCCTATTCGGCGGGCCTGCGCGTCAGTGAGGTTGTGCGACTCAGGCCAGAGGACCTCGACCGGGATCGGGGCCTCGTTCAGGTCCGCGCCGGGAAGGGGCGCAAGGACCGGGTTACCCTCCTGTCCTCCTCGGCACTCGCCTTCGTGGACGCCTACCTCGACGGCCATGCTCCCGGGCCATGGCTGTTCCCGGGCGCCAGAGTGGGCCGGCACCTGAGCGCCCGCAGCGTTCAGAAGGTGACGGCCGAGGCGCGGAAGCGTGCGGGCATCACCAAGCACGTCACGCCCCACATCCTCCGGCACAGCTTCGCTACGCACCTCCTGGAGAACGGCACCGATGTGCGTCTCATCCAGGAGCTTCTCGGGCATGCCAGCGTCCGCACAACAGAGATCTACACCCACGTCTCCCGCCGCCACCTCGGTCGCATCCGGAGCCCTTTGGACGATCCTCCAGTGTTTCCCGTGTCTCCCGTGGCGCCCGGTCGAAGTGACTCAGGGTGACCGCTCCCAGTGCCAGCTTCCGCAGCTGTCACGCGACCCCGGCCGAGGCTGAGCGCCACACCCCGACTACATTCCGACGCGCTCCAAGGCCTCTCTGGCATTCCTGGGGGGGGCGTACTCCGAGTCGGCGTCCGCCCACACTTCGAGAGATCTCTGGAGGTGTGTGCGGGCTTCGTCCACACGGCCCACGGCCTCGTAGGCCAGGGCGATATCGTAGTTGGTGCGGGGGTGCCACGGTGAGACTCTCAAGGACTCCTGGAAGAGCTCGATGGCCCGTTCGTGCTCGCCCAGTTCCCGGTAGCAGCGCCCGAGCTGAGCCGGGATGCTGAAATCGGTGGGACTCAGGCGTCTCTCCTCCTCGTACTGCTCGAGGGCCTCCGCATACTCTCCCCTGAGCTCATGGACGCGTCCACGGGCGAAGACCAGTCTGGGCCTGATGATCTCGTATCGGAGCGCCTCGATCGCGCGTTCGACGCCCGGGATTGCCGCCTCGATGGCGTCCGCGTCCTCCCGGCTCAGGTGAATCCCCACCTCGCCCACGGCGATCAACACATCGAAGGGGGCCGGCAGTCTGCCCCGGACCTCCTCGATCACGGCGAAAGCCTCCGCCTCGCGGCCGGCATCGACGTAACGGTCGGCAGAGACGAGCTGCATCTGGACGAACTGAAGGTCCGGCAGGAAGGTGGCCTGCTCGGCCAGGCGCGCCTCCAGGTGTTCGATGGCCTTGTCCATCTGACCGCGCATGGCGTAGTAAGCCTCGAAGGCCCCATGGACTTGGGCGCGCTCGGCAGGCGCTCCGGCAGTGGCCGTGGCCTCCTCATACAGCCGGACAGCTCCATCGAAGTTCCCGAGCGCTCGTTCGGCGCCTGCCATGCCCAGAATCACGCCCACATCGGACGGAGCCAGAACCAGCGCTCGGTCATAGTAGTCCCGTGCCTCGTCGAGGTTGCCCATCCTCCGGCTGACACCGGCGAGTTGGCTCAGAACAGCGTGGTCCTCGGGAAACTCGTCGGCATACTCCTGAAAGATCCCCCGGGCCGTAGCGAGGTCGCCCATGGCCTCATGCAGATTCCCCATCTGTAGGAGAACGGCCTTCTGGGCCGGGTCCAACTCGAGGATCATCTCGAGGCTTTCCAGCATCCCTTCCCGGTCATTGCGGATGCCTTGGATCTGGACCCGGGCCTGGTAGGCCATCACGTCGTCGGGGAAGAGGTCGGCCCACATCTCGACCGAGGCGAGCGCCCGGTCCACGTCCTGGCGGACGATGAAATAGTAGTCGGACTTGATCTGGAACCGGGCCCGCTCCGGGATCCGGTACAGGTGATCCATGGCGGCCTGCATGGGGGCTACTGCTTCCGGCGTCCGATTCGTGAGGTAGAGGATCTGGGCCAGGGAGTATTGTGCGTCCGCAAACGTCGGGTCCTCCGTCGTCGCCTGCTGCAGGCGCACCGCTCCGCCCTGGAAGTCCTGCTCGACCTGCAACGCACGCACGGCGTCCACGTACAGCCGATATGCCGCATCGGAGTCCGTAAGGACCTCGGACACGGGCAAATCCTGTACGGCTGCGTCGCTCAACTCCGGGACCTGGAGATCCTGCTTCAGTTGGATGGAGATCTCGTCGGCCAGATCCAGAACGTCGGACGCTTGGAAGGTGCGTTCCTCGAGAACGCGCCCGCCAGCGGCCTCATAGAGCGTGACCGTGGCCTGGATCTCACCGTTCTCCATCGCCACCGAACCCGTGACGAATTGGTCCCGATGCTGCTCCTCCGCGATCTCTCGCTGCAGCGAGAGCGGAACGTCCACGAGTTCTGGGAACCCGGCTTCCCGGAGACGGTCGGCGAAATGGGCCACGAAGCGGATGTCGAAGAAGTGGTCTTGGGCCAGGTCGTTCGCCACAGCCAATGGAAGGCCGTAGCGGAGCCATTCGGCTGCGGTGTCGGCGGGCTCGGCGTCGAAGAAGAACAGCGCGATCCTCTTTCGAAACTCGGACTTCGGGATGACCCGTTCGGTTTCCACCCCCTCCTCGTCCGTGACGGTGACCGTGGTCGTGGCTGCTCCCAGATCCTTGCCCTGGAAGAAGAAGAAGGACACGCCGATCGCGACGACCAGGTTGATCGGGATCCCGACCTTCTCTGCCAACTCCCAGGTGTCCTTCCCGGGCGCCCCATGGAAGTACGTCACGAGGACTACGCTCGGCAGAAGAAGCACCGGCACGAGCAGTGCCAGGTCAGTGAGATTCGGGGATAGGGCGTACCGTAGCACGATGAAGTCCACGAACTGGACCAGGCCCCACGAGGCGCCGATGTAGATGGCTACGATCTGGGGGACCCGGCGACGGAGGAGATCCTGAACGAGAGTCATGGCCGTTCCTGGCGAAAGCCGACATTAGTGCAACATGTGGCGGGGCCGGAGGTCGCAACAGTCTGGATGAGCACTCGGGCTGCCGACAGCGACCGAATCGCACCATCCCCATTCCGGGGATGTGAATTCGCCCTGACAACCCGCAACGGGACTCCCCTCGCCCGGGGTCCGTTAGATTGGGGTGGCGTCGCATCGGCCGGAGCCCGTGGGCCAGGGGTATCGGCGGAGACTCCTGCCGATGAAGAACCGCGAGCCGCGCAATTGAGTTCGAACCATCGAGAGGTCCGATGAGCAACAGCGATTACGAAGTGCGTTTGAAGACCACGACGCGAAACGACCCCTGTCCCTGTGGCTCCGGCAAGAAGTACAAGAAGTGTCACTTGGCCGAGGACGAGGGCACCCGCACGGCAACGCTCAAGGCCCTCGAAGAGGCAGCCATCGCAAAGGCAAAGGCTTCCCAGGACAGCGGCGGCGAGGCCGACACGAAGGGTGCAGACGAGAGCAAGCGGTCGACGAAGCGCCACGAGAATCAGCTCGGGAATAGAGGGCGCGCGTCTGACGGCAGCCCGAAGAACATCCCGCGCCGGGGTGCGGTGTAGCTTCAGTCGCCCCGTGGTCGCGCTCTC
>JBDHIL010000041.1:0-21391 GCA_039587465.1 Gemmatimonadota bacterium | reverse complement strand
TTCAAGGCGGAAGTCTACGTCCTGACGAAGGAAGAGGGTGGGCGCCACACGCCGTTCTTCAACGGCTACCGCCCACAGTTCTACTTCCGCACCACGGATGTGACGGGTGCAGCCCAGTTGCCCGAGGGTGTGGAGATGGTGATGCCGGGGGACAACGTCCAGATGGAGGTCGAGCTCATCACTCCCATCGCCATGGACCCCGAACTGCGGTTCGCGATCCGAGAGGGTGGCCGCACCGTGGGCGCCGGCGTCGTTACGGAGATCATTGAGTAGTCAGGTCGGACCACTGGTGGGTGGGGATCGGGGAGCGAGTTCCCCGATCCCCGCACCACTGAGGTATTGAGGTGGAGCAATGGCGCGAGACAAGGTGATCCTCGCTTGCACCGAGTGCGAGGAGAGGAACTACAGCAACACGAAGAACAAGCGGTTGCATCCGGAACGCGTCGAACACCGGAAGTACTGCCCGCGGTGCCGTACGCATACCCCGCATAAAGAGACGAAGTAGGGCTTATGGCTTTCGTCGAAACGATCAAGAATACACGGACCTTCCTGGACGAGTGCTGGGTCGAGCTCCAAAAAGTCACCTGGCCCGATCGGGATCAGTTGCGGAGTGCGACGATCGTAGTGATCGCCTTCACTATCGCGATCTCGCTCATCATCTGGATCATGGATGCCGTCGTGAGGGTTATCGTGGCTCAGATCATGGGGATCTTCGGAGCCTGATGTCAGAGCTCCGTTGGTACGCTATCCAGACGTATTCTGGGCATGAGAACAAGGTCCAGAAGCTCATCGCTCGCCGGATCGAGGAAGAGCCTGGGGATCCCGAATCACGGGAACTCCGGGAGGCGCTCGTTCCGACGCAGGAGGTGTTGGAGATCCGCAACGGCAAGCGGGTGACCGTCACCAAGAGGTTGTACCCAGGCTACGTGCTGGTTCACATGGTTTTGAATCAAAGGACGCAGCACGTCGTCAACAACATTCAGGGCGTTATCAAGTTCGTGGGATCCGGCAAGGCGCCCCAGCCGCTCCATGAAGACGAGATCAACAAGATTCTGGGCGTCGAGGTGGAGCAGGAGGAAGGGTCCCGTGAGGAGATCCCGTTCCACGTCGACCAGGTTGTCGAGATCATGCAGGGGCCCTTCACCGACTTCTCCGGGACGGTCCAGGAAGTCTACCCCGACAAGGGGAAGGTGAAGGTGCAGGTGTCGCTCTTTGGACGCCCCACTTCCGTGGAGCTCGACTACACCCAGTTGAAGGGCTACTGAGGCTAGATCATGGCGAAGAAGGTCATCGGTTTCATCAAACTCCATGTGCCGGGTGGGCAGGCGAACCCGGCTCCCCCCGTGGGGCCCGCGTTGGGCCAGCACGGCGTGAACATCATGGAGTTCTGTAAGCAGTTCAACGCGAAGACACAGGACAAGCAGGGTATCACGACCCCTGTCGAAATCACGGTCTACGCGGACCGGTCTTTCACCTTCATCACCAAGACGCCGCCGGCCTCTGTCCTGATCAAGCGTGCTGTCGGGCTGCCGAAGGGCTCTGGAGAGCCCAACCGGGAGAAGGTCGCGAAGATCACCCGGGCGCAGCTCGAGGAAATCGCGAACACCAAGATGGAAGATCTCAACGCCAATGACATCGATGCCGCCGTTCAGATGATCGCCGGTACAGCCCGTTCCATGGGTGTCGAAGTCGAAGGCTAGGCAGGACGCAGGAGAAGTACTTAGCAGGAGAGTCGGAGGAGGTTCAATACCCTTCGGCACACCGGACGGGGGATTCCGGGAAGGTCTCGAGCGCTGACAGGAGGGCGGATTCTCGCCAGCTACAGCGTTCGGACGGTCCCGAGGCGATCCCGGCCACCCGAAACCACCACCGCATGAGAGCCGCCAGCGGTGGGAGGGCAAACGAGACGGCTCGAAGGTTATGACCAAACTAGGGAAGCGATTCGCCGCGGCCCGCGCAGCGGTGCCGGCAGGCGTCAAGTTCGCTCCTGACGAGGCAGTCAAGCTCGTGAAGGAGCTCGCGTTTGCGAAATTCGACGAGACAGTCGAGGTCGCCACGCGCCTCGGAGTCGATCCCCGCAAGGCTGATCAGATCGTGCGGGGGACCGTCGTACTGCCCCACGGAACCGGCAAGGAAGTCCGCGTGCTGGTGATCGCACAGGGGGAGAAGGAGGCCGAAGCCAGAGACGCAGGGGCCGACTATGTCGGTGTCGAGTTCGCCGACAAGATCCAGCAGGGCTGGCTCGACTTCGACGTGGCTGTCGCCACGCCGGACATGATGGGCAAGGTCGGTCCGCTCGGGCGGATCCTCGGGCCGAGAGGCCTCATGCCCACCCCGAAGGCGGGAACGGTCACGTTCGACGTTGGCCGAGCCGTCAGTGAGATCAAGGCCGGTAAGATCGAATTCCGTGTCGACAAGACCGGGAACGTTCACGCGCCGATCGGTAGGGTGTCGTTCTCTGAGGAGCAGCTCAAGGACAACCTCGGGGCGTTCATGGACCAGGTGGTCCGTGCCAAGCCCTCAGCGGCCAAGGGCACCTACGTGAGAAGCGTGACGGTCTCCAGCACGATGGGTCCGGGCGTCGGAATCGACCCGAACCTCTACCGGAGGGCCTGATCATGGATCGCACTCAGAAAGAGACGTTCGTCTCGGATCTCCGGGAGCGCCTGCAGAGGGCCCCGGTCGTGTACCTGACGGACTTCACGGGACTCGACGTCAAGTCCATCACGGACCTCCGCAGGTCTCTCAAGGACTCGGGCGCTGAGTATCTGGTGGTCAAGAACCGCCTCGCGAAGTTGGCGCTGGAGGGGACTGAACTCCCTGACATCTCCGAGGACCTGGTCGGTCCGACGGGAATTGTGCTGGGCTACGACGATGTTGTCGCCCCGGCCAAGGCGCTCACCGACTTTGCGAGGATTCACGACAAGAAGCCGTCGTTCAAACTCGGTATTCTGGAGAATGCCGTTCTCCAGCCCGAGCAGATCGACAGGATCGCCAACCTTCCCTCGCGGGAGCAGCTGTATTCGCAGTTGGCCGGAGCGCTCCAAGCGCCGATGGCCATGCTGGCGACGGCGCTCGAGGGCAAGGTTCAAGAGATGGCCGGCCTTCTGGACGCGCTCAAAGAGGAGCGCGGACAGGCAGGCGGTTAGCCCGCATCCCGGGCAGTAGCAGGAGGGACGCGGGCGCGTCCCTGGTAACGAACAGGGTCAACCCAATCGCCGGCTCGAGGCCGGGATCAATCAGGAGGAAGCAGGAAAATGGCGACGAATCACGAAGAGCTGCTCGAGACCATTGGGGGCATGACCGTTCTCGAGCTCTCTGAGTTCGTGGATGCCTTCAAGGAGAAGTTCAACGTCACCGCGATGGCCGCTCCCGTGGCTGTTGCTGCCGCTGGTGCCGGCGATGCCGCCGCTGCCGAGGAGAAGGACGAGTTCGACGTCGTTCTCGAGGGCATAGGTGACAAGAAGATCCAGGTCATCAAGGTGGTGCGTGAGCTCACCGGCCTGGGCTTGAAGGAGGCGAAGGAAGTGGTCGACGGTGCTCCGAGCACCGTGAAGGAGGCCGCCACGAAGGAAGAGGCCGAGCAGATGAAGGCGAAGCTTGAGGAAGTTGGCGCCGCTGTCGCCCTCAAGTAACTGACCTGGAGCTGCCGCTTGTCCCTGTATGGACATGGCAAATTCCGGAATCAGACCCTGGGCGTGAGACACGTCCTGATCGGGTCGAGCATTTGGGTCCCCCTCACGGGCGCCCCCCTTGTTGGGGTGTGCCCGTGAGTCGGGGATTCTTGTGCCTGACCCATGTTGAACATGAGCCGCCCGGTGCCTGCCATTCGCAGGTAATCCGGTAAGGGGGAGGTACGTTGGAACTGCGCAAAGACAACCGACCGGTGGTGAATTTCGCCAAACTGAAGTCGGTTCTGCCGATGCCGAATCTGCTGGATGTCCAGCTCCGGTCCTTCGAGAAGCTGGTCGAGGCCGGCCAGACACCCGACGAGCAGTGGGACTTCGGGCTCGACCGGGTTTTCGGTGAGATCTTCCCCATCTCCGATGTACAGGAGAATTTCCAGCTCGAGTACGTCTCGGCCGGATTGGGCGAGCCAAAGTACTCGGTCGAAGAGTGCATCGAGCGGGACATGACGTACGCTGCGCCCCTCAAGGCGACTCTCAGGCTCATCGTCTGGGAGGAGATCGACGAGGCGGTCAAGAAGAAGGCGAAGCGGAAGGGCGAGGTGCTCGATCGACGCCCCAAGGACATCATCGAGAAGGAGGTCTACCTCGGTGATCTTCCCCTGCTGACCGAACTCGGGACGTTCGTGATCAACGGGGCGGAGCGGGTCGTGGTCAGCCAGCTGCACCGTTCGCCGGGTGTTGTCTTCGAGGAGAGCATCCATCCGAACGGGTCGAAGCTCTTCAGTGCGCGGATCATCCCGTTCCGTGGCTCGTGGGTGGAGTTCACGATCGACATCAACGACGTGTGCTACGTCCATATCGACAAGAAGAAGAAGTTCCCGGCCACCGCTCTGCTGAGGGCGATGGGCTACAGCACGGACGCGGACATCTTCCGGATCTTCTACGACATCGGCACCGGCAAGGTGGCCGAGAAGGACGAGACGGGTAGGCTGGCGCTCGAAGGCCGTGTCATCGCCGAGGAGATCGTCGATCCGGAGACGGGCGAGGTCCTCATCGAGGACGCCGACGAGATCGACGAGGAGGTCCTCGGGATCCTCGAGGGCCTGAAGATCAAGAAGGTCAAGGTCTACCAGAACACCAAGCAGTCGCTGCGTGGTGACAGCCCGATGGTGAAGAACACCATCAAGAAGGACCCCACCGAGACCGAGGAGGACGCGCTCTACGCGATCTACTCGCTGCTTCGTCCCGGTGAGGCCCCCAACGTGGCTACGGCCCGGACCGCACTCGAGCGTGTGTTCTTCAACCCGAAGCGCTACGACCTCGGCCGCGTAGGGCGCTACAAGATCAACCAGCGCCTGCATGTAGACGTGCCCCGAAGCACCACGGTGCTCACCAAGGAAGACTTCGTCGCGATCGTCCGCTACCTCATCGACCTCAACGAGGGCCGTGGGTATACGGACGACATCGATCACCTCGGGAATCGCCGTGTCCGGACGGTCGGCGAGCTCATCGCCAACCAGTTCAGCGTGGGTCTCAGCCGGATGGCTCGCCTGGTGAAGGAGCGGATGTCGATCAACACCGATCCCGAGAAGATCAACATCGACGATCTGGTCAATGCCCGGACGGTCTCGGCAGTGATCCAGGCGTTCTTCGGATCGAGTCAGCTCAGCCAGTTCATGGACCAGACGAATCCCCTGGCCGAGATGACCCACAAGCGCCGCCTGTCGGCGCTCGGACCGGGTGGCCTCACGCGTGAGCGGGCAGGCTTCGAAGTTCGGGACGTGCACTATTCCCACTACGGTCGGATGTGTCCGATCGAGACGCCGGAGGGTCCGAACATCGGGCTCATCACGTCACTCACCACCTACTCCAGGATCAACGATCTCGGGTTTGTGGAGACGCCGTACCGGAAGGTGGAGAAGGGCAAGGTCACGACTACGATCGAGTGGCTTTCCGCAAATGAGGAGGAGGAGGTACGGATCGCGCAGGCCAACGCGCCCCTCAACGACAACGGATCGTTCGTCAACGAGTTCGTTCTCTGTCGTGAGCGGGGTGACTTCCCGCTTCTGCGACCAGCAGACATCGACTACATGGACGTTGCCCCGGACCAGCTGGTCTCGGTTGCGGCGGCCCTGATCCCCTTCCTGGAGCACGACGACGCCAACCGGGCGCTCATGGGCTCCAACATGCAGCGGCAGGCGGTTCCCCTACTGTACACGGACGCACCCCTGGTCGGCACTGGGCTCGAGGCCAAGATGGCGTCGGATTCCGGTGCAGTCATCACGGTACGTCGTGGCGGAAAGGTGGTTCATGTCACGGCCGACGAGATCGTGGTGGACACGGGTTCCGCGAAGTCGGGGAGTGCGGACCAGCCCTTGGCGAAGCTTGCACAGTTCGACCGCTATCGCCTCAGAAAGTACTGGAGAACGAACCAGGACACGGCCATCAACCAGCGACCGCTGGTCCGGGTCGGCGAAGAGGTGAAGCCCAGCGACATCATTGCCGACGGTCCCAGCACCGACAACGGCGAACTCGCACTGGGCCGCAACGTTCTGGTCGCATTCATGCCCTGGTACGGATACAACTACGAGGACGCGATCGTCATCAGTGAGAAGCTGGTGAAGGATGACGTTTTCACGTCGATCCACATCCAGGAGTTGGAGCTCCATGTCCGTGACACCAAGCGCGGCATGGAAGAGATCACCCGTGAGCTTCCGAACGTCGCCGAGGAGAGTCTCGTCGACATGGATGAGCGCGGTATCGTGCGCATCGGTGCCCGGGTTCAGGGCGGCGACATCCTCGTCGGCAAGATCACGCCGAAGGGCGAGACTGAACTGTCTCCCGAGGAGAAGCTCCTGACCGCCATCTTCGGTGAGAAGGCCAAGGACGTGAAGGATTCGTCATTGCGCGTCTCGCCCGGGATGTCAGGCACCGTCATCGACGTGAAGATCTTCTCCCGCCGCATCGACGACCCCCTCCTCGAGAAGGAGCACGGGGCCAAGATCGGTGACTTCCGGGTCATGGAGAAGGAAGAGATCCAGCGCATCGTCGCGGTTCGGGACGAAGAGCTGCGCGAGCTCCTTCAGCGTCAGACTGTCTCGCTCATGCTCAAGAAGGGCACGGTCGAGCCGGTGCTGGACGAGGGCACGAGGCTCAGCAAGGATCAGATCGCGGAGCTCAATTTCAAGAAGCTCGACCTCTCGACTCTGAAGGTGGTCAACAAGGACGCGAGCGAGCGCATCCGGCTGGTCATCGATGAGGCCCAGACGCGAATCGAGCGTGTCCGGGGGCGGACGGAGGAACAGATCGACAAGGTCTTCCAGCCGGACGAGCTTCCGCCTGGAGTCGTGCAGCTGGTCAAGGTCTATGTGGCCGAGAAGCGTAAGATCTCGGTTGGTGACAAGATGGCCGGGCGACACGGCAACAAGGGCATCATCGCGCGCATCGCGCCGGAAGAGGACATGCCGTTCCTTCCGGACGGTACGCCGGTGGAGATCGTGCTGAATCCGTTGGGCGTGCCTTCCCGGATGAACGTCGGCCAGGTGCTCGAGACGCACCTGGGCTGGGCGGCCCGGATTCTGGGCTTCGAGGCGAAGACCCCTGTCTTCCAAGGCGCTACCGAGAACGAAGTCGGGAGCCTTCTGAAGCTCGCCGGACTCGAGTGGGTGAGCGCGGCGCAGAGCCTCAAGGCCAAGGTGCCGTCAAGCATCGCAGACGTCGGGTCTCTGACGGCAGTCGCGGGGCAGCTTCCCGTGATCATGGCACACGGAGACATGTCGGAGAACGGAAACGGCGATGGCCCCGGGGGCCGCACGCACGGCATCGGGCAGTCGCTGGACGCGTATCTCCCCGTGAAGAAGAACAAGAAGCAGCAGAAGATGTTCGACGACCTCGTCGGCTTCCTTCTGGCTGCCGCCGACGAGATCGCCGGGCGTCGGGACGTGACGACTAGCGAGCTGTTCCCGGCCATCCAGAAGCTCAAGGGCCGAAAGGTGGTCAAGTCCGGCCTCGACGACGCGGTGCTCGAATTGCTCGAGTATGGCGAGGTGCTCCCCAACGGGAAGGTGTGGCTGCGTGACGGCCGGAGTGGCCGACGCTTCGACTTCCCGGTCACGGTCGGAGCCATCTACATGCTCAAGCTCAGCCATCTGGTCGACGACAAGATCCACGCGCGGTCCATCGGGCCCTACTCACTCGTGACGCAGCAGCCGCTGGCCGGTAAGGCTCAGTTCGGTGGACAGCGCTTCGGGGAGATGGAGGTCTGGGCCCTGGAGGCCTACGGCGCCGCGCACACGCTTCAGGAAATCCTGACGGTGAAGTCGGACGACGTGCAGGGTCGCTCGAAGGTCTATGAGGCCATCGTGAAGGGTGACAACCTGCCGAAACCGGGCATTCCGGAGTCGTTCAACGTGCTGGTGAAGGAACTGCAGGCTCTCGGGCTATCTGTGACCTTGGGCGAGGAAGAGTAAGCGATATGATCGATTTTCCCAGAACCCGGGATCAGCGTAGGGCGGACTTCGATTTCATCCGGGTGAAGATTGCTTCGCCCGAGGAGATCCGCGGCTGGTCGTTCGGCGAGGTTGTGAAGCCCGAGACCATCAACTACAGGTCGTTCAAGCCCGAGCGCGACGGATTGTTCTGCGAGCGCATCTTCGGTCCCGTGAAGGACTGGGAGTGCCACTGCGGGAAGTTCAAGCGCATCCGCTTCCGTGGGCACGTGTGTGACCGCTGTGGGGTGGAGGTCACGCTCTCGAAGGTCCGGCGTGAGCGCATGGGTCACATCGAGTTGGCGGTGCCCGTGTGCCACATCTGGTTCTTCAAGACGCTGCCGAGCCAGCTGGGATATCTGCTCGGCATGACGCTGCGAGACCTCGAGAAGGTCATCTACTACGCCGCGTACGTGGTCACGCAGCCCGGCAAGCAGGAGGTGGAGTTCCTCGATCTGCTCGACGAGGACGAGTACTACGACCTCCGGGTGAAGGCGCGGGACGAGGGTGACGAGGTCTTCAAGGCGGAGATCGGTGCCGAGGCGGTGAGGACGCTGTTGAAGCTCCTCGATACGCCCGACAAGAAGATCAAGGATCGCAACGCCGACGGCCGCGGACTGGACCGTCTTGCTGACTGGCTCCGGTACGAAATCGTCAACGAGACGTCCCAGCACCGGAAGAAGAAGAAGCTCAAGAGGCTCAAGGTCGTCGACGCGCTCCGCAAATCCGGGTCGACACCGGACGATCGCAACCGGCCCGAGTGGATGGTGATGGACGTGGTTCCGGTCATTCCCCCGGATCTGCGCCCGCTGGTGCCGCTCGATGGGGGACGCTTCGCCACGTCCGACCTGAACGATCTGTACCGCAGGGTCATCAACCGCAACAACCGCCTCAAGAAGCTGATCGACATGAAGGCGCCGGAGGTCATCCTCCGAAATGAAAAACGGATGCTGCAGGAGTCCGTGGATGCCCTCTTCGACAACGGACGGCGCACCAAGGCCATCCGGGGCAGGGGCAAGCGTCCGCTGAAGTCCCTGAGCGACATGCTCAAGGGTAAGCAGGGCCGCTTCCGGCAGAATCTCCTCGGTAAACGAGTCGACTACTCCGGCCGTTCGGTCATCGTGGTCGGCCCGGAGCTCAAGCTCCACCAGTGCGGATTGCCGAAGGCGATGGCGGTGGAGCTGTTCAAGCCCTTCATCATCCACGAGTTGGAACGGCGGGGCGAAGCAGAGACGGTGAAGCGGGCCAAAAAGATCGTCGAACGGGACGATCCGAAGGTGTACGAGGTCCTCGAAGACATCATCAAGGACCACCCGGTGCTTCTGAACCGGGCACCGACGCTCCACCGCCTCGGGATTCAGGCCTTCGTGCCGGTTCTCGTCGAGGGCAAGGCGATCAGGATTCACCCGCTCGTCTGTGCGGCGTTCAACGCCGACTTCGACGGTGACCAGATGGCCGTGCACGTGCCGCTCTCGTTCGAGGCACAGCTCGAGGCCCGCGTGCTCATGCTGTCGGCCAACAACATCCTGCTGCCGTCCAACGGACGCCCGGTTACGGCGCCGTCTCAGGACATGGTCATCGGGTCGTACTACCTGACGTGTCCAGGTCTCCTCATCGGAGACCTCGAGAAGGCCGCCAACGACACCCGCTTGGCGTCGAAGAAGCGTGAGAAGGCTGAGAAGGAGCTCAACAAGATCTTCGCAGGCGCCCCGCGCCACGGGTCCTACGGCGAAATTGAGATGGCCCTGGCCCTCGGCCACATCGAGTTCACCACGCCGGTGTGGTATTGGTTTGCCGGCGTGGAGGACGAGGGAGCGAATTCCGAAGCGGGCTGGCAGCGCACGACCGGTGGTCGGGTGCTGTTCAACTCGATCATTCCGGATGAGCTCGGGTTCCTGAACCAGACCTTCGGAAAGAAGGAGCTGGGCGACCTCGTGTTCGACTGCTTCACTGAAGTCGGGCTCGCCAGGACTACGGCGTTCCTCGACGCCCTCAAGGACTTCGGTTTCCGCTACGCCACGATGGGTGGCATCAGCGTCGGTATCGAGGACCTCGAGGTTCCGCACGAGAAGGCTGAGATTCTGGCGGACGCGGACGAGCAGGTGGCCCGCTTCCAGAAGGCCTATTCCAGCGGCTTCATCTCCAACGGGGAGCGATACAACAAGGTCATCGACACATGGACCCACGCCAACAATGACGTGGCGGACGCAATGGTGCGTCACCTAGAGCGGTCGAAGAACGGGTTCAACCCGGTCTACATGATGATGACGTCCGGTGCCCGGGGTAACCGGGACCAGATGCGTCAGCTCGCCGGGATGCGTGGCCTCATGGCCAAGCCCCAGAAGAAGCTCACCGGTGGGATCGGCGAGATCATCGAGAGCCCGATCAAGTCCAACTTCCGGGAAGGACTCACGGTGGTGGAGTACTTCATCTCCACCCACGGCGCTCGGAAGGGCTTGGCCGATACGGCCCTGAAGACGGCCGACGCCGGGTACCTGACGCGTCGGCTCGTGGACGTGGCCCAGGACGTGACGATCTCGTCGGACGACTGCGGCACGATCCTCGGTCTCGAGATGACCGCGCTCAAGGAGGGCGAGGACATCATCGAGCCGTTGGCCGACCGGATCGTGGGCAACGTGGCCCTCGAGGATGTGTACGATCCGATCGACGGCGAGTTGCTGATCTCCGCCGGAGCTCTCATCGACGAGCTGAGCGCCGACGCAGTGGAGGAAGCCGGCATCCAGATGGTGAAGATCCGCTCGGTTCTCACGTGCGAGTCGAAGCGCGGCGTGTGCCTGCAGTGCTACGGCCGCAATCTCGCGACCATGAAGATGGTGGACATCGGTGAGGCGGTCGGTATTCTGGCCGCGCAGTCGATCGGTGAGCCGGGTACGCAGCTCACGCTGCGGACCTTCCACATCGGTGGTACTGCGTCGCGCATCGCGGCACAGACCCAGCGTAAGTCGAAGATCGCCGGAATCGTCGGGCTGGACCGTGTGACCACGGTGGACACGCCCAACGGCGACAGGATCGTGACGTCCCGCGAGGGTCAGATCCTTCTGAAGACGAAGGAAGGCGCGATCCGGAGCCGGCTGTCCGTGCCGTACGGCGCGACGCTGTCGATCACGGAGGACGAGGAGATCGTTTCCGGAGACCTGCTGTTCAGCTGGGATCCGTACTCCGAGCCCATCGTGGCCGATGCTGCCGGTGTGATCAAGTTCAAGGACATCATCGAAGAGCAGACGATGCGGGAGGAGCTGGACGAGTCCACCGGTCGTCGTCAGATGACGGTCATCGAGGATCGCGAGAAGCGGCTCCACCCGACGATCCAGATTCGGAAGAACACGAAGAAGTCCGACAAGCTGAGAGAGTTCATCATCCCCGTGGGCGCGCAGCTCACCGTACACGACGGCGACGACGTCAAGCTCGGTGACACGATCGCGAAGATCAGCCGCGAGGTGTACAAGACGCGCGACATCACCGGTGGCCTTCCGCGGGTGGCCGAGTTGTTCGAAGCCCGGCGTCCCAAGGATCCGGCGGTCATCACGGAGATCGATGGCTCCATCAGTTTCGGTGACATCAAGCGCGGAAAGCGGGAGGTCCACGTGTCGCCGGAGACCGGTGAGCAGCGGACCTACGACGTTCCCGTCGGGAAACACATGCGGGTCCACGAGGGTGACCAGGTACGCGCCGGTGACCGCTTGAGCGAGGGCCCGATCAACCCGCACGACATTCTGAAGATCAAGGGCCCCCGGGCCGTTCAGGAGTACCTGCTGAACGAGATCCAGGAGGTCTACCGTCTGCAGGGCGTGAAGATCAACGACAAGCACATCGGCGTCATCGTTCGCCAGATGCTCCAGAAGGTGAAGATCACCGATGCCGGTGAGACCACCCTCCTGGAGGGCGAGAACGTCGATCGCGTGGAGTTCCGGGAGGTCAATCAGCAAGGGATTTCCGAGGGCCTCAAGCCCGCACGCTCCGAGCCTCTGCTGCTCGGTATCACGAAGGCGAGCCTCACCACCGAGTCGTTCATCTCGGCGGCCTCCTTCCAGGAGACGACCCGTGTCCTCACGGATGCGGCAGTGCGCGGGGCGCGCGACGATCTGAAGGGCCTCAAGGAGAACATCATCATCGGCCATCTCATTCCAGCGGGTACCGGCATCCACCGGTATCAGGAAGTGGAGTTCATGGTCGAAGAGGCGTACTACGACGAGGAGATCGTTCCCCTCACGAGCGACGAGTTCGGGCTGGGCGATGCCGCGCTGCACGTAGACGCCGACTGACCGCACGTCGCAGTTGGTTGTTTCGGAGGGGGCGTCCTGAGAAGGGCGCCCCCTTCGCGCTTTCTACCGGTGGTACGCGGGTCGAGTCAGGCGCGGGACTTGTAGCGTTGCGCGAGGCCTTGAAACGGGCGGAGCCCTCCAAGCGGCCGCTTCCGGCCCGCTTGGAGGGCTCCCTCGACCGTCAGATGGCGCAGGCCGTGCCTTCACCGTCGACCATCGGGAGCTTCGCCCTGGCCCATGCGTCCATCCCGCCGGTGACGTTGTAGAGGTTGGTGTAGCCGGCCCTCAGAAGGAGGCCGATGGCTGTACTCGACCGCTTGGCCGTGGCACATGTCACCGCGATGGATTGATCCTTCTCGAACTCCAGGCGGTGGATCTGCGCCGGCACCGTGAGCTGGGGGGCCATGTGGGTGTAAGGCATCAGGCTCGACCCTGCGATGTGACCCTCGTCCCACTCGTCCTGCTCCCGCACGTCCAGGACCTTCATCCCGTTGTCCGAGAGCCGGCTGTGCAGAGTGAAGACGTCGATTTGCGGCGTGACCTCCACTGGGAGGCCGTCGGCCATCCAGGCGTCGATACCGCCGAGGACGAAACCGGTGACGAACTGGTCGAGTCCGATGAAGGCCATGTTGAAGATGCACGTCTGCGCGTCCGCGTCCTTGTCCGTGAGGAGGATGATCGGCGAACTGTCCGGAATCACCCAGCCGACGCGCTGTTCGAACTCCTTGCTGCTCATCTGGACGTTGACGGAGCCCCGGATGTGCCCGGCTCCGAACGATGGCGATGAGCGCGCGTCCACCACGTAGTGCCCCTCGTCCATGAGGCGCTGAACCTCTGCGGGCCGCAGGGGCTCCGCCTTCGGGCGTCCTTTGCTCAGGGCCCGATGCCCCTGATTGATCGCTACGATGTTGAGGATGTTGGCCGGCTTGAGCGGCTGATCATCTTCCATGTAGCTCGTGAACCGATCCAGATCCTTGATGAGAAGAGCGTCGTTGAAGCGCCTCTCGTATCCCACAGTTGTGACAACCTTGCCACTGGAGACGCGGCCTCAGGTGGAGCCGGCCAGGTGACCTGGATAGACCTCCACGTGATCTGGGAGGTCCAGGAACCTCGGGATACTGACATCGAACAGAACCGGGGCGCCCTCGGACCCCTCCTGGGCCAGGTCGGGTCGGGCCACGTCGCCCACCATGACGAAGTCCGCCGTCAGAATGAACCAGGGCTCGTCGCCGCGGGGGTAGTCGTACACTAGGAGGTTGATCTGCTCGGGGCGGTGTCCCGGGACGTGCACCACCTCCATGCCGACACCACCCATGCGGATCATGTCACCGTGCTTCACCCGGGTGGCGTCGTAGGTGATCTCCGCCAACTCCGGGAGGATGAGCTCTCCGCCCGTGGCCTCCGCCAATAGACGAGCTCCTGAGACGTGGTCTGCGTGGCTGTGGGAGTCGATCACGTACCGGATCGTGGATCCCTGGTCCTTCGCCATGTCCAGGTAGGGCGCGATGTCCCACAGAGGGTCGAACACCGCGCACTCGTTGGTGCGCTGGCAGCCGATCATGTAAGCGGCACAGCCCGTTTCTTCTCGAACGATCGTCTCGAACCACATGATGGTATCCGTAGGAGGGACGTGGTCTTCACCCTTCTGAGTCTCTACCCTCGGCGCGGGGTGGCGCAAGGGCCTCAGGAAGGGCACGATTGGAGTTCGCCGCCGACCCCTGAACCTCTGGAGCCTAACCGCTCCGACCCGGCTTGCCGCCACGGAGTTCCCTTGATCCTCAACCTTGCCCTGACCCTCACGGAACTCATCGCGCTGGGCGTCATCGCGCTGATTCTGCACTGGTCGAGTCGGAGGTTCGGACTCGCGCCCCTGCTCATGTTCGTGTCCGGGCTGGTCGCCTTTCTGCACTGGGGGGGAGCCCTGGGCGTCTCCTACTCGGTCGCGGGTGTGGAGGTCGCGGTCTACCACACGACGATCGTTCCGGTTCTGGTCATGGCCCTGTTGGTGCTGTATGAGGCGGATGGGACGGCGGTAGCGAGAACCACGATCCTCGGCATTCTCGGACTGTCGGCTTTGTTGATCGGCCTCCAGTGCATGCGGAACATGCACATGATGCTGCCCGCAGGGGCCAACAGGTTGGCTCTTCCCGCCGACAGCCCGGTCTTCTCGAGTTCAGTGAAGACCATCTTCGCGTCGACGGTTGCGTTTCTTCTGAGCCTCGTGGGCGTAGCGGTGGTGCATCAATGGCTTCGCAATCGGGTCAGGGTGCTCCCGAGTTGGTTTCTCCCGGGACCCGCGCTGCTCGTGGCGCTTGCCCTGGGTGAGGTCGTCTTCCGAGTGATGGCTCTCGGTCGGTCGGACCTCTTCGGGACGCTGCCGGGAGGCCTACCTGGAGAGGTGATTGCGGCGCTGGTTCTCTGGCCTTTCGCGGGATTCTATCTGGTCCGCTATGCGCCTCGATTCGCGACCTACGGGGGTCGGAGGCCGCGCCCAGCCATGGACGTGGTGTTCGGGACTTCACGCCAGAGGGAGATGGAGCTCCGAGAGACGGAAAAGAGGCATCGCGAAACAGAAGAGCGCCTTCAGTCCGTGGTCGCTCACGCCCCCCTGGTGGTCTTCAGCGTCGACAAGGAGGGTCTGTTCACCCTCTCGGAGGGCGCTGGGTTGGAGGGACTGTCACTGCGGCCGGGCCAAGTTGTCGGTTCGTCCGCGTTCGAGCTCTTCCCAGAGGCCGCACCGGCACTCCGCGAGGCACTCGAGGGGCGACGGGTTTCGACCACGGTGGACACGCATGGACGGTTCTTCGAGGTGGAGTACACGCCGATGTTCGAAGGCGATGCCGTGGTAGGAGCCACCGGGGTCGCCACCGACATCTCGTCGCGCCGCGATGCCGAGTTGGCGCTCACCCAAAGCCAGCTCCGCTTCCGGAGCACGTTCGAGCACGCTCCCGTGGGTTTGGTCCATGCTGATCCCCGAGGTCGGATTCTGCTGGCCAACCCGGTGATCTGCGAGCTGCTCGGTTACACCCACGAGGAGTTCGAAGGCGAGGAGGCGCTTGCCTTTGTTCACCCCGGTGATCGCGACTCCGCAGCGCGGGGCATGCTTCGGCTGCTCGAGGGGGAGAGCGACCTCTTTTCGACCGACCAGCGGTACCGGTGCAAGAACGGTGACGTCGTCTGGGCACGAGCTACGGCGTCGCTCGTGAAGAACGAGACGGATCAGCCCCAGTACGTCATCGTCGTCCTGGAGGATCTGACCGAGCGGATGGCCACCGAGGAGCAACTGCGCCACGCCAAGCGACTCGAGGCCATGGGTCAACTCACCGGCGGGGTGGCCCACGACTTCAACAACCTTCTCACCGTCGTCATGGGTGGGCTGGAGATCGCCCTCTTGGAACGGCTCTCCGAGAAGCAGCGGGAGGGATTGGTCGAGGCCCGGAACGCCGTGGAGCGTGGGGCTTCACTCATCCACGGACTGCTGGCCTTCTCTCGAAGGCAGGCGTTGACTCCCGAGCTTCTGCATGCCGGGTACCTGCTCGACGGGATGAGAACGCTCCTCGTGCGGACCCTGGGTGAGTCGGTCGACGTGCGGATCACGGTGCAGCCCGATTTGCGGCAGTGCCTCGTGGACCGTCATCAGATGGAGAGCTCGATCCTGAACCTCGCTCTGAATGCTCGAGACGCCATGCCTCGGGGAGGCAACCTGGTGCTGACCGCGGAGCGGATCGACGTCGGCCAGGCACTGGCCGCGGCACACGACGTTGCCGCAGGGAGCTACGTTCGCGTCTCGGTGGCGGATGATGGGGTCGGGATTCCCGCAGCAGACCTCGATCGCGTGTTCGAGCCGTTCTATACCACGAAGGATGTCGGCAAGGGGAGCGGGCTCGGACTCAGCATGGTGTACGGATTCGCACAGCAGTCCGGCGGGTTCGTCACTATCGACAGCGTCCCTGGGGCGGGGGCCGCGGTGAGCATGCACCTGCCCGCCGTGGAGGGCGTTGTGGCTCCGGAAGCAGGTGATCCCGAGGGTGAGGACGATCCGAGGGGCCACGGCGAGGGTGTGCTGCTGGTGGAGGACGATGCAGCGGTTCGGCGCCTCCTGACCAAGATGCTCGCTGGGCTGGGCTACCGCGTGCATCCGGTGGAGCGTGGGGCGGAGGCCCTCAGCCTGCTTCAGGAAGGGGGTCGAATCGACGTTCTCCTGACGGATGTCATGCTCCCCGGAGGGATGCATGGCACGGAGGTCGCCCGCCGGGCACAGGAGATCAGCCCCGACCTGTGCGTGATCTACTGCTCAGGGTACTCGGGGCGTCGGCTCGGGCAGGCCTCGGGTCTGAGCGCCGATGTGCGACTGCTCGAGAAGCCTTTCCGACGTTCGGTCCTCGCTGAGGCCCTGGCCGCCGCGTTGGGCCGGGACGGCTAGATTCCGCGTATGGGCCGTGAATTCGTCATCGACCTACTCGGCGTCCGCCAGCCGGACCCGGCAGCAAATCCACTCGAAGCCATGCGGCTCGTCCGATTCCATGGCCTCGAAGGGCTGTGCGTCGCTCGCAGCCGGGAGAGCGGGAGGGCTCTGCTGCCGGACGACATGATGGCGGTGCTCGAGCCTACGTACCGGATGCAGGCGCTCACCACGACCCTGACTCTGGAGTCTGCACATCGAGCCCGCGCTCTGCTCGCTGCCGAGCGCATCGACTCGCTGCTGTTCAAGGGCGCAGCCCTGGTGGCAGACGGGACCTATTCGGATCCTGGCGCCCGGCGGATGGACGACGCCGATCTGCTTGTCGGGCGGGCGCATGCAAGCCGGGCCGTCGAGACCCTCCTGGATGGAGGCTTCCTGCCCGCAACCGGATGGGATTCCTCAGCACTGGGATGGGCGGACGCTGTCGCCCTCCATGACGGTGACGCCCCGGCGGGCACCAGTTCGGCGCTCGATCTCCACTGGCGGACCGACTACGACCGCCTGCGGTTCGGGGGCAACCGGGAGAGCCCACTCTGGGAGGGCGCTGACCTGGAGGCAGGCCTTCCCTCGGCCGAAGCGCACCTGGTGTTGACCGCCGAACATCTGCTCAAGCATCTCCGCTTCAAGATCCATGTGGCCGCGTTCGGCGATCTGGCTCGCCTCGCGGGCCGCGTGCAGCGGTGGGACCGGGTGGAGGCCCTGACGGCCCGGAGCCGTTTGACGGGGGGGATCACCGCTCTCCTCTATGTCATCGCGCAGGACTTGGGCGCCGCGGTACCTGCGACCCGAAGGCGCACATCGGCGGCGGGCCTGAGACAGTTATTGTCACCGAGGTCGCTCATCGGTCGGGTTCGACCGGTGCAGGGACGCGCCCGAGGAATCCTGAGCCGGTGGAGACTCCTGGGGAGTCCGGCGAGGATCTGGGAAGACATGATCGACGCTGCACTCCCGCCCCGGGAATGGCTCAGCGCGCGCTACGGACACACCGGTTTCCTGGCCTGGGGCAGGTATGCGTCCGACGTCGCGCGATGGGCGGCCTACCGAGGTCGGTCTCCGGCGAGTCCGAACCAGTCTCTTTTCGACCCGGAGGCAAGGGATTAGAGGGGTCTCGACCCGTTGACACCCATTGGGGGCCTTTCTACCTTTCCATGCTCTGTCGGACCGGCCGTTTCCGCGAAATAGCGCGGGGGGCCAACACGGCGCCCACGTGGGCGCATTTTTTGTCGATCAGAGGGTTCATGCCGACGATCAGCCAGCTCGTGAGAAAAGGGCGCCAGGCCGCGCAAAAGAAGAACAAGGCCCCGGCGCTCCAGAAGAACCCGCAGAAGCGGGGCGTATGCACGCGTGTCTATACCACGACGCCGAAGAAGCCGAATTCGGCGCTTCGGAAAGTGGCCCGCGTGCGGCTTACGAACGGGTATGAAGTCACCGCGTACATCGGCGGCGAAGGGCACAACCTTCAGGAGCACTCCATCGTGCTCATCCGGGGTGGTCGAGTGAAGGACCTTCCCGGTGTTCGTTACCACATCGTCCGTGGCACTCTGGACGCGTCCGGTGTCGATGCACGTCGCCAGGGGCGTTCCAAGTACGGCGCCAAGCGGCCCAAGTAAGGGCAGGTAGAAGAATGAGCCGTCGTTCCCGCGCCGAGCACAGGGTCACTCCTGCGGATCCGCGCTTCGAATCGAAGACCGTCACCAAGTTCATCAACAACTTGATGCTGGACGGGAAGAAGTCGACTGCCGAGAAGATCTTCTACGACGCGGTGGACCTCCTCGAGCAGCGTTCCGGACAGCCGGGTGTCGAGGTGTTCAAGCAGGCGCTGAGTAATGCCCAGCCGGCGCTCGAGGTAAAGAGCCGCCGCGTGGGTGGTGCGACATACCAGGTACCTATTGAGGTTCGGCCGGACAGGCGCGCAGCGCTCGCCAGCCGTTGGCTCATCGGATTTGCCCGGAACCGTTCCGAAAAGAGCATGGCGGAACGACTCGCGGGCGAGCTTCTCGCTGCCAGCCGTGGTGAGGGCTCTACGATCAAGAAGAAGGACGACACCCACCGGATGGCCGAGGCCAATAAGGCGTTCGCCCACTACCGCTGGTAGGTGCCGGACCCCCGTGACGGGGGACAAGACAATTTGGGATTGCGATGGCCCGCGGGCCCTCTCGCCAGGAGCGCGGTTTTGGACCGCTGGCCCCCTGGAAGAGAGGCCGGCACCAGGACCGCGCTTCTCATTATGACCAGCAAACGAAGAAGGACCTGAACAGATGCCCAGGATTACGCCACTGCCGCTGCTGAGAAACATCGGCATCATGGCGCATATCGATGCCGGTAAGACCACGACCACGGAGCGCATCCTGTATTACACGGGTCGCGTGCACCGTGTGGGCGAGGTACACGACGGCGCAGCCACGATGGACTGGATGGAGCAGGAGCAGGAGCGGGGCATCACCATCACCTCCGCTGCGACGACTGCTGCGTGGAAGCGGTTCGACACCGAGTATCGGATCAACATCATCGACACTCCTGGACACGTGGACTTCACCGCCGAGGTGGAGCGGTCGCTCCGCGTTCTCGACGGGGCCGTGGCGGTCTTCTGTGCGGTGGGCGGAGTCGAGCCCCAGTCAGAGACTGTGTGGCGTCAGGCAGACCGGTACGGAGTGCCGCGCATCGCGTTCGTGAACAAGATGGACCGCATCGGTGCCGACTTCATGAACGTGGTCGGCATGATGAAGGACCGGCTGGGCGCCAACGCGCACCCGGTCCAGTATCCGCTGGGCGAGGGCGAGCTCTTCACAGGCCATATCGACATCGTGAAGCGCAAGTCGGTCATCTACGAAGACGAGATGGGTGCGGAGTTCAGCGAGGGCGAAGTTCCGGACTCACTCAAGGAAACCATCGAGGAGCTTCGCCACGCGCTCCTCGAGGCCGCCGTCGAGCACGACGACGAGCTCATCGAGAAGTACCTGGCAGGTGAGGAGCTCACCGACGAAGAGCTCCGCCATGCGATCCGGGCCGCGACCATCAAGGGCGTGATCTTCCCCGTCTTCTGCGGATCTGCGTTCAAGAACAAGGGCGTTCAGCCGCTTCTCGACGGGGTCATCGACTACCTCCCCTCTCCGGTAGACGTGGTCGCGATCCAGGGCCATCTGCCGCACCATGACGAGACCTTCGAGACGCGTGAGGCCTCCGACGATGCGCCGTTCGCCGCGCTCGCCTTCAAGATCATGACCGACCCGTTCGTGGGTAAGCTCACGTTCTTCCGGGTCTACTCAGGGTCGCTCCCGTCCGGGTCTTACATCTACAACGCCACCAAGGGGCGGCGTGAGCGTGTGGGCCGGATCCTGCAGATGCACGCCAACAAGCGTGAGGAGCGGGAAGAGGTGTTCGCGGGCGACATCGCGGCCGCCATCGGGTTCAAGGACGTTCGGACCGGGGACACTCTGTGCATCGAGACCGATCCGATCATTCTCGAAGCGATGAAGTTCCCGGAGCCTGTGATCGCAGTCGCCATCGAGCCGAAGACCAAGGCCGACCAGGACAAGCTGTCGACCGGTCTGGTGAAGTTGGCGGATGAGGATCCGACGTTCCGCGTCTTCACCGACCCGGAGACCCACCAGACGATCATTTCCGGGATGGGCGAGCTCCATCTCGAGATCATCGTAGATCGCCTGCGCCGTGAATTCGGTGTCGAGGCGAACATCGGGCGGCCTCAGGTGGCCTATCGGGAGACGATCCGTCAGCGTGCCGAAAAGGTCGAGGGCAAGTTCGTCCGCCAGACCGGTGGTCGCGGTCAGTACGGGCATGCGGTCATCAACATCGAGCCCAGCGAGCCCGGTGCCGGCTTCGTGTTCGAGGACAAGGTCGTGGGTGGATCGATCCCGAGGGAGTACATCGGGTCGGTCGAGGCCGGTCTTCGTGAAGCGCTCGACAACGGCATCATGGCCGGGTATCCGGTCATCGACGTGCGCGTCGAGTTGATCGACGGCTCGTACCATGACGTCGACTCCAGCGAGATGGCGTTCAAGATCGCCGGGTCGATGGCGATGAAGGACGGCCTGAAGAAGGCGAAGTCGGCTCTTCTGGAGCCGATCATGGATGTCGAGGTCGTAACGCCTGCCGAGTACATGGGTGACCTGATCGGTGACCTCTCGTCACGCAGGGGCAAGGTGGGCGGCATGACGGAGCGGGCGGGCGCGAGGGTCATCGGCGCGTCGGTGCCGCTCGGTGAGATGTTCGGGTATTCCACGACGCTGCGGTCCCTGAGCCAGGGACGCGCTGTCTACACGATGCAGTTCGCGCAGTACGAGGAAGTTCCCAAGTCGAAGGCGGATGAGATCATGTCCGCCAACGGCGGGGCCGACTGAGTCTGAGAGGCTAGAGCATGGGCAAGGAAAAATTCGAGCGGACAAAGCCGCATGTGAACGTGGGAACCATCGGTCACGTCGACCATGGTAAGACCACGCTCACTGCCGCGATCACGGAGGTGCAGGCCGCAAAGGGGCTCGCGCAGTTCGTGGCGTTCGATCAGATCGACAA
>JBDHIL010000016.1:0-75425 GCA_039587465.1 Gemmatimonadota bacterium | reverse complement strand
GGCCGCCCCTTCGTCCGTCCAGGGGAGGAGCGGGATCCGTCCGGTTGGGACCTCATCGCTCGGTCGATCGCCGACTACCACGGCGGAGAGGAGGACGCCGCAGTGACTCTGCTCAGCGATGCCGAGGACGAGCGCCACCTTCCAGCGTCACACTTCTTCAGGTCGGGCGAGGAGATTCCCGCGCTGGAACGGGTGGCGATGGAGAGAGCCCGAGGCCGGGTGCTGGACGTGGGCGCGGGAGCCGGCGCCCATGCGCTGTACCTGCAGGATCTGGGACATGCGGTGACCGCGTTCGAGGTTGCCGAGCACGCGGTGCGGGTCATGCAGGGCCGTGGCGTCGCCGATGTCCGGAGGGTAGACATGCTCTCGGATCCGGATGACCAGACCCCGGGTGAAGAGACTTGGGATACGATCCTCTTGCTCATGAACGGCACGACGTTGGTCGGTTCGGTGGCGGGGTTGACCTCTCTTCTTTCAGCCGCCGTGGCGAGGCTCGCACCCGGGGGGCGCATTCTCCTCGACTCCACGGACGTGAGGGAGGATGAGGGGGCCCCGGTCAGGGACGACGGGCGGTACGTGGGGGAGGTCCAGCTTCAGGTCGCATACAAAGGCATGCGCAGCCAGCCTTTCTCGGTCCTCTACGCCGACCCGGAGGTCCTGGCAGCAGCAGCCTCGGCGGTGGACCTGACGGCTCGCGTAATCGTGTTCGGCGACGACGGTGCGTATCTGGCGGAGCTCACGCGGCCCTAGGAGGTGCCCCTCGCGGCGTCCATGAAGCGGCGGGCCGCTGCCGCGTCGATACCGGTGCCGGCCTTGCCGTCCCGCGTCAGGGCGGTGCCGACGATCGCCCCATCGCATGTCTCCAGCACGCCCGAGACGGTTTCACTGCGGACACCACTTCCGACGAGCACCCATGCTTCAGGGACTGCAGCCGCCACACGCCGCGCCAACCCGGGGTCCGTAGGAAGTCCCGTCGCCGTCCCTGAGACGATGATCGCGTCGGCCAGACCGCGGTGCCACGCGTCTGAGGCGGACTCTTCGGGGCTCAGGCCCGGCGGGGGGCTTGCGTGCTTGACGTGTACGTCGGCGAGAATCGCAACTCCCGGCGCGAGCGCCTGACGAGACCTGATCGTCTCTGCCGCTCGACCCTCGATGACCCCCTGGTCGGTCCACATGACCCCTGTGTGGACGTTGACCCTGATGAAGCCTGCGCCGGTGGCTGCGGCGACCCCCAGAGCTGCACGGGCATCGTTCCTGAGTACGTTGACACCAACCGGGAGCGAGGCTCCAGCGACCACTCGGGAGACGACCGCGGCCATCGCGGCTGCGGTCTCGGGAGGAACAGACTCCCGATGGAACGGCACGTCTCCGTAGTTCTCCACGAGCACTCCGTCCAGACCTGCTTCCTCGAGGGTCTCGGCGTCGGCCAATGCCCGGTCTGCAACCGCGTTCATGGATCCTTCCCAGCCCGGTGAACCGGGCAGCGGAAGCAGATGCACCATTCCGATTAGCGGCTTGATCCCCGGCCAAATGAGGTCGATGCCCTGGGTCGCCGAGGGTCCGTTCATGAGGTCTCCGTTTCGTCCTTGTCATCCCTCGCCATGACGCGTCCCGGCCGGACCGCGTCAGACCCGAATCGCTCCCGGAGGTCGTCGACCGCGCGAGAGATGATCCGGTCCTTCTCCGTTTCCGTCTGATCGTTCGCCTCGAAGAGTGCCAGCTGTGTCGTCTCGTCAGGCGGCGCGAGCCCGCCGAGCGCCACCCCCAGCAGCCGGGCGGGGGCGCGGCGTTCCTCCCTGAGCTCGTGGAGGAGTCCAAGGGCGACCTCATGCACGGCGTGGTCCGATTCGATCGGTTCGTTCAGGGTACGGCTGTGTTGGCGTGTTCGGAAGTCCGCGTCCCTGAGCTTCACGGTGATCGTTCGTGCCCGGAAGCCCTTCCGGCGCAGCGTCGAGGCCGTTGAGCCGGACAGCTCCAGCAGCCGGCGCTCTAATTCGGCATCTGTCGACAGGTCTCTGAAGAACGTGCGTTCTGACGAGATGGACTTCCTCCCCGCGTGCGGGTCGACGGCGGAACCGTCGACTCCCCTCATCCGGTGGTACAGCCAGGCACCCCGCCTCTGACCGAACCAATTCTGGAGCCACTCCTCCTGCACCTCCAGGGCATCCTCCACGGAGACCAAGCCCTTCTTGGCCAATGCCTCTACAAGTGCCGGCCCCACTCCCGGTAGATCGGCCAGCAGGAGCGTTCTCATGAAGTCCATTTCCCTGCCCGGGGCGACGACGTGGACTCCTGCCGGTTTGGCGAGGCTCGTTGCCAGCTTTGCGATGAGGCGGCGCGTTCCGCCACCCACCGAGACCGATACGCCGGTGCGGTCCAGGATGTCCTGGCGTATCCGCCACGCGCTGTCCTCGAGGCTCTCACCGGCGAAGAGGCGCTCCGTTCCGCTCAGGTCGAGATAGAACTCGTCGATGGAGGCCGCCTGCACGACAGGCGAGAGTTCCCTCAGCGCGTCTCGAATCGATCGACTTCTGGCGACGCACGCCGAGCGCGGAACCGGTGCCACGGTCGCGTTCGGGCAGAGCCGCAGGGCCTGGGCCGTGGGCATCGCGGAGTGGACCCCGAACTCGCGTGCTGCGTAGGATGCCGACGTGACCACGCCGCGCCCTGAGGCCGAGCCTCCGACGATGAGGAGCCGCGCCTTTCCTGCGCCCTCCGGGTCCTCCAGGCGCGCCACCTGAACATAGAAAGCATCGCAGTCGACCAGGAGGATGCGCCGATCTGTCGCCTGGGTGCCCAACGATTCGCTCGTTCTGGATTCCACGGATTGCACTTGTCGAGGCCTGCGGAGTAGAATGGCCCACGCGGCTCCCCCACGGCCCAAGCTAGCGCCTGGCTGGGAGCACCGAAAACAGAACAAGAGAACCCTCCCAAGGAGCCCCTTATGGCCTTCCCTTTCCAGCTCCCCGAGTTGGGATATGATCACGATGCGCTGGAGCCCCATATCGACGCCCGGACCATGGAGATCCACCATGGTAAGCATCACCAGGGATATACCAACAACCTGAACAAGGCCCTCGAGGGCCACGGCGACTTCCACCGGTATTCGGCGGAGCAGCTGCTGCGGGGCATCCACTCCCTGCCGGCTGAGATTCAGACGGCCGTGCGGAACAACGGTGGCGGATTCCACAACCACGCGCTGTTCTGGGAGCACATGGCCCCGGGCGGAGCGTCGGCCCCGAGTGGGGATCTCGCCGCGGCGATCGATGGTGCGTGGGGTTCGGTCGAGGACTTCAAGGCGAAGTTCCAGGCTGCCGCGGGCTCCCAGTTCGGGTCGGGATGGGGTTGGCTCTGCGCCGACGCCCGTGGTGCCCTGGCGTGTTTCGCCACCGCCAACCAGGACAGCCCGCTCATGGAGGGCTTCACCCCCCTGCTGGGTGTCGACGTTTGGGAGCACGCGTACTATCTGAACTACCAGAACCGCCGACCGGACTACCTGAGCGCATTCTGGAACGTCGTGAACTGGGACGTAGTTGCCGCCCGATACGCGCACTCGTCCGCGGGTTGGATGAAGTCGAGCTGACGCGGTTCGGCAGGGGCGCCGCCGCAGTGGCGTGACGCAGAGTCTGCGTGGGCGACTCCCGCTGATTGCGCCCGGCCTCCTCAGGGGCCGGGCGCGTGTCTCGTCACCTTGGTGACGGGAATCTTGTGGAATTCTAAACAAATGTTTACTAATGTCCTCCAGTCGAGCGGCTCCCTCAGTTGGGTGCCCGTCCTGGACCTCCGCCTTGCCCGTCGATGAACAGAGCCGAAAGGAAGAGCTCTAGAAGTAGATGGAGGACGCCCCTCGTTCTGGGTGTCCTCTGCGTCGCCGCGATGCTGAGCACGCCGGACGCCACCGCGGGCCAGAGTCTGAGAGGTGGCACGGCTTCGATCGATCGCCAGAATCGGGTGGCCCGGGCCCACGACTACACGTTCATCTCAACGGGCCAGAGGGTTAAGTACTTCGCGTCTCAGGGTTGGCTCGTCCGGATTCGACCGACCCGCGACTTCACCCTGCACGCGGTCTCGTTCCCCTACGCGCGCTCGGAGGTCGAACTCTTCCTGACGCGCCTGGGCGCCCAGTACCACGCCGCGTGCGGCGAACAGCTCGTGGTCACCAGCCTGACCCGCCCGACGAGCCGCCAGCCGCGGAATGCGTCCGATCGTTCGGTTCACCCCACGGGCATGGCGGTCGATCTACGATACAGCAGAAACCGCACGTGCAGACAGTGGCTGGAGGACGTGCTTATCTCGCTGGAAGGAGCGGGGGTCCTGGAGGCTACCCGGGAGCGTTTTCCCGCGCACTATCACGTGGCACTGTTCCCGAGGCAGTACCGGGCCTACGTCGATCAATTGCTGGCTCGGCAGGCGAGCGCTGCAGAGGCGGCCACTGCCAGCAAGGTGGCGTACGAAGTTCGAAACGGTGACTCCCTGTGGACCATCGCTCGCGCGCACGGGACGACGGTCGAGCGGCTGCAGGGTCTGAACGGGATTCAAGGAAGCAGGATCTACGCAGGGCAGGTGCTCGACGTGCCTGGGGCCTACTGATCGGATCCGCGAGCTACCGGGCGCTGAATCCCGAGTCCGAGTCGAGCCGCGCATGCTACCAGCTTCTCACCTCCCTGGTTGTTCCGCGCCCGATCGGATGGGTGTCCACCTGGGGCTCGTCCGGGACACCGAATCTGGCCCCGTTCAGCTATTTCTCCGCCCTGTCATCGGCCCCGATGCTGGTAGGGGTCTCGATCGGGACCCGGGCTGGGAACCCCAAGGATACCTTGGTCAATCTCCGTGGCCGTGAGGCCTTCTGCTTGAACATCGTCGATGTCGAACACCTGGAGGCGATGAACGCCACATCGGCGGAGGTGGGTGCCGACGTCGACGAGTTCCTTCTGGCGGGACTCCCGATGAACGTATCCGAGGTCGTCGATGCTCCGTACGTGGGAGATTGTCCCGCGGTGCTGGAGTGCAGTGTCCGCCAGGAGGTCGATCTGGCGGACAGTCCCAACACGTTGGTCATCGGGGAGGTCGTGGGCGTGTTGCTCCGCGAGGACATCCGGTTCCTCGAAGGCTCGCGGACGGTCGATCCGGCCGTCTTGAGGCCCGTAGCACGTTTGGCGGGCTCAGCCTATGCCATGCCCGGAGAGATCACCCTCCACCCTCGACCCCGGTGACCCCTGCGGCACCCCCCCAAAGAAGTTCGGCTCCCTCCTGGTAGGGAAGGAGAGCCGGTCCGTCGCCCCGGTCGTCAGCGATCCACATCCAGGGTCGGTGATCCGGGAATGCCTCCATTACCGCGGCGTTGAGAGCGGGTCCCTGATCTCTCACCACGAGGATCGCGCCACGCGCCGGTGAGGTCTGCCAGGCCAGCGGTTCGAGCTCCACGCTACCGAAGCGATCGGCGCGGGCCTCCCTCATGCAGCCCTCGTCCCAAACCAGATTCGGATCGACCCGCACTGTGTTTCCCGGGGACAGGGAGCGGAACTGCAGCCCCTCGGGCGTCCCTGGCCGTGGTTCGAGGTCGAGCGGGACAGGAGCACCTACGCCGGCCCCCCGGGCCCGCGCCGCGAGGTCTACGGAGCAGAGGTCGTTCTGGCGGAGCGCCGTCTCGATCGAATCCCGGCGCATTCCGAGAGCCTCGAGTCGGGTGGCGACCCGGGAGGCCCAACTGCCGTGGGCGAAGACCAGCGATGGATCGGGGCCCCCGTTCGCAGGGAGAGAAACGGCGAGCTTGGTGCTCGGATCGATCCGGTAAGCGCGCAGCGTGGACGGGGTCAATGCGGCCGCTCCTGCCAACCCCAGGACGGCGACCCACATGGCCATGACCCGTGCCCGGCCCGCCAAGGGTCCTTCGGCGCGGGTCAGGAACACCGCGGCTGCGACCCAGAGCACCACCCAGGCCGGGGAGGTCTCGTAGAGCATGCGCGGTCCCATGTGAAAGCCGTGATGCCAATACACCGAGTTCGCAGCGAGTCCAGCCAGGCCCCAGGCGAGGAACGTTCCGACGCCGCCCATGGTGGGGATGGATGAGTCGTCGGAGGCACGGCTTCCCAGGCCCAGGAGAAGTGCCACGCCGACCAGCGCCACTGCCGGGAACGGCGTCTGCAGTAGATGCGCCCCCAACTGGACCACATCGGCTCCCGTGTAGCCGATCGCCTCCACGATCCCGTACCGGTTGCCCCAAGGATCTCGATGCAGGCCCAGAGCGTGAGCCGGTCCGAAGGCCGCCGTGTAGCCCAGGCGCAGGGGATGACCGAACAGGGTGCTGTTCCACGTAAGGAGCAGGGCCGCGAACGGCATACCCCCGGCGATGACGCCCCCAGCGCGGCGCGCGAACCATCCAGCCCCTCGGCTTCGCACCTGAGGTAGCCAGGCCGACATCACGAGCACAGCGCAGACCACCATCCCCGTCCATGGGCGGGCGCACACGGCAGCCCCGGCAGCCGCTCCGGTCGCAAGGCTCCAGGACCAGCGTCCCCTGATGGTGAGGACGGCGCAGACCAGAGTCCCCGCGACCAGAGCCGCAGCCGTGGGGTGGCTGAGGTGCGTCCCGCCCACGAGCAGAAAGAACGGGGAGAAGGCGAGCAGGAGCCCGGCTGCGCGGGCCGTGGCCCGGTCCTCGAGCAGCGCATCCGCGCTCCACGCCGTGAGACCCGCGGCAGCTGCGGTTGCGACCGGACCCGCAAGCCAGGTGAGCCCGATCCTCATCCAGACAGCGAGCCAGGCCGTGTGAAGAGGAGGATAGAGCGAGGCCCACCCGGATTCCGTGACCGTGCCGTTCAGGACCAACCACGAGGCGAAAGGCGCCGGGAGCGAGAGTGTCAGTCCACCTCCGACGAGAGCTCGGGCGTGGAGCAGTTGGGACATCTCATCAACCGACGTGGGTAGCCTGCCGTGGATCCCCCAGGCGATGAGCGACGACAGCAACAGCGCCAGCATCCCCACACCAAATGAGAAACGGGTTGTGGGGATTTCGGTGAGTCGCCGGCCGGCGGCGGCCAGGCGCGGACGGAGGAGCCCCTCCGGAAGGACCAGTGCAAGCACGAGGGCGAGTCCGAGTACGATGCCGGTACCGGCTACCCCCGAAGCCCAGGCGGCGTCGGCGGCGGATCGCGTCTGCTCTCCCGCGGGGCCGGCCTCTTCCATGGACAGCAGGCGATGCACCGGGACGTAGGATGCCAGGAGGAGAGCGAGGCCCAGCGGTCTCAGACCGGGGCTGCGTCCACCTTCGTCATGCCGCGGACTCGGGCCTGCCGGGGAGTTTGGGCCGTTCGAACTCATGGGCGACAACTTGGCTCCCGCGCCGAGCCGAGGCCAGCGCGCGAGCGCGTGCGATCGAGGCTCCCGGGCACGGCATCGTCACTCCCTGGGGCGGTCAGGCCCTGGCGGGGTACGGAACCGGTGCGGTCCGGACTGATCCGAGTTGCAAACTGCAAAGGTCAGCCGTTGCAATTTGCGACAACAACATGGTACCTTTTTCGTCAGCGCGAACGGCAAGGCGGTCGCACCGGCCAGCCGGGCCCGAAGCACCAGAGCCCTCGCACGTCCCCCATCGGGGACCTTGGAAGAGCGTGGTGAGCCAAGCTCGATCAGTGGGCGAAATGGTATCCGGGCAGCCCCAGCCCGACCTCCTGCGTTGGCTGTACCTCGGTCGACTCACGCTGGCGACCGGAATCCTGGCCGGAGCCCTGCTGTCGTGGTTCGCGGCCGATCGGCAGGACACGCTCGCCACCATCATCATGTTCCTGGTGGCCCTCGGTGTGACCACCGCGTCCTTCTGGTACACCCATCTCCTCCAGCGCGACCCAGGAAAGAACTTTCTTTACTCCCAGGTCGTCCTAGACGTCCTGTTGGTGACGGGCATCGTACACGTCACCGGAGGCCCGGAGAGCAATTTCGCTCCGCTCTATATCCTGGTGATCAGCACCGGGGCACTCTTGCTTCCTCTGCCCGGAGGCGTCCTCATCGGGGGCCTCGCCAGCATGATCTACTTCGGCGACCTGGTGTGGGGTTACCAGGGTTCGTTCGGGCTGAACGTCGCGCTTCAGATAGGCCTCTTCGCCATCGTGGCACTGATCACCGGACTGCTCGGTGATCGTCTCCGGCGTGCCGGGATGGCCCTCGGTCTGGTCCAGTCCGAACTCAGGCAGCTCCGACTCGACACGGGAGATATTCTCGCCAACCTCGCCACCGGTGTGATCACCGTGGACGGCGAGGGGCGGTTGGCGTATGCGAACCCCGCTGCGGGACGCCTCCTGGGGTTCTCACCCATGGAATGGCTGGGGCAGCCCGTCTTGGACCGACTGGACGAGCTTGCCCCAGGACTGGGCCAACTCCTCACGCGCTCCATTCGCGAGGGGCGCCCGATCGATCGGTTCCAGACCACGGTCGACCAGGACGGTCAACAGGCACTCCTGGGCGTCGGCACCGCGGTCCTGGAACGAGGTTCCGGCCAACCGCCGTCAGCCACGGCGCTGTTTCAGGACATCACCGATCTGGAGCGCATGGAGGTGCTCAACCGCCGGGCGGCGCGGATGAAGGCGATTGCCGGGCTCTCCGCGTCGCTGGCCCACGAGATCAAGAATCCTCTGGCGTCCATCCGAAGTGCGGTGGAGCAGCTCAGTCACTCGCATCTCGAGAGAGGCGACCGGGAGATTCTGGAGCGTTTGGTGCTCACCGAGTCGGATCGGTTGAGCAGGCTGTTATCGGAGTTCCTCGACTACTCTGTTCTGACGATGGGTGCCCCCGCAGTGGTGGACCTCGCCCAGGTACTCAGCGATTGCTCGGCGCTCATGCTCCATCACCCCGATCTGCAGGACGTGGAGTTGGTGTGCAACGTGTCCGATGGCCCCGTGAGCGTGTCAGGAGATGCGGATCTCCTGCATCGCGCGGTCTTCAACCTGGTTCACAACGGGGTGCACTTCGCCGGTCCTCGCGGCCGGGTCGAACTCTCGGTAGTCGCTGATCCAGGCGAGCCCGACCCTCGGAGGCCTGGTGTTCTGAATCCGGTACGGCTGCGGGTCACGGACACGGGCCCCGGGATTCCCGACGAGGACCTCGACCGCATCTTCGATCCATTCTTCACCACCAGGCCGGGTGGGAGCGGACTCGGGTTGGCCGTCGTGCACAGGGCGGTTGAGGTCCACGGCGGAACGATTCTGGTCAACAGGGCGCCGGGTGGAGGCGCACAGTTCGACATCTATCTCCCGGGAGCGCCCGAAAGCGCGCGAGGTGAAGGGCCGTGAGCGACAAGGTGAAGATCCTCCTGGTGGATGACGAGCAGGCGATCCTGGAGACACTCCAGATTCTGTTCCGGGGCGAGGGATACGAGGTGGCCGTCGCCAATTCGGGCAAGGAGGCTCTCGATGCGCTTCACGAGGAGGCTCCCGACATCGTCCTCACCGATATCCGTATGCCCGGTGCAGGGGGGATGGAGGTTCTGGCCCGCGCGCGGGAGGTCGACGGTGAGATGGCCGTGATCCTCATGACCGCGCAGGCGTCACTCCAGTCGGCGATGCGAGCGGTCAACGAGGGCGCCTACTACTACCTGCAGAAGCCTTTCGCCAACGACGAACTGCTCGCGATCTGCCAGCGGGCCGCCGAGGCCCGACTGCTCCGCGTTGAGAATCGAAGACTCAAGAAGGAGATCAACCTCCAGCGCCGTTCGACCTCTGCGCGTCCCATTGGACGGAGTCGCCAATTCACAGAAGCGATGAAGCTCGCCGAGACCGTCGCGCCCACGAATTCCACGGTCCTGCTCTCGGGTGAGAGCGGAACGGGCAAGGAGGTCGTGGCTCGCTACATCCACGGACTGTCGGAGCGCGCGGACGGAACCCTCCACTCGCTGAACTGCGGGGCGCTCCCCGAGAGTCTTCTCGAGAGCGAACTGTTCGGGCACGTGAAGGGGTCGTTCACGGGCGCCGTGAAGGACAGGGAGGGTCTGTTGGTGGCGGCGGCGGGGGGCACGTTCTTTCTGGACGAGATCGGTGAAATGAGTGCCGCCACCCAGGTGAAGCTTCTCCGGGCCCTGCAGGAGCGCGAGGTGATTCCGGTCGGCGCCACGGAGCCGGTCCCGATCGACGTACGTATCATCGCGGCGACCAACCGTGACCTGGAGGATGCCATTCGGAAGGGAGAGTTCCGCAGCGACTTGTACTATCGTCTCAACGTCATCCAGCTTCGCCTCCCGCCGCTGCGTGAACGCCGTGATGACATCCCCCTCCTGACCCGGCACTTCCTCGACAGGCCGTGGGCCAAGGATCGTGACGGGCGCTCGCTGGAAGTCTCGGAGGAGGCCCAACAGGTGCTCGACCGCTACGACTGGCCCGGCAACGTGCGTGAGCTCGAGAATGCCCTGGAGCGAGCCGCGGTGATGGCCGCCACCCACGTCATCGACGTCGCGGCCCTCCCCGAGCGCGTTCGTGAGGCTCCTGACGTTCAGCTGGTGGTGGATGCCCCTCCCGCGAACCCCACGATGGAGGTGATCGAACGCGCGTACATCCTCTGGGTACTCCAAGCCGAAGGCGGCAACAAGTCGCGTGCAGCAGAAATTCTCGGGATCGACCCCTCGACCCTCTACCGGAAGCTCAACCGCTACGGAATCGGCGATTGACCGGGCGTCCAGACACCGTGATCCCGCACCCGACCCATCTCGTCATGAATGCGAAGGACTGACCATGCCCCCGATCGACCGTTCCATGTCCGCATCCCTGCCTCCTGACATGCCTGCGCCTCGACCGCTCCCGTGGGACCGTGTGGTGCTCTCAGTGGTGATTCCGTGCTACAACGAGATCGCCACCGTGGAGCAACTGTTGAGGCGAGTGCGGGAGGTTCCTCTCCAGCTGGAGGTGATCGTGGTGGATGACGGCTCCACCGACGGCACGAGAGATCTGCTGCACTCCCTGGAGGGGCAGGGGTTGATAGACCAGCTCATCCTGCAGGAGGTGAACGGCGGGAAGGGGACGGCCCTCAGGGCCGGCTTCGCAGCGGCAACCGGGGATGTCGTCGTCGTACAGGACGCCGACCTGGAATACGACCCCTACGAACTGCCGCTCCTGCTGGAGCCGATCCTGAGCGGGAAGGCCGACGCCGTGTATGGGTCGCGCTTCCTCGGTGGTCCCCATCGGGTCCTGCTGTTCTGGCACTCCGTAGGGAATCGATTCCTGACCATTCTGTCGAACATGTTCACCGATTTGAACCTCACGGACATGGAGACGTGCTACAAGATGGTTCAGCGGGAGTTGCTGCAGTCCATGCCGCTGTCGGCGAGGCGGTTCGGTATCGAACCTGAACTCACGGCGCGCCTCGCGCAGGCTGGCGCTCGCATCTATGAACTTCGCATCAGCTACAACGGTCGGTCATACGAAGAGGGCAAGAAGATCGGTTGGAAGGACGGGGTATCCGCCCTCTGGTCCATCCTGAAGTACAACATCCTCCCGCCGCACGTCGAGCGGTGGACCACCCCGGAAGTGCAGCCCTGGGATCGACCGGACCGTCTCTCTGATGGGGGTAGTACGCCCAACGGATGACGGGACTACGCGCGGGGTTCTGGGTCGGGCTGATCGGGCTCGCGGCTTACCTGACGTCGTTGGGCAACGGATTCGCATACGACGATGAACTCATCGTCAGGCTGAACCCAGTGGTCACCGATGGTGAGTGGTCCGAAGTCCTGCAGGCCCCGTATTGGCACTTCGAAGGCACGGACGGCACCCTGTTCCGGCCGGTCACTATCGCCGCCTTCAAGGCTCAGTGGGCTCTTTGGCAGGGGTCCCCACTGGGATTCCACGCCGTGAACACAGTGGTGCACACCCTGGTATCGTTGGGTGTATTGGCCCTGCTGTGGATCGTTCTGGCGCCTCCGGCGGCCCTCGCCGGGGGCATCTTCTTCGCCATACACCCGGTTCACGTGGAAGCCGTTGCAAACGTCGTCGGTCTCGCGGAACTCCTCGCGGCTCTCATGGTGGTAGCGGCAGCGCTGCTGTACATCCGCGGGGCCGACTGGGGACCCGCCATGCGGGGAGTCCGCGCCCTGGGACTCGTCGTGATGTATCTGGTCGGACTGGGGGCCAAGGAGATCGCGGTTACGCTGCCGGCGATCCTGATCCTCTTCGAGATATTCCGTCCTGATGCGGGTGTAGGACTGCGACGGCGCCTGTCGAGAGAAGCACCCGTGTTCCTCGCGCTGGGCGCCGCGTTGACTACCTACCTGGCATGGAGAGGGGCCGTGCTCAGCAGCCTCGCCGGTGAAACGCATACCTGGATGTTCTATGGTGTGGACACCGGCGAGCGGATCCTCAGCGCCGTCTCCGTCTGGCCCGAGTACCTCAGGCTCCTCGTCGCACCGGTCGCACTCAGCGTGGACTACGGGCCACCTGTGATCCCCATCGCCCGTGGCATGACCCCGGAGGTGTTTGGCGGATTCCTCGTGTTTGCCGTCGCCGTGCTGGTGGTCGGGGCCAGCCGACGCAGGAGTCCGGGTTTGGCGTTGGGGGTCGCGTGGATCGCCGTAGCCCTTCTTCCCGTCTCGAACGTCTTCTTTCCGATCGGAGTGCTGTTGGCCGAGCGGCTTCTGTACCTCCCATCCGTGGGAGCTGCATTTGCTGTCGGGTCGGTCGCCGGTTGGCTTCTGGCCCACCCTCGGGCGCGGTTCCGCCAGATCGCGGTGGGTGTCCTCCCCATCGCGGCTTTGCTGCTGTTTGCGAGGACAGTGCAGCGGACGCCGGTATGGATGAGCACGTTCACCGTGATCCAATCGCTCAACGATGATCAACCCGAATCCTACTACGCCTATTGGAAGCGGGCCGAGGGGCTGGCCAGAGTCGGGCTCACGGACGAGGCGCGGACCTCATACGAGGTGTCGGTGGCGCTCGCTCCAGGGCACTACGGACTCCTGTGCGCCGCTTCGGAATTCATCTATCGGACGGGCGATGCTGCTCGATCGGAGTCACTCTTGAGGCGCGCGATCGAGGTCCTGCCGCACGAAGCGAACGCGTATCAACTGCTCAGCATTCAACTCCTGGGGCGAGGCCTGGGACGTCAGGCCCATAGTGTCGTGACGGAGGGCCTCGCGCGCTATGGCCCCGAGCGCCAGCTTTGGGCTTCCCTCGCAGAATCCTATGTAGCCAAGGGTGACCTCGAGGCGGCAGCCCGCGCGCTCAGGGCCGCCGTGGGCTCTGCACCCGGAGCAGAAAAGCACGAAGTCCGCCTCGCACAAATCCTGGATGCGATCTCATGAGACTCCCGCCGTCTCCACTCAAGAGCGTGCGCTCTGCCGCGTGGCTCGCGGCAGCGCTGGGTGTGCTGGTCTACGTGAACGCCCTCGGAAACGACTTCGCGTACGACGACATGCATATCATCGTCGACAACGAGAGCATCCAGAGTCTGGCGACCGTTCCCAGGGCGATCGTGTCGTCCTGGTGGCCGGACGAGCACGGTGAGGCGCTGGGACTGTGGCGGCCTACCAGTACCGCTCTCCTGGGACTCCAATACGCCGTGTTCGGGGACAACGCAGCCCCCTATCACGCGGTCAACGTGCTGGCACATGCCGCCACCTCGGCCGTGGTGGTGCTGCTCCTGAGTGGGCTGCTTGCCCTGCCCGTAGCGCTGCTCGCTGGAGTCATGTTCGCGCTGCATCCAGTGCACACCGAGGCGGTGGCCAACGTGATCGGCATCGCCGAAGTCGCATCCACACTCTTCTTCCTGCTGGCCTGCTGGGTTCATCTGCGGTGCGGTCCGCGATCCGGCTGGCGCCCTGCGCTCTTCGTGGCGGCATGGTACGCCCTCGCTTTCGGAGCGAAGGAGATCGCGGTCACGCTACCGGGCGTCATCTTCCTCATCGACGCGGCGCGCGGTCGCCTGGGCTTTGGGGAGCTGCCCGGGTACCTGCGCGACCGCTGGAAGGTCTACGCCGCCATGGGCGTGACTGCGGCGGCCATGCTGGCGGCTCGCTATGCCATCCTGGGGAGCATCGCCAACCCGATCGGCCCCCTGGGGGCTGGTCTTCTGGAGGAAGGCGTCCCGCGCATCTGGACGCTCGGCGAGATATGGAGCCACTACGTTCGCCTGATGGTCTTCCCGCTGGACCTGTCTTCTGATTACTCCCCCAATGTCATCCCCCTGGGGCTCGGGTGGCATGCGCTGAACACGACCGGAGCCGTGATGGTGCTCGCGATCCTCGCTGGCTGCCTCGCTGCCTGGCGTCGTCCGCCTTTGGACCCGGACAGGGACTCGGGGCGAGTCGTGGCCTTCGGGGTTCTTTGGTTTCTCATCACGATCTCGCCGGTCTCGAATGTCCTCTTCCTGGCCGGTGTCCTGCTGGCTGAGCGGACCCTGTACCTGCCGTCGGTAGGAGCCATTGCCGGCCTGGCATGGCTACTGGTCCGTCTCTACCATCGGCGGCGGATCGTGGGGGTGGTGTGCATGATCGCTACCGGTGTGTTCATGTCGTGGCGGACCTGGACCCGGAACCCGGTGTGGCATGACAACCTCACGGTGTTCGGCCAGATGATCGAGGACTACCCGCATTCGGGTCGGTCGCAGTGGGTACTGGGTGACCTGTTCCTCCAGCAGGGGCGGACGAGCGAGGCGCTCGTGTCGTACCGAGCCGCCCTCGGGATTCTGGGCAACCACTACTTCCTCACCACCGCCATCGCTCGGAAGTTCATCTCGCTGGAGGAGAACCGTGCAGCCGAGATCCTGCTCCTTCGCGCAGCGGACGATTACCCCGAGTTCGCGAGGGCGCAGCAGCTCCTGGCCGTCCTCTATTCCGAACGTGGGGACGCGCTCCAGGCTGAGCGGTATCTGCGACTGGCTCTCGACCTCGTACCGGAGGACCGCGTGAGCAACCACCTCCTCGCTTGGGCACTGACCGAGCAGGGCAGGTACGCGGAAGCGGCCGTCGCCCGGCGGAGGGCGATCGAGCTAGGAGAGGGGGACTATTGGCAGCAGTGGGTCTCCCTCGCATATCTGGAGTTGTCGGATGGTGACAGCACCGCGGCTCGAATCGCGCTGGATTCGGCGAGGGTCAAGGCGGTGACGGAGGGGGGCCGGACCCAGGTAGACTCCCTATACCTGGACCTGCTCGGATTCGAGCCTGTATCGGACACTTTGTCCGAAACTCTGCGTGACCCCGGCTCCTAGGGGGGCCTTGCAGTCCGCACGTAGACTTGCAGAATCCCACGGCATCGGGAGTCGCCGCGCCGGACCTTCGTGAGTGCGTAAGTCCACAAGTTATTCGAGAGCATAGACTTAGCGGCCCGCCGCGGAGTCTGGACCTTGGCTTGCAACTCCGGGTTGAGTTGCAGGCCCATGCGATACCTCACACCTGGAGTTGGCAAGATGCGGGACACCAAGGGTTTTACCCTCATTGAACTCCTCATCGTGGTCGTGATCATCGGAATCCTGGCGGCTATCGCCATTCCGAAGTTCTCCGCCACGAGGGAGAAGGCGTACTTCGCCGCGATGAAGTCGGACGTCAAGAACCTGGCTTCTCAGCAGGAGATCTACTACGCCGACCACTACCAGTACACGACGAGTGTCACGGCGCTCACGTTCACGAACTCCGAGGGAGTGAACATCGCCATCTCGGCCACGACCTCCGGTTGGGACGCCAGTGCGACCCACTCGGCGCTCGGTACGGCTGAGGGCTGTGCGATCTTCTACGGCACAGTGGCAACGACACCTACCGCACCCGCCACCCCCACGGCGCCCGGTGAGGTAGCCTGCACGAGCTGACCAAGGCTCCAGCAGGGACCCGCTTCGCTTCTGCGGGTGTGATCGACAAGTAGCTGCGGCCCGGGCCCCTTCGGGCTCGGGCCGCTCGCTTTTTCACTCGACTCGTGGCCGAGCGCCAGGCTGCGCAATCGTAGAGGTGGTCCATGAAGAACACGACGCTCGGAGAGCCTGGATTCACGCTCATTGAACTTCTCATCGTCGTCGTGATCATCGGTATTCTCGCGTCCATCGCCATCCCGAAGTTCACCGCCGTCCGCGAGCGGGCGTACCTCTCGGCCGTGAAGGCGGACCTGCGCAACCTCGCGAACCTGCAGGACGTCTACTACAACGAGCACTACGTGTACTCGACGAATGCAACGGACCTCGACTTCACTGGGACGGAAGGGGTCGCGCTCACGCTCAGCGAGGGCACCAATCAAGGCTGGTCAGCCTCTGCGTCTCACGCGGGCCTGGCAGCGGAGTCATGCGCGATCTTCCACGGAAATGCCACTCCGGTGACACCTGCCACCGTCGAGAGCACGGTGCAGTGTACGCGCTGACTCCCCGGTTCTTGCACCGGCGCTCCTTGCCGCCAGCCGCGCCACCCCCGCACCTTCTCTCCATTCGCTGACGCCGGTCCTGTGGGTGCTTCACCTGTGGGGTCTCACCCGCCGATCATCTTCTGAGGGATATGCCCAGGCTCACGCCACTCCGCAGAGAACTGCTCGTCTCGTTCGGGGTCCTGTTCGCGGGAGCCGTGTTCATCGCGGGGGCGGGCTTGGCGATTCTCTTGCCGGTTCTCGAGTCTCCCGGGGCGGCTCTTCTGTTTGTCGCTGCGCTCGTAGTCGTGGATCTCCTGGTATTGTTCGCGTTCGGCGGAGCGGTCCTCAGGCGCCTGCTCGTCGTCCCCCTGGAACAGTTGGCAGAAGATGCTCACCGCATTGCCCGGGGCGAGTACCAGCATCGGATTCGGGATTCCCAGAGCCTGGAACTCCAGGAGGTTCAGCAGAGCGTGAACGCCATGGCCGACCGACTCATGGCGGATCAGGCTCTGCTCGCCGAGAACATCGAGTCGTTGGACCGTACCAATCAGGAGTTGGTAGAGGCACGGGACCAGATCGTCCACACCGCACGCTTGGCTTCGGTAGGAAGCCTGGCAGCGGGTATCGCTCACGAAGTGGGAAATCCGCTCGGCGCGATCATGGCCTTTGCCGATGTTGCCAAGGGGAGAATCGAGAGTCAGGGCGGTGACCCGGAGGTCCTGGATTCGATCAAGGGCGAAGCGAAGCGCATCGACCGAATCGTGAGAGGGCTGCTGGACTATGCCCGACCGAGTGAAGCCGACCTGGGCCCTGTCCCGCCGGTCCGGGTTCTGGATCGCGTTCGGAAACTGCTGGACAGTCAGGGAACGCTCGAAGGGGTGGTCGTGGAATGGCTGCTCGACGATGACATCCATGATGTCGTGATGGAGCCTCATCGGCTCGAGCAGGTGCTGGTCAACCTGCTGTTGAACGCAGTCCACGCAGTGGAGGGCCGTGATGAGGCCCGGATCACCGTCTCGCTCGCAATGGACTCGGGAGATGTCGCCAAAGTACCTCGCAAGCGCGAGAATGACCCGGCTGGCATCAACTATATGCACCGTCGCCGCGTATCGAGGGACGACGGCGGCTGGGGAGTTGATCCACTCTTCACCGCGCGCCACGTCGTCGTGATTGAGGTGTCCGACAGCGGACCGGGGATCCCCGAAGACGCCCGCGAGCGCATCTTCGACCCGTTCTACACGACCAAGGAACCAGGTCAGGGGACGGGCTTGGGACTCTCGATCTGTGCACGCTTGGTCGAGGGGATGGGGGGGCGCATCACCGCCGACAACAGGTCGGGTGGAGGAGCAAGCTTCGTCATCCGCCTCCCGGGGTGGCAGGAATCCTCGAATGATGAAATTGTGCCTGACCTTTCGTCGCAGGAGTCCAAGTGAGAATCCTGATCATCGATGACGATGCGGGGCTGCGGAAATCCCTCGGGATGATACTGGGGGATGCCGGCTATGTCGTGCTTCACGCGGAGGACGGCGAGGTCGGCCTCCAGCTCGCCCTCGAGAAGCTTCCGGACATCATCCTGTGCGACGTGCGGATGCCGAAGGTCGGTGGCCTGGAGTTTCTGGATCAATACCGGGAAGCTGGAGGGGATGCCCTCGTCCTCGTGATGACCGCATACGGGAGTCTCGAGTTGGCAGTCGAGGCGATGAAGAAGGGCGCCTACGACTACCTCCCCAAGCCGTTCGGTTCCGACGAGGTTCTCCTGACGGTCCGCAAGGCGGAGGAGCGTGAGCAACTCCGCCGTGAGGTAGGGCGACTGCGGGGGGAAGTACTGGCAGACCGGCGCTTCAGCGAGATCGTAGTCGGGTCGCCCGCCATGCGGCAGGCGCTCAGCGTGGTCGAGAAGGTCGCCCGCCATGATTCGTCGGTGCTCCTGAGCGGTGCCAGCGGAACCGGCAAGGAGTTGGTCGCGCGTCTGCTCCACCGTGAGAGTTCTCGGGCCGACTCCCCGTTCATTGCCGTGAACTGCGGGGGGATTCCGGAACAGCTCCTGGAATCGGAGTTCTTCGGTTACCTCCGCGGGGCGTTCACGGGTGCGGAGCGGGACAAAGCCGGTCTGTTCGAGGCCGCCCATGGAGGAACGATGTTCCTCGACGAGGTCGGTGAACTTCCGGGTTCGCTCCAGGTGAAACTCCTGCGGGCGCTCCAGGAGGGAGAGGTCCGGCGACTGGGGTCGACGGAGACCCGTAGGGTCGACGTGAGGATCATTTCCGCGTCGAACAGAGACCTCGAGGAGGCAGTCGAGAGCGGTGACTTCCGCGACGATCTCTACTATCGACTGGCCGTTGTTCCCATACACCTCCCCCAACTGAAGAACCGGAAGGAGGAGATCCCGGAATTGGTGGTCCACCTGCTCGAGCGCCTCGCGGGTAGGCTCAGCGTCGAGGTGGAGGGCGTGGAGCCCGACGCGATGCAAGTGTTGTTGGGCTACTCCTGGCCGGGCAACGTCAGAGAGTTGGAGAACGTGCTCGAGCGCGCCCTGGTGCTGACGGAAACGCCCCTCATCACCCTTCAGGATCTTCCTGAAGCCGTTCGGCGTCCGAGTCCGCAGGGCCCGGGGATCGCCGTCGATGGGGACGATCTCTCGGTGAAGCGCCACTCGGCTCGGCTCGAGAAGTACCTTATTGAGCGTGCGCTCGACCGGACGGGCGGAAACAAGACCCAGGCAGCCGAGCTTCTCGAACTCTCGCCGCGGGCGCTCCGCTACAAGATCCAGGAGTTCGGGATCTCCTGAGCCTGCCGCCGGGACAACGACCCGGAATCACATTCCCGCGCCCCGGACCCGAATCGAGATTGGGTCCATGAAATCCGGCTTCACGCTCCTCGAACTCCTGTTCGTTCTAGCCCTCACGGGCCTCTTGTCTGCCAGCCTGGTATCCCCGGCGAGAGGGCTGGCGGACCGGTTCGCGGTCGTCGCTGCTCGCGACGGCATCGCCGGGATGGTAGCTCGAGCCCGTAGCATCGCTCCTTACCATTGGGGCTCGATTCTCCATATCTCCGAGGGGCCGTGGAGAGCCTGGACGGAGGCTGGCGACTCGGTCATCCACCGGGTCGACCTCGAGAGCGAACTCGGGGTTACCGTCACCCTGAGCCGGGAGCGTTCGGCGACCCAGATGGAGTTCGACGCTCTGGGGCTGGGCCGGATGGCGGGCGAGACACTCGTGTTCCGTCGGGGCGATGCAGAGGCGGTCCTCGTGATTTCGGCTTACGGCCGGACGACGAGCCGATGAGGCGCCGTGGGAGTACCCTGGTCGAGCTTCTCGTCGCGTTGGTGATCCTCCAGGTGGGTCTCCTCGGGGTCGTCGGCACCCTTGTTCTGTCCGCGCGAACCGTTGCGGCTGTCACCCTGTTGGAACGGGGCATCAACGAGGTCGAGTGGACCCTCGATTCCCTGGCCTCTTCTTCGTGGGCCGGCGCTGGTGAGCGGTTGGTCGAGCCGGGGGAGGTTGCCTGGTGGAGCGACGCCACCGAAACGGTTTGGGTCGAGTTCCGGGTGGGGGATGCGTCGGTCGCACGGATGTGGACGAGTCTCTTGGCGCTCGAGCCTTGATGCCCCGGTCACGTCCCGGATGGCGCACTGGGACGACCCTGGCGGAGAGTCTGGTGGTCCTTCTTCTGACGGGTCTGCTGGCTTCGCTCGCCTTGAGCGTCGTGGTCCGCCAGCGGTCCACGCAGGAGTCCCTTGCAGCTCGGCTCGAGTTGGCGATGACCGTGCGGACCACCAGGCATGTCCTGCGGGACGAGGTCCGCAGGACCTGGCCGAGCAGAGACCTCGGACCCATCGGTCCCGATTCATTACCGTTGAGGGCGTTTCGCGGCCTGGGCCTACCTTGCGGTGAGGCGGTCGCTCCTCAGGTCCTGGTGGCTGCCCGTGGGCTCCGGAGGCCCGACCCGGAGAAGGACTCGCTTCTGGTGCTTGTCGCTTCGGGGTCCTGGTGGGTGTCCGGACTGGAGCGGGCAGCTGCTGCCTCGGGGCGGGCGTGCGCCCACGAGGGGGGCGTGCAGCATTGGACCCTGACGGACAGCTTCCCCGAGCCCATCCTCCTCCTGCGGTACTTCGAGAGAGGTACCTACCATCTCGCGGCTGGCGCCTTTCGCTACCGCAGGGGTGGTGGAGGACGCCAACCCCTGACGAGCGTCAATCTCGCCACACCGCCTTCGGGCTTCTTCGTGGTCGGAGACCGGATGGCCGCCGAGTTGGTCTCCGTGCCCCCTCTCGGCACATGGCGCGTGGCGACGGGCGGCCGGGTGTGGCCGTGATGGGACGCGGAGGCAGCCTCGTAGGTCTCGTGGTACTTCTGATGCTGGCGCTTCAACTCCTTGCGCACGGGTCGCTGATCTTGGCTTCGACCCATGCCAGAAGCGGGCAGGCCGCGCTGTCCCTGGCCCAAGCGGGGCATGCCGCCGAAGCTGCTGTGCTCGAGGCACTCAGCGTCCCACCGCCGCCCGCGGCCCTGCGGACGGTCCCGGGGGGGCGGGTGACCTTCGGTGCCTGGGAAAGGCATGGACTGACCGTAGCATCAAACTGGACGAGGCTCTCCCACGAGCTGTGGCTCCTGGAAGGTGCCGCAGGACGTCCCGGTCGATCCGGACGGGTAGCGAGGGCCTTGGCCGTGTGGATCATGGACCCCGTGACTCGGGTGGCGGCTTTCGACGGCGTGGTGGACATAGGGCCCTCGGCGCTTCTCGACGTCTCCGCGGGTGAAGCCGGTTGGTGGGCCCCCTTGCCCGAGGCCGGCTCGGCGTGCGATTTCTGGTCGGAAAGCCTTATGGAGGTCATGCCTCCAGCCGGTCTTCCCGATGTGGTGCGCACCGATAGAATCTCCGGAGCCTCTCTTGGACTGGGTCCGCTGGGCTGGCGATCGCTCGAGGCCCAGGCGACCCACTATGCCTTCGGGCGCGGGACACCCATGCCGCGCGATCAGTACGGCGAGTGCCTGGCCCATGCGCCCTGGAACTTCGGCGATCCCACCAGTGAGTCAGCCCCCTGTTCAGGTCACTTTGCCCTGGTATTCGCACATGAAGATCTCGAGCTCGAAGGGGGTTTGGGGCAGGGGCTGATCGCGGTTCCGGGGGATCTCACTCTCCAACGTGGAACGCGACTCGAGGGGGTGCTACTGGTAGGTGGGATTCTCACGCTCCGCGAGGGGAGCGACTTTCGCGGCCTCGCCGTGGCTGCCGGCGGACTGCATCGGGAGGCTGGCTCTCGTATCGTCGGCTCATCGTGCACAGCCGTGCAGTCCCTTTCTGCGCTGCGTCCTCGCCTGGGCATTCCCGTGGTGCCGACCGGCTCGGGCTGGATCGGCCCGCTCCCCTGAACCTCACACCGACTCAGGGCCCGGACCCTGCCTCCGCCTTCTCGATCAGGATATCGAGGTATCGATTTCTCAGGTTCCCCGGGGCGCGTCCCGACGAATCCGTCAGGGTCGCCAGGGCCCGCCGGGCGTCGTCGGCGCGTCCCGTCTTGAGGTACCCGATGACCGCGGCATCGAGAAGCACGGTCGGGCGCACCCATCTCTCTCCCAGAGCCACCGGTGAGAGGAGTACGTCTGCTGCAGACGCCACGCGGGACCAGTCGAAGGTCGATACTCCATACATCAGGTCGACCGCGGCTCGGGTCTCGGAGGGTGCGGACGCCCGATCGAGAAAGGCGAACACGGCTCGATAGAAGCCCTCTTCCGCCCACCCGGCCGTTCCCCAATGCAGGTTCTGCTCGGACCGGGCAAACGCCGCGGCCCAGTTCCACCAGGAGTCAGGTGGTGTCTCACTCCCTGTCAGAAAGAGGAAGTCCCTGAGATCCAGCAGGTCTTCAGACCACTCAGGGTACTGTTCGGGGGCGATGCCTCCCCTCTGGACCATCGCCTCCCTCAGCCACGCGGCTCTCCCCCAATTGACGGCCGGGACCAGGCCGCGGGTGGGGACGAGGCGATGGGGCATCGGCTCCTGCCGGATCTCGCCCAGAGCCCGCCTCAGGTCCAGCCGGTTTGCTGCGAAGCTGAGCAGCCCAACGGCCATGGTTCCCTCGAACCTCGCCCGTTCCGCACCCAGGTCGAGGATAGGATCGAAATCAGAGTTCGCTTCCAGGTCCCCGTCGAGGAGAGGCCGGAAGGTCTCCTGATCGAACAGGAACAACGAAGCCAGATGTTCGGGCTCGAACGGCGGAACGCTCACCGTGACTTGCTGGACGCCCTCGAGTGCGAACACCGACCAGTCCGGCTCGCGAAGTGGCTGGAGCGAAGCCACGATCGCAACGTCTGCATCACCTACGAGGTAGGCCTGGTAGTATGGAAACTCCTGGTCCAGGGCTTTCAACACGGAGAGGAACAGGTCGTCGTCCAGTTCGTAGATCTGAACCCACTGACCCACGACTCCACCGTCGGATAGGTAATCGCGGATCCGGTGATAGAACTCCTTTGTGAAGAGACTCGCTGAACCGCTCACCCACGGGTTGCTGGGCTCAGCGAAGATCAGGTCGAATCGCTCGCTGTTGGCCGCGAAGAACGACTTCGCGTCGTCGAAGACGAACGTGGATCTCGGATCATTGAAGACTCGCTCGTTGTTGGGAAGGAACCCGAAAGAACCCTCGACCATGGCCGGCTCGATCTCGACCGTCACCATCCGCTCCAGAGTCGGGTTCGCCAGGAGCGCGACTCCGGACATGCCCGACCCATGACCGATGTTCGCGGCGTTGCTGAGTTCCGGGACGAAGGCCGCAGCTACGAGCGGGGCCATCACCTGGGTCGTGAAATCCCGAGACCCGGGGATGGGAGAAAGGGGGAGGGTGTCCCTTCCGTCGATGAACCATCTCGGTCCCATGGACGCATCGGGCTTTCCATTCGTGCTCAGCACGACGAGCCCCGTGCCCCGACTCAGATGAACAGAAACCGTAGCCGTTCGACCATCCTTGGCGAACAGGACCTCGCGTTCATCCTCCCCCGGAATGGACCCCGTACGGAAGACCCCGCTTCCCAGTAGCAGAGCGTCCATCGGGAACCATACCATGGCCAGCACCGCTGCGAGCCCGCCCACCAGGGCGGTTGTCCCGACGAACGAGTAGCGGAGCTTCGCCGTCCGGGCTGAGCGTGCCAAAAGCCAGGCACCGAGCGCGACGTCCAGTGTCGCTGCCACGATGAGGAGTCCCTGGAGTCCGAGGGCCGGCAGGGCCACCAGACCCGCCACACCGGCTCCGCAGACCGATCCGATGGTGTTGAATCCGTATACCCGTCCGATCGCTCGCTCGCCGCAGCCCGCCCGGAGCAACGTGCCTGTGATGATCGGCAGCGTCATTCCCGCCATGATCGTACTGGGTAGCATCACCGCGAGGCAGATGACATAACGGCCGAGGTTGAAGATCAGGTAGCCGCCGTCACGCCCCGGGAGATCACGGACGAGCATACCCATGACCTCGAACGACCCGAGGTAGAGAGGGAGGGTGGCCAGAGCCGCCAGGCCCATGACGACCTGGATTCCCCCCAGAAGCCTGAGGGGCTCACCGGCGCGATCGGCCCAATCCCGGATGAGCCAGGCCCCCAGGGCCAGCCCCAGGATGAATGCAGAGAGCATCAACTCGAACGAGTGTGTCGCGCTTCCCAGTACCAGGGAGAGCATCCGAATCCATGCAATCTCGTAGCCGAAGGAGGCCACGGCCGTCCCAAAGCTGACTGCGAGCAGCAGCCGGGTAAGGCCAGCGAGGTCGTGGTCGCCTTCCACGGCGGCTGATTCCGGCGAAGGACCGCCTGCCGCAGCGGGGTCCGCACTCTCTGCCGGATCGGGGCTTCGGGCCAGGGCCAGGAAGATCAGCAGCGCTGCCCCCAAGTTGAGCCCCGCGGCGGCGAGTGAGGTCCCAGGGAGTCCCCACCATGCGATCGCCCAGAACCCTGTTGCCAAGATTCCCCCGGCGGCCCCGAGCGAGTTTGCCAGGTAGGCCGTGGCTACCCCGCGCCCAGGGTGCTCGGTGTCCCTCCTGACCAGACCCGCGGCCATGAGCGGGAACGTCGTCCCCAGCAGCACCGACTGGGGAAGTATGAGCAGACCGGCCAGTCCCCAGCGGGCGGCCCCAACCCACGAGGCCCCGGGGAGCGCCGGAAAGATGGAGTCGTAGGCGACGTCCGTGATCGCCTGAAAGGCGGTGTGGAACGCGATACCGAAGAGCGCCAGGGCGATTTCTACCCCCGCGTACCATAGAAGTGGGCTGCGGAGTCTCTTTGACAGGTCGCCGACCGAGAGCGCACCGACTCCCATGCCTCCCAGGTAGACGCTGAGCACGAGGACCTGCGCGTATGCACTGTGCCCCACGAAGAGCCCCAGGTACCGTCCCCAGAGGACCTCGTAAGCCAGGCCAGCCGCGCCTGAAAGTATGAAGGCCGCGTATGTCCAGACCCCTTTGCTCAAGCGGATTCCCTCCCACGGGTGATCCATCTGGTGGCTTGGCGCGGTCTCACTGGTGTCGTGCGGTGACCCGAGCGTCCACGAAGCAACTCTCGGGCAGAGCCGGAGCGCAAGCAGACGGAAAGCTGGAATAATTGCCGCGCGGGGGCAAAGTATGCGTCGTCTCGGCCTTTGCGCGGATGACACCCGGTGTCAATATTGGGTGTGAGGGTGGCACGGATCTTGGTGCACCTTTCATGGCAACCTACCTCTGACTGGCAAGGTTATGCTCGGAAAGCACTCCAGGCGCGGGTTCACCATCATCGAGATCGTCATCGTGCTGCTCGTCGGCACGATCCTCACGAGCATCGCGATGTCGAGCTTCGGGAGCGCACGGGCGCCGTTCGCAGTTCGATCTGCTCGCAACACCTTCGTTTCCCTCGTCGCCCGGGCCAGGACCCAGGCGATCGAGCGGGGGGCGAACGTGCATGTCGTAGTAGTGCCGCTGGGCGACAGTGCGTTTATCCGGTCCGGCTTCGGTGGTGACGTTCAGGAGGTTATCAAGTTCGATACCCAATTCCGAGTCGACCTCATCGCGGAGGAGCGGATCCGGCTGTGCATGAACTCACGCGGGTACGCGGATCCCGACTGCAACAGCTTCGGGTCGGCCGTGAAGATCGGGTTCCAACAGAACGCCGAAGTAACCGTCGTGACCCTCCTTCCCATGGGACAGGTGATCTACTGATGATCTCCCGGTGCCCCGTTCCGCCCTCGGGCAAAGATACCGCCGGCTTCAGCATGGTGGAGGTCATTGTGGCAATCGTGATTCTCGCCGTCGGCGTTCTCGGCATGGCCGGCACTACCGCTTATGTGATCCGTCAGGTCACGTTGGCCGACGTGATGACGGAGCGGGCGGCCGCAGTCCAGACAACGATCGAGAGGGTGATGGCCACGGACTTCGAATCTGTCTCGTCCGGCTCGGGGACGGTGGGGATATTCTCCGTGGGCTGGACGGTGCTTGCTGACGGGGCTCAGACCAAGATCATCACCATCGTCACATCCGGACCCGGTCTGGATGACGGCCAAGGCTTCCCGATGCTGGCCCCCATGGTTGCGGATACCTTCGAGTACAGGGTGATACGAGGTGGATAGGTCTACGCGGGGAGCGACCGGACGGCGGGGCCTGAACCGACGAGGTTTCACCCTGGTCGAGTTGATCGTCGTGACGGTGCTCGGATCGCTGGTACTCATGGCCTCCCTCCAGATCCTCATCACGAACCAGCGCACTTTCACCGCCCAGAACGCCAAGATCATCGGTCAGCAGAGCACCCGGGCAGCCCTGGACGTTCTCGTTGCTGAGCTGCGGGAGATCAGCGCCGCCGGCGGTGACTTGATCGTCATGGCACAGGACAGCGTCAGAATCCGCGCCATGAGGAAGTTCGGCATCACGTGCGCTGTCGACCTCACGGGTGACATCGAACTCGAAGTGATCAGGGTGGGGGACTTCTTCGCCCCGGCCGATTCGGTGTTCGTGTTCGCCGACAACGACGAGGCGCTCGCTTCGGACGATACCTGGATATCGACTGCAGTCACGTTGGCCGATACCGAGTCCGAGAGCTGTAACGGTTTCGAGTCCGGGGTCTACACATTCGACGATCCCGATGACCTGTTCGTTGCTGATTCGGTCCGGGCCGGTGCTCCGGTCCGGAGCTACGAGTACTACACGTACCGATTGGTGGAGGAGAGCGGGAGTTATTACCTCGGACGGCGGGACGGGTCCAGCTCTACGGTGTACCCTCTCGTAGGACCGCTCGACGCCAGGTTGGGAGTGCAGTTCGCGTACCGAGACGCGTCGGGGGCCACTACGACCACGTCCACCGACGTGCGGCAGATCGTCATTACCCTCCGTTCGAACTCGGGGGTCCGGAATTCCGTGGGGACCATGGTGTCGGACTCCATCACGGCCTGGGTGTTCACGAGGAACTGACTTCGCCGCCCGACGGTGGTTTGAGGAGCTTGAGAATGCTGAAAAGTGGGAGTCGCCGAGGCTACGCCATGCCAGCCGCAGTGGGAGCCCTGGTCATCGTTGGCGTTCTCGTCACGGGCGGGTTCTACATGGCCAGGCAGGAACTCCGCATCGGTGTGGCGAGCAAGCACGCGGCGATGGCCGTCAACGTAGCCCAAATGGGTGCGAACGCGGTCATGGCCAACTGGACCGGCTACATGCTCGGCAAGATACCCATCCTCGACAGTGCCTCTCTTTCGGGCACGGTGCCTTCGGGGAACTGGGATGCCACGGTGACCAACCTCAACAACCACGTATACTTCATCGACGTGACGGGGCAGGTGACCGAGGGCGGAGCTCTCTGGGCTGGTGCGACGCGCAGAATCGGGATCTTGTCCAAGATGCTCTACGCCGAGATCGATCCTCCCGCTGCACTGACGACCCGGGGCGAGACCAAACTCACCAACAACACGTCAGTTCAAGGTGAGGACGCCGACCCGGGGCCGTGGGGCGGTTTCTGTTCCGGGACGACGGAGCACAAACCGGGAATCGTGACTGACGATCTCAGTCTGCTCGACGCAGGAGGTGTCGTCACAGGGGATCCCGCTGCCACGGTCGAAGATCCCACGATCGTCGACGAGACCTTCACGACCTTCGGAAACATGACCTGGGATGATCTGGTGACCCTGGCGAAGGCGGAGGGAAAGGACGTCACCGGGCAGGGAGCGAACATCTCGGTTGTCGAGCCCGTGGTCTCAGGCGCCACGTGTGTCACCGCGGCTCAACTCAACTGGGGTGATCCCCTCAATCCGACCGCTCCGTGCGGGGCGTACTTCCCGCTGATCTATCATGGTGGCCCCAGCGTCACCATGCAGTCGGGGGGCTTCGGACAGGGGATTCTGCTTGTGGACGGGGACCTGACCCTACGTGGTGGATTCGAGTTCTACGGAGTCGTGATCGTGCAGGGCGCCTTCGGAACCGCTGGATCCGGAGGCCGAGTCTTCGGTGGCGTCATGGCGTCGAACGCCGCTCTGGACTCACAGGATTTCGTGGGTGGGTCGGCGGTCAACAACTCGACCTGCTCGGTAGAGAGGGCCATTCTCAACAATGCCAGCCTCTCTCGAGCTCGTCCGATTGACACGCGTAGCTGGATCGACTTGTCGTTCGTCGTCAACTGAGCCGTTCGCGGGCGCTAGGGGCGAAGAACAGATCGTGGTTTCAGTTGCGGCCCCGTCCCCGTCTGTTTACGATTCAAATGTTTACTAAAACTTTGCTCTACGGATCTAAGCACATTGTTCTTGACAAAGCTTATCTTTCCGTAGTAAGCTGGACCCGACATTCACGGGAAAATTTGTTTCTTCTCCTCTTCTGAACGGGCACGCGCATGGGTCTCTTTGGACGCAAGCGGACCTCCATCGGACTGGACATTGGCTCCGGTTTCGTAAAGATGGTCGAGGTGGACCACTCCGGCGATCAGCCTGAGGTGTCCCGCGTGGCGATGCGACCGCTGCTTCCCGACGCCATCGTCGAGGGCGAGATCATGGACTACGGGCTGGTGTCCGAAACTGTCCGGGGTCTCTTCCAGGACTTGGACATGAAGGGTGCAGAGGTGGTCACCGCCGTTGGCGGCCACGATGTGATCATCAAGAAGATCGAGATGGATCGGATGAAGGAGTCCGACGCTCGGGAGGTGATCCGTTGGGAGGCCGAGCAGCATGTCCCCTTCGACATCAAGAGCGTGGAGCTCGACTTCCAGGTTCTCAACCCGCACGACGAGGGCCTCCAGATGGAGGTTCTCCTCGTCGCCGCGAAGCGAGAGTTGGTCGACAACAAAGTAGGCCTTCTGCAGGACGCGGGGGTCGAACCCATCGTCATCGACGTGGATGCCTTCGCACTGCACAACGCCTTCGGCTTCAACTATCCCGAAGCGCAGGAGGGAATCATCGCCCTCGTGAACGTCGGCCATGAAACCACGAACGTGAACATCCTCGAGAACGGCGTGCCGATTCTGACCCGTGACATCCCATTCGGGACACGGAAGATTCGGGAGGATCTTCAGCGTGAGCGAGGCCTCACGGCGGAGCAAGCCGAGGATATCGTTCAGGCTCGAGAGACGATGGACGATATGGACAGGTTCGTAGAGACCTCCGCGGACGAGATCGCGGTAGGCATCGAGCGGGCCAGCGCTTTTCTCATGACGCGGGAGGACGGGGAGTCCCTCGGGAGAATCTTCCTCAGTGGAGGTGGAGCCCGGGTCCCCGGAATGACAGATGCCCTCGCCCGGCGGATGAACGTCGAGACCGATCTGGTGAACCCGTTTGAGCGGGTACCGGTACGTCCCGAAGCCGCCGGTGATCTTTCCATCGACGAAGCCGGACCCATGCTGCTGCTGCCGCTTGGGCTCGGGCTCCGCCAGTAGGCTGAGGATAGATCCTTGATCGAAGTCAATCTTCTCCCAGGTGGAAAGAAGCGGTCCTCGAAAGGCCCTGGCTTCAGCTTCTCACTGCCCAAGTTCGGCGGTGGTGGCGGAGGCCCTGCGGCGGACCCATACATCATGGGAGCAGCAGCAGCAGGGGTGATTTCCGTGGCCATCATGGCATGGCTCTTCCTCGGTGTCAGCAATGACCTCGAGGAGTCACAGGTCGCTGTCGATGATGCTGTCGCCGATTCGATTCGGTTCGCGGACATCATTCAGCGGACCGACGAGCTCATCGCCCGACGCGACTCGATCGCCCAGCGTGTCGAGATCATTCAGCAGATCGACGCCGGACGATACGTGTGGCCTCACATCATGGACGAGATCGCCATCGCCATGCCGTCCTATATCTGGCTGACCCAGATCCTGCAGACTTCGGCTGGTATGCCGATGGAACTGCGGCTGGGTGGACAGGCTGGCAGCAACCCGGCGATCACCCGTTTCATGAGGAACTTGGAGGCTTCGCGCTTCTTCAGGGCGGTCAGACTCGAGCGCACGGCGCAGATCGCTGCCAGTGACGGAAGCGGAGACATAGTCTACGGCTTCGACCTGGTGATGACGTTCGAGCCTCCGCCGATAGACCAGTTGGAGACCGTACCTCTCTTTGACAGTGACCTGGTGCAGCTCGGCCAGGTGAACCCGACGGAGGGCTGAAGCGATGCCTTGGTATAATCCCTCCGATCCGAAGCAGCGGAACGCCCTCCTCATCGGCGTGGTGTTCGTCCTGGCCCTCTACCCGTTCCACTCCTTCTGGTACTCGAAGAAGACGGAAGAAGTCGCGGCGCTGCAGGCTCGGTTCGAAACGCTCGAAACTCAGAATCTGCGAGCTCAGGTGACCTCGGCCCGCGGTGGAGGGGAGCTCGAGGAGCTCATGGCCCTGTACGAGCGCCATGTCAGCAAGCTCGAAGAGCTCATTCCGGCAGCCGAAGAAGTGGCCGCACTGATCGACGATATCGCCGAGCGGGCCCGCCGCACCGATGTCGAGATGAATTCGATGGTGCCGGAGCCAGCCGAGGCAGGGGGCTTCTACACGAAGACCTCCTACGAGATGGTCATTGTCGGAGAATATCACTCTGTGGGGCGGTTCCTCACTGAAGTAGCCAGTCTCTCCCGGATCGTCACGCCGGTGGGGGTCGACATCAACATCTTCGATCGGCCGACTACGTTCCCGGAATACGAGTCGCCCGTTGTAGCGAACTTCCGCATTGAGACATATGTCCTTCCGGACCAGAGCGCACCGCCCGCTCCGGCAGGGGAGGGGTCAGGATGATGAACATGTCCCGTGCTGTGCGAGCCGTGATGGTAGCGGCTGTAGGATTGATGGCTCTCCCCGCGTTCGTGGCTGGGCAGGATGCTCCGCCCCCGCAACCCGGGCAGCAGACGGAGTTGGCGTTCGAGAGGGAAGTGTTCCAGTACCCGCAGTTTCAGCGACGGAATCCGTTTGCCCCGCTGGACGCGGGGGATGCTGGTGCGGTCCGGTTCGAGCAATTGCGGGTGGGTGGCATACTCTTCTCTGAAGATGCAACGGAGAGCGTAGTGATCCTGAGTACGGCCGCGCTCACGGTCTCGGAGGATGGGACCGGGGTACAGGTCGGCGAAGGCGAGTCGTGGTACGCAAAAGTGGGACAAACCGTAGGCAACGTTCGAATCCTCGAGATCCGCCAGGATGCCGTTCTGGTGGAGGTCGAAGTGTTCGGGATAGCGGAGCAGAGACTTATGCAGCTTCAGACACGGCGTCTGGGAGGCACTTCATGACCTCGATGTTCGCCCTATGGACCGGTGTTGTAATGGCTCTCGGTGGCCCTGTCACCGAAGTCGCGATTACCCCGTCGGCCACACAGACCATCGTCCTCATTTCAGTGGACGGTGACGTCGAGTACCGTGAGTTCTCCATGGAGGGGCCCAACCGGCTCGTGGTGGATCTCATGGGTGCCCGTCACGCCCTACCGCGAGAGAACTTCGCGGACGTCAACCGCGGCGGTATCCAATCCGTGCGGACGAGTCAGTACTCGGATGACGTCGTGCGCGTGGTTCTGGTGCTCAGCGAGAAGGTCGGGTACGCAGTGGTACCCGATCCCCGTGGGCTCCGCATCACGCTCGAAAATCCATCGGGGCAGAGTGAGTCGTGGACCTCAGGCACGCTGCGGCCGACGGGCGGCATTCCGCAGGCGGCGCCTGCCACGACTCGTCAGCAGAGCACAGCCCGGCGCATCTCCATGACGTTCAACGCCGTGCCCATCAACGACGTCCTGCTTTCATTCTCCACGCTCTCGGGCAAGTCGATCGTGCCGGGGTCCAATGTGGCGGGCCTGGTCACGGCAACGATCCAGAACCAGCCTTGGGATGTGGCCCTCGGGATCATTCTCTCCACGAATGGCCTGGTGGGTGAGGAGGACGACTATGGGATCATCCGGATCGACAACATCGAGGACCTGAACCAGCGGGAAGAGGTTGAGCCGATCATCACCAAGGCTCATCGGATCAACTACGCGACGGCCGGTGAGCTGCAGCAGGCGATTCAGCCGCTTCTCTCCTCTCGTGGTCAGATCACGACGGGTACCGGGACGAACACCCTGATCGTGTCCGACATCGATCGAGTGCAGGTGGCGGTCGCCACACTGCTGTCCGAGTTGGATGTCAGGACGCCGCAGGTGTCCATCCAGGCCAAGATCATCTTCGTGAACCGGACGGACCTGCAGGACTTCGGGGTCAGCTACGAGATCAAGGACCTGGAAGGGAACCAGTTCAACTCCCTGTCGGCCGGCGGAGTCGACGCCGATGGCAGTGGTGCTATCGACCCGGGTGAGGTCCTGCAGCAGGGCGAGCAGGGCGTCAGCCTCAGCGGCGCCTCCATCGCTGCCCTCGGGAACGCCACGAACCGCGTCGCGAGTCCTACGCTGAGTATTCTCACCAGCCTCGTGATCGACCGCTTCCAGTTGGTGAACTTCTTCGAGGCACTGCAGTCGGTAAATCTCAGTGACATCCAGGCGGTTCCGCAGGTTACGGTGCTGGACAACGTCCAGGCACGTATCAAGGTGGGTACGGACGTACCAGTGCGGACCATCGATGCAGGCGCTGCGGGTGCAGGGGGAGGATTTCCGACCGCTCAGGTGACCATCGAGGAAACGGGTATCATCCTCGAGGCGACACCTCACGTCACGAACACGGGGAACATCCTGCTCGAGCTGTCGGCGGAGAGATCCTCCGTGGACCTCGCCGAGTCGGATGTCGGCTTCATCAAGCAGACGCAGGAAGCGCGGACCAGGGTTCTCGTGGAGGACGGCGGGACCGTGGTCATCGGAGGCCTCACGCAGACCGAACGCAGCGAAGTGCGGTCGGGCATCCCGTTCCTTATGGATCTGCCCTTCGTGGGCGCTCTGTTCAGAGTGACGCGCGAGTCGAATATCCAGCGTGACCTCATTATCTTGGTGACGCCGCACATCGTGAGGGGCACCAACTGAGTCGGATTTTCGAAGGGCCTCGGCTCGCCCTCTGAGTCCGAGGCCGGCGAACGTGGGTGTATGAACAGCAACGTCGCCCCAGCGGATAGCCGCTGGGGCGACGTTACGTTCGCCTTGGGTGACTCTCGGCACGCGCTCTGTGTAGTTTGCTGAGATGGGTGGCGAACCACCGAACCGGTCGACCAGGGCCGGCTCCAATGGCTGGCCCGGCGTCGCCGGGCCTTTGCATATGCACGCGTCGTGGAGTTCAACGACATCGGGACGGGCGTTCTCAGTATGGATCGTATCACATTCCGCACCGCGGGTGAGTCTCACGGACGTGGGCTCGTCGCGCTCATCGAAGGGATCCCGGCGGGGCTGGAGCTGTCGATGGAGCGGGATGTCGACCCCGAACTAAAGCGGCGGCAGGGCGGGTATGGTCGCGGGCGCCGTATGCAGATCGAATCCGACAGAGCCGAGATCATCAGTGGCGTCAGGCTCGGTGAGACCATCGGCGCCCCCATTTCGATGGTCGTCTGGAATCGAGATTGGGAGAACTGGCAGACGGCTATGAGTCCTCTGCCGCCCTCGCCGGATGAGAATCCGAAGGCTCTGCGCTCACACTATCTTCCCAGACCCGGGCACGCCGATCTGGTCGGTGCGTTGAAGTATGACCGGCGCGACGTGCGTGACATTCTCGAGAGGGCCAGCGCCCGTGAGACAGCTGCGCGGGTCGCGTGCGGGGCGGTTGCGAAGCGGGTGCTCTCCGACTTCGGCGTCTCGATCGGGAGTCACGTCGTCTCGATCGGCTCGGTGCGCACCGAACCGGGCAATGTCCCCTTGGCGCTCAATGCCGAGGTCGACTCGAGTCCCGTTCGCTGCTTGGACGACGAGGCCGGTGCACGGATGGTGGTCGAGATCGACGAGGCCAAGGAGCGCGGCGATACACTCGGCGGCGTGTTTGAAGTGGTTGCGACGGGGCTCCCGGCGGGTTTGGGCAGTTATGTGTCGTGGGACGCCAAGCTCGACGGTCGACTCGCCGGAGCGGTGATGTCGGTTCAGGCCGTGAAGGGCGTCGAGATCGGTGTCGGCTTCGAGGGTGCTGTCCGGCCCGGGTCTGAGGTTCACGACCCCATCGTGCTGGCGGAAGAGAAACCCCGGAGTGGTGGACTCGGCCGTTCCAGCAACCGTGCGGGCGGACTCGAGGGTGGTGTGACGACCGGGGAGCCGCTCGTGGTACGTGGGGCCATGAAGCCCATCTCGACCCTCAGGAAGCGCCTGCCGAGCGTTGATCTCAGAGACGGCAGCGTGGGCGATGCAGCGGTAGAGCGGAGCGATGTGTGCGCCGTGCCGGCCGCCGGTGTGGTCGCGGAGTCGATGGTGGCGTTGGTCTTGGCAGACGCCTTCCTGTGCAAGTTCGGCGGCGATTCGATGAGCGAAGTGCGCCGGAACTTCGAGGGATACATTGCGTACCTGACCGAACGGGGTTTCAGAGAGCGGTGAGCGATTCGATCGTGGAACGAGTTGTGCTCGTCGGATTCATGGGTGCCGGGAAGACGACGGTGGGGCGATTGGTCTCTCACGCGCTCGGATGGAGATTCGTCGACCAGGACCAGGAAGTGGAAGCGGTCGAGGGTCGCACCGTCAGCGAGATCTTCGCTGAGACCGGGGAAGCCCACTTCCGTGAGGTGGAGGACCAGGTTGCGCAGCGCCTGTTGGGTCAGAAGGGTCTGGTGATCGGGACTGGAGGTGGGTGGGGCGCAGGGTCCGTACTCGCCGCGCTTCCTCCCCACACCTTGAGCGTATGGCTTCGCGTATCGGCTGAAGAGGCCGTTCGGAGGACTTCCGTTGCGGCCGACAAGCGGCCGCTGCTGGCCACGGAAGACGCTCTCGAAACCGCCCGGATGTTGCTCGCAGAACGGACTCCGTTTTATCGGGTTGCTCACCTAGAGGTGGACACGGAGGCCTTGAAGCCGGAAGATGTGTCGGCCAGGATCCTCGAGTTCATGGCAAATCCAAACCACGAAATGGAAGCAAGCGAGAATGCGATCACTTAATGCCTGATAAACGCGCTGGAAAAACCCTGGTCATCGTCGAGTCCCCCGCGAAGGCCCGAACAATCGGGCGGTACCTCGGGGAGGGCTACCAGGTCGAGGCGTCGGTCGGCCACGTGCGGGATTTGCCTCGGAAGGAGCTCGGCGTCGACGTGGACCAGGGCTTCGAGCCCCGGTACGTGACCATTCGAGGCAAGGGCAAGGTCATCACTGACCTCAAGAAGAAGGCGAAGGATGCGGAGCGGGTGATCCTGGCGACCGACCCCGATCGAGAAGGTGAGGCTATCGCGTGGCATGTCGCGGAGCTCCTGGGGTTCGACGGGAAGGACGAGCGCTTCGAACGCGTGACCTTCCGGGAGATCACCAAGGGAGCGGTGAAGGCCGCCCTCGAGAACCCCGGACCCATCGACCTCAAGAGGGTAGAGGCTCAACAGGCCCGGCGCATTCTCGACCGGCTTGTGGGTTACCAGGCGAGTCCGGTCCTGTGGAAGCCGATACGCCCCGGGCTGTCTGCTGGCCGGGTACAGACCGTGGCGCTGCGTCTCATATGCGAACGCGAAGACGAGATTCGGGCGTTCAACGAAGAAGAGTATTGGTCCATCACGGCCAGGTTGAAGCAGGACGAGCAGGCATTCGAGGCAAAGCTCCAGAAGATCGACGGCAAGGCGTTCACGCTCGCCAACGAGAGCGAGGCTACGGGCGCGGTGGACGATGTGACCGGGGTGCCGTTTACCGTCACCGACGTAAAGCGTCGAGAGCGTCGCAAGAACCCGTCGGCCCCGTTTACGACTTCGACGCTACAGCAGGAGGCGGCGAAGAAGTTGCGGTATTCCGCCAGACGCACCATGTCCCTGGCGCAGCGCCTCTACGAAGGAATCGAACTGGGCAGCCGCGGTGCGGTGGGTTTGATCACGTACATGAGGACCGACTCCACCCGTGTGTCTCCGGCGGCGGTCGGTCAGGCTCGGGAGTGGATCACCTCAGAGTTCGGCGACTCCTACGTGCCAGCTGCCCCGCGGACGTTCGGAAAGAACAACCAGAAGGGAGCACAGGAGGCGCACGAGGCCGTCCGGCCCACGGACGTCAGTCTACACCCTCAGGACGTGGCAGCCTTCCTCAACGCGGATGAGGCTCGTCTTTACGAGCTGATCTGGCTGCGCTTCGTGTCCGGTCAGATGTCCCCCGCGGTCTATGACACCACGACGCTCGACTTCGATCTTCGGGGGAAGTCCGGGCGCTCATATCTCTACCGGTCCAGTGGGTCGGTCGTGAAGTTCGACGGGTTTACCCGCTTGTACGTCGAGGCGACCGAGAGCGGTGACCACCGTAGGCTCGATGACCTCGAGCCGCTTCCGCCGGTGGACAAGGGCGACACCAGCGAGCTTCTGGGCGTGGACCCGAAGCAGCACTTCACGCAGCCTCCCCCGCGCTTCTCTGAGGCCAGCCTCGTGAAGGAGCTGGAGAAGCTCGGAATTGGAAGACCCTCCACGTACGCCCAGATCATCTCCACCATCGTGGACCGCGGCTACGTCGAATCGGAGCAGCGGAGGTTTACGCCGACGGACCTCGGAGAAGTGGTGGCGAAGTTCCTCGTCCAGATCTTCCCGGAAGTGTTCGATGTCGCCTTCACCAGTCGTATGGAGGGCGAGCTCGACCGGGTTGAGAGTGGAGACGTCGAATGGCGAGACCTGCTGGCTTCCTTCTACCCTGATTTCCGGCAACGGGTCGAGGGTGCCGACCTGCTTTCGGACGAGCTGATCCTCGAGATTCTCGCCGCTGAAGGTGAGGAATGTGACAAGTGCGGGCGGCCCATGCTGGTGCGGTGGAACAAGTTTGGCCGCTTTCTCGGGTGCTCGGGATACCCCGAGTGCAAGAGTACTCGATCGCTCGATGGGCCTGCCGCCGCAGGGGAGGAACTGGGATCTCATCCTCAGGAGGGAAGGCCCGTGCTCCTCAAGGTGGGCCCCTACGGCCCGTACGTAGAGCTCGAAGCCCCCACAGAGGACGAGAAGCCACAACGCGTCAGCCTGCCCAAGGGGAAGACGCCCGACGAGGTGGACCTCGCCTATGCCGTGAAGCTCCTCGAGTTGCCGCGAACCGTTGGGGTCGATCCTGCGACCGGTGAGAAGGTCGTGGCTGGGCTGGGCCGTTTCGGCCCCTTCGTCAGGTGGGGGAAGACCTTCGCCTCCCTGCCCGGAACGGACGCCCTCTGGACCGTGACCCTCGAGGAAGCCGCGAAGCTCATCGAGGCCAAGAAGGCCGGAAAGCACGCAGCGCTGAAGGAGTTGGGCAAGCACCCCGGAACGGGCGCTGAGGTTCTGGTGATGTCCGGCCGTTATGGACCGTATGTGACCGACGGGAAGGTCAACGCGACCCTCCCGAAAGGGAGCGAACCGATGGACCTCGAGATGGACGAGGCGGTGGAGCTCCTGGCCAGGAAGGCGGCGCAGAAGGGAAAGGGACGCCGCTCCAAGAAGAAGTAATCCGGTGACAGAACCCATCACCGTCGTAGGCGGAGGACTGGCTGGCTGTGAGGCGTCATTGCAGTTGGCGCGACGCGGTCACAGGGTTCGGCTCGTGGAGATGCGGCCGGTCAAGAAGACGCCGGCCCACCAGACTGATCTCCTGGGCGAACTGGTCTGCACCAACTCCTTCAAGAGCGAAGATCCCGCCAACGCCCACGGGCAGCTCAAGCGGGAAATGAGGGCACTCGGTTCCGTGCTTCTCGACTCGGCCGACCAGGCGAAGGTGGCTGCCGGGTCGGCCTTGGCGGTGGATCGGGAACTCTTCTCGCTTGCCATGACGGCCGCCGTCGAGGCCCAGCCGGCCATCGAACTGGTGCGCGAGGAGGTCGGCGAACTTCCAGTGGGCCCGGCGATCATCGCCACGGGTCCGTTGACGTCAGATGCGCTCTCGAGGGCGATCCAGTCCGCCCTGGGTGACGACGGACTGTCCTTCTTCGACGCCATCGCTCCCATCGTCGACCGGGACAGCCTCGATGAGACCGTGGTGTTCGAGGCAGGCCGATTCGACGAAGATGCCGACTACCTCAACTGCCCCATGAGCAAGGAAGAGTACGATTCGTTCGTGGAAGCGCTGGTGGAAGGCGAGGCCTACGAGGGGCCGGACTGGGATACCGTCCCGTACTTCGAGGGATGCCTGCCGGTCGAGGTGATGGCCGGACGGGGTCACGATACGCTCCGGTTCGGGCCCATGAAGCCCATCGGCCTCGAAGACCCTCGCACAGGGAGGCGCCCGTGGGCGGTGGTTCAGCTGCGGCGAGAGGACCGGGCGGGGCAGATGTGGAATATGGTCGGTTTTCAGACGCGCCTCCGTATCGGCGAGCAGCGGAGGGTCTTCAACATGATTCCGGGGCTCGGAGGGGCGGAGTTCCTTCGTTGGGGATCGATCCACCGGAACGCATACCTGAACTTCCCGGGCTGCCTCACGCCCCACGGATCATTGGCTGCTCGGCAGGACCTCATCTTCGCTGGGCAGCTGACCGGGGTGGAGGGTTACACGGAGTCGGCAGCTTCGGGTATCATGGCCGGCGTGAACCTGGCTCGCGTTCTCGATGGCATCGAACCGGTGGTCCCGCCACCGACGACGATGCTCGGCGGGCTCTTCCGGTACCTTCGGGACACGAAGCCGAAGCGGTTCCAGCCCATGAACTCCAATTGGGGCCTCGTGGAACCGCTCGACCGGAGGGTCAAGGACAAGCGTGCCAAGCGCGAGGCACTCGCGGCGCGGGCCGACGAGGAGTTCGCCGCATGGATGCGGGAGAACAACCTGACCTCCGCGCACACGGTTCCCGCGGGACCAGGGGGCTGATCCGTGCCCGCGCGCGACGCACCATCAGACGCGGCGCCACGCCCGGAGGTCATGGAGTTCCTGCGCCACCTCGCCGACGAACGGCAGCTGTCTCCCAATACGGTCAGGGCCTACGCCCGCGACCTCGGAGAACTCGACACGTTCCTGTGTGAGTATCTGGGACACGGAGCGTGGAGTTGGGGGGATGTGGACCGCCTCTCCCTCAGGGGCTTCATGGGGTGGTGCCGCCGAAAGGGACGTTCCCGCCGCACCGTCGCTCGCAAGCTCTCGGCTGCGAGAACCTTCTTCAGATTCCTGCATCTCGAAGACCGGATCCCGGCCAACCCGACCCGCGCCGTGCGCGCTCCAAAGATGGACAAGCGGCTGCCCGGACACCTGACCGCGGGTGACGCACGGTCGGTCCTCCTTGAGGCTGAGGCCCGGGCAGAGGAGAACTCCCTTCAGGCAACGCGCGATCTCCTCATCCTCGAGTTCCTGTATGGCAGCGGACTGCGGCTGGCCGAGCTTCAGAGCCTCGATCTGGAGTCGATCGACAGGAGACGCCGGCTGGTTCGCGTCCTGGGAAAAGGGAACAAGGAACGGATCGTCCCGATTACCCGATCGGCCGTTTCCGCTCTGGGGCGCTACGAGCCTCGGCGTCTGGAGGTGCTCATGAAGGCAAAGGGCCAGACGAGTTCCGAGGCCGTTCTTCTCAACGCGCGGGGTGGCCGACTCTCGCGCAGATCCATCCAGTCCGCGGTGCATCGCTGTCTGGACGCAGCCGCCGGAGCCAGCGGGCTGTCGGCGCACGCCCTGAGGCACACCTTCGCGACGCACCTCCTCGAAGGGGGTGCGGACCTGATGGCCGTCAAGGAGCTTCTGGGACACGTCTCGCTGTCGAGCACCCAGATCTACACGCACACGACCAAGGAGCGGCTGCTGCGGGTCTACAAGGACGCACACCCCAGGTCTGGATAGCGGCGTTCACACTCCTGGAAAGACCGGTCTGTACGCAGCTCACCTTCTGCCATTTCGGCAGGAGAACCGTTAGTTTTGTGGCCCCTCGCTTGCATTGCACCTGACGCGCACCGTCGGTCCGGAGAGGGTCCGGCCCCAACCACAATCAGCCGAAATCGCGAGCATTCATGAGTCTCACGCAAGTTCGAGCCACGACCGTACTCGCCGTTCGCAAGAACGGTCGCGTCGCCATGGGCGGCGACGGCCAGGTCACCATGGGCGATACCGTCGTCAAAGGGTCCGCTCGCAAGGTCCGCGTTCTCAAGGACGGGCTGATGCTCGCCGGATTCGCGGGGGCGGTCGCTGACGCGTTCACACTTTTCGAGAAGCTCGAGGAAAAGCTCGAGCGCTTTCCGGCCAACCTGACCAAGGCTGTGGTGGAACTCGCCAAGGAATGGCGCACCGATCGATACCTTCGCCGACTCGACGCCCTGCTGGCCGTCGCCGACCACAACCACCTCTTTCTCGTGAGTGGCACGGGTGACGTGATCGAGCCCGACGACGACATCATCGCTATCGGTTCCGGGGGATCATACGCCCTGGCGGCGGCGCGGGCGTTGAAGGAGAACTCCGAGTTGGAGGCTCCCGAACTCGTGCGAACCGCCCTCGAGATCGCTGGCGACATCTGTATCTACACCAACCGGGACATCGTCGTCCTCGAGTTGGATGGAGCACAGGAATGAGCACCGAATCTGTGGTGACCGCGGAGCAGACCTCCCCAGCCGTACCCGCGGCGGCGGAGGAGGGAGACCTCCAGCCCTGGCTCGACGAGTTGACGCCGCGGCAGATCGTGGCCGAACTCGACAAGTACATCATCGGGCAGGAGGAGGCGAAGAAGGCTGTCGCGATCGTCCTGAGGAATCGGTGGCGCCGGCACCGCGTAGAGGAGGAGATGCGCGAGGAGATCGTTCCCAACAACCTGATCCTCATCGGACCGACAGGGGTCGGGAAGACCGAGATCGCTCGCCGGCTCGCGCGGTTGGCTGGCGCTCCGTTCGTGAAGGTGGAGGCGTCGAAGTTCACCGAAGTGGGGTATGTGGGTCGCGACGTCGAGTCCATGATCCGCGACCTGGTCGATATCGCCGTCAACCTGGTTCGGGCCGACCGGGAGCAGGAGGTGCAGGGAGTCGCGGAGTCCCGCATGGAGGAGCGCCTTCTGGATCTGCTTCTTCCGCCGACACCGAGCACGCCCCGTGGACCGGTGGAGCCTGTGGAAGGGCAGGCGCCGCACGTCTTCATCGCCGGCTCTGGAGGAGTCGAGTATCAGGATGACGAAGGCCTCGAAGACCGTCGGCAGAGGACCCGGGAAAAGCTCCGCCAACTGCTTCGCGACGGGAAGCTCGAGGATCGTGAGGTCGAGGTCGAAGTCCAGCAGTCCCCCAACATCGACGGCATGATGATCCCGATGGGTGGCGAGGGCATGGACCACAACTTCACCGAGATGCTGCAGGACATGCTGCCCAAGCGCACCAAGAGGCGAACCGTGACCGTCGCCGAGGCGCGCCGGATCCTTCTCCAGGACGAGCTCGACAAGCTCGTGGACATGGACGATGTCGTGAACGACGCCCTGTACAGGGCTGAAGAGGCCGGGATCGTCTTCCTGGACGAGGTCGACAAGATCGTCGGCGAGCGGGGCACACAGGGCCCCGACGTGAGCCGCGAGGGCGTGCAGCGGGATCTGCTGCCCATCGTGGAGGGGTCGACGGTCACGACCAAGTACGGGCTCGTGCGGACCGACCACATCCTCTTTATCGCCGCAGGTGCCTTCCACGTGTCCAAGCCGTCGGACATGATCCCCGAACTCCAGGGGAGATTCCCCATCCGGGTCGAGCTCAAGAGCCTCGGGCAGGAAGAGTTCGTCCGCATTCTTCAGGAGCCGAAGAACGCACTGCTCGAGCAGTACCGGGCCATGGTCGAGACCGAAGGGGCGACCCTGCGCTTCGTGGACGCCGGCGTAGCGGAGATCGCCCGCATCGCCATGGAGCTGAACGATCGAATGGAGAATATCGGTGCCCGGCGACTCCAGACCGTGATGACCACGCTTCTGGAAGACCTCATGTTCGAGTTGCCCGAGGAGGGCACGAAGGACGTCGTGGTCGATGCGGACTTCGTCAGGGAGAGACTGAAGGACGTGGCGGAGGACGAGGATCTCCGCCGCTTCATCCTGTAGTAGGACAGCCAACCACAACACTGAACCGCCGAGGTGACATGAGCACCAAGCGCGACTTCCTCGATATCTCCGATTGGAGCCGGGACGAGTTGACCTCATCCCTGGATTTGGCCCGGAAGGTCAAGTCCGGAGAGATCGACGGATCGACACTGCTCGCGGGCAAGAGCCTGGCGATGATTTTCAGAAAGAGTTCCACGCGCACCCGTGTGTCGTTCGAAGTGGGGATGACCCAGCTCGGAGGCCACGCCCTCTTTCTGTCCGACCGCGACAGCCAGATGGGACGCGGGGAGTCGGTTCACGACACAGCAGGGGTTCTCTCAGGCTACGTCGACGGAATCATGATCCGGACCTTCGCACATTCCGACGTCGTGGACATGGCTGCACATGCATCGATTCCTGTGATCAACGGGCTCACCGATCTACTGCATCCGTGCCAGATCATGGCGGACATGCTCACCATTCAGGAAGAGTTCGGGTCCGACCTCACAAGCCGGAGCGTCGCCTGGGTGGGGGATGGCAACAACATGGCCAACTCCTGGCTCAACGCTGCACTCCGGATGGGCTTCTCCCTGCGGATAGCCTGTCCCGAGGGCTACGAGCCGGACCCCGACATCCTCGACCGAGCCCGGCAGGGAACGGAAGTTCTCCTCACCACGGACCCGGCTGAGGCGATCCAGGGAGCCGACGTGGTGACGACGGACGTCTGGGCATCCATGGGGCAGGAAGAGGAGGCCGCGGCCCGTCAGGCGGCGTTTGCGGGCTTCTGCGTGGATGATGTCCTCATGGAGCGAGCCTCTCCCGAAGCCATCTTCCTGCACTGCCTGCCGGCGCATCGCGGTGAGGAGGTATCGGCCAGCGTCATCGACGGGCCCCAGTCGCGCATCTTCGCCGAGGCCGAGAACCGCCTCCACGCCCAGAAGGCCATCATGGTGGAGTTGCTCGGATGAACGAGACACTGAAGCACACGCCGCTGCACGAAGAGCACGTGGCCCTGGGCGGGAAGATGGTTGCGTTTGCGGGATACCATATGCCGGTTCAGTACCCGACTGGCATCAGGGCAGAGCATCAGGCCGTGCGCGAGGCGGCAGGGCTCTTCGATGTGTCCCACATGGGCGAGTTCATGGTCCGCGGGCCTGAGGCCCTCGAGTTGGTTCAACGGCTCAGCGTCAACGACGCCGCGAAGCTGGAGGTCGGTCAGGCACAGTATTCCGCAATGTGTCTGGAAACGGGCGGGATCATAGACGACCTGATCGTCTACCGATTCGAGGACCACTACATGCTCGTGGTGAACGCCTCGAACGCGGTCAAGGACCTGGCTTGGATCCTCGGGCAGGCCGAGGCCTTCGATGTCGAGGTCGAGGATCGGTCGGCGGACACCGCCTTGATTGCGGTGCAGGGGCCCGCGGCCCGGGAGATCCTGCGCCCTCTGTGTGACATCGACGTGGACGGGGTGGCCTACTACCGGTTCGTCGAAGGTGAGGTCGCCGGGGCTCCCGCCGTGATCAGCGGAACGGGATACACCGGGGAAGACGGCTTCGAGCTCTACATCCCGGCGGAGGATGCCGTGAATGTGTGGCGTGCGATCCTGGATGCCGGCAGCGCTTCCGGCCTGATCTGCGCGGGGCTGGGCGCCCGGGACTCACTCCGACTCGAGATGGGATACGCTCTCTACGGAAACGACCTGGACGATGAGCACACGCCGCTGGAGTCCGGCCTCGGCTGGATCACCAAGCTGGACAAGGGTGACTTCCTGGGGCGGGATGCCCTGAAGGCCCAGAAGGAGGAGGGTGTCGAGCGGCGCCTCGTAGGGTTGAGGCTCGAGGAGAAGGGTTTTCCCCGTCCCGGATACAAGGTCGTGGCGGATGGTGAGGAGGTGGGCGTGCTCACGAGTGGGACGGTGAGTCCGTCATTGGGTGAGGGCGTCGCCATGGGCTTCGTCGGGGCGGCTCACGCTGCTGTCGGCACGTCGCTGCAGATCGATATCCGAGGTCGGCCCGTCGCAGCCGTGGTTCAGCGTCTGCCGTTCTACACGCACGGCTCCATCAGGAGATAGGGCTCTGTGGGCGAACTGAGGAGTGCAGCGGTTTGAGCGGGCGGATCCGGGTGGGAGTGCTCACCGTATCGGATGCCTGTGCGGCGGGGCAGCGGGACGACGGTAGCGGAGACGCTATTGCAAGCTGGTGTGCCGAGCAGGACCACGAGGTTGCAGCGCGTACGACGGTGCCGGACGACACCCACCGTATCGTTCCCGTCCTTCTCGACTGGTGCGACAGTGTCGGTGTCGATGTGGTGCTCACCACGGGAGGCACGGGTGTGGCGCCCCGCGACGTCACGCCGGAAGCCACGTTGGCAGTCATCCAGCGGACTGCGCCGGGCATCGCCGAGGTATTGAGGGCTCGCGGGCTCGATTCCACCCCGTACGCGGCTCTCTCGCGGGGGGTGGCCGGCATTCGCGGAGGTACGCTCGTGGTGAACCTTCCCGGTAGCCCGAAAGCTGTGGTGGACGGTCTGGAGGGCCTCACGCCGCTGCTCTCGCATGCTGTGGCGCTCATTCAGGGCCGCAATGCGCCCCACGATCCGCCCGGGGGCAACCGGTGAAGGAGGACCAGGTTCTCATCTCCACGCACGACCTGTCGCGTGCTGGTGCGCTGAGAGACGCGTTCAAAGAGGCGGGATACGGTACCGAGCTTGTGACGCCAGGCGAGTCGATCGTGGACATCGACGGAGCCGTGCTGCTCGTGCTCACGGGCGGGATCGAGGAGGGTGGCGGACGATTGGCGGAGCAGGCCAGGCGGGACCTTGGGATTCCTTTGTTCGCCTTCGCCGGTGCCCAGGCTCTGACCCCGGCGCTGCGGCCGGGTTTCGACGAGGTCTTTCCGCATTCGTCGTCGGTGGACGAGGTCGTGCTTCTGGGTTCGAGGGTGATCGAGAGGCAGCGCCTCCAGGAGATGACGGGCATCGTGGGCGAGACGGACGCTATCCGGCAGGCGCTGGAGCGCGTGGTGCAGATCGCTCCCGTGGCCTCCACCGTGCTGGTGACCGGCGAGTCGGGAACAGGAAAGGAACTCGTTGCCCGGGGGATCCATCTCCTTTCTCCGAGACGGCACAAGCCGTTCATCGCTGTGAACGTGGCCGCTCTTCCAGACACGCTCCTCGAGTCTGAACTGTTCGGACACGAGAAGGGATCGTTCACGGGGGCAATCGACGCACGGCGGGGGATGTTCGAACTGGCGCACCGGGGCACCATCTTCCTCGATGAGATCGGGGAGATGCCGCTCGCGACGCAAACGAAGCTGTTACGGGTTCTGGAGCAGCGCGAATTCCACCGTGTCGGTGGTGAGAAGTCGATCAAGGTCGATGTACGGATCATCGCCGCCACGAACCAGGATCTGCGCCAACTCGTCGCCGTCGGAGAATTCCGGAGAGACCTCTACTTCCGGCTCAACGTTCTCAACATCGAGCTGCCATCGTTGAGAGAGCGACGGGATGACATCCCTCTGCTCGTGAACGCCTTCGTGCAGGAGGTCGTACGGACCCACGACCGCTCGTTCCCGGGCATCAGCGCCGAAGCGATGAAACTGCTGACGGAATACGCCTGGCCGGGCAACGTCAGGGAACTGAGGAACTTGGTCGAGTCGATGGTCGTGCTGGCGCCCGGCCGAGTGATTGGGCCAGCCGACATCCCGGACTCGGTGAGGGCAGGGAGGGGGTCGAGTCTCCTCCCGGTTCCGATTGGCCTACCGACCACCGGTACGGGGGAATCAAGTCGGGATCTGAGACCTGAACTCGAGTTCGTATTCCGGACGCTGGTCGACCTCCGCGTCGACGTGGACGACCTCAAGAGGCAGTTCGTCGCCTACACGAACGATCAGGGCGTATTCAGTTCGGGCATGCTCGGTGTGCCCCGAGTCGCGGCGGGTGAGATCGCAGTCGACCTCGTGGACCCCTCACCGGTCGAGGTCGGGGATGGGGGAGAGATCCCTCTCGCCCACGAGGTGCAGAGCGAGCCCCCTCCCATCGACGGCGCCGTCGTGTTCAGGCCGGGGATGACCATGGACGACGTAGAGCGCGAGACGATCAAGGCGGTGTTGAGCGACGTCGGCGGCAACCGCCGGAAGGCCGCGGAGCTCCTCAGCATCGGGGAGCGCACCCTCTACCGGAAGTTGGCCAAGTACGGTCTGGATACCTGACCTTCCGACAGTTCCCCCGGCAGAAGTCCCCCGGTTGCCCGGGCACGGGCCCTCGCTCGTTCGGCCTGAATCCTCGGTAGAATCGAGGTCCAGGCCTGACTCTCTTCCATTCCGTACACCACTGCCAGTTCCGACTCCAGATCGACGGTGCCCCTGAACACGTACACCGCCATCTCCGTCTCGCGCTGACGCAGGCGGTGCTGTCCCCACCCGGGCGTGACCGACAGGATCGCGGTCGGCCGGACTCTGACGCTCCGGGACAGAAGCTCGACCTCCTCGGGTGCGAAGGCGACACCCGCGTCGTTGGAGAAGAACGACACGAGGAAGAGGGACGAGGCTGGCCCGGCAGCGCGCTCGGCCTCCGCGCGGCGCGCGTCCGCCAGACGGCGCAATCGACGCTCGGTGTCAGGTGCGGTGACCCGGATCACCGACTCGGCGAGGGGGGTCACCTTGATCTGGAGACTGTTGCTGTTGAGAGCAACGCTCACGTCGTCCTGTCTGAGCGTACCGTATCCAGGAGGAGGCAGCAGGTCGCCGTCTCCGGGCGGTGCGGCGTTGGGGTCCGGCACCACCACGCATGCGGCCAGCAGGAGCAGAAGAGGAAGCGATCGACTCACAGGCTACTCCGCCGAGAGAAGAGACTCCAGGGCTTCGAGAAGGTCTTCACGGCCCTCACCCGTCTTCGATGAGAACGGAAGAAGCTGGTCTTCGTCAAGTTCGAGGGTTTCGATCGCCCGGCTGATCGCTTTCTTCCGCTCACTCCATTTCAGCTTGTCCATCTTGGTGAGGATGACGAGCGAGGGGAGTCCCAACTGTGCCAGGTAAGCGACCATGCGGATGTCGTGTTCGGTCGGCTCACGGCGCGCGTCGACCAGGTGCACGACCGCGCTGACCTGCCCGGATTCGCCGAGGTACCACTCGATGAGCCTCGTCCAGGCGTCGCTCACCGGCTTGGGAACCCGTGCGTACCCGTAGCCGGGCAGATCCACCAGGAAGAAGTCGTCGTTGACTTGGAAGAAGTTGAGGGCCTGCGTCTTCCCGGGCGTTGCAGAGACGTGCGCGATCTTGCTTCGATTGCGCTGGAGGAGCGTGTTGATGAGCGACGATTTGCCCACGTTCGACCGTCCGGAGAACGCGATTTGGGGTAGGTCGCCGGGCTTGGGGCCTTCTATTGCCGCAATCGTTCCCGCATAGGAGACTGTGCGGATCTTCATCCGTGGGACAGGGGCTGCCCGAGGTCCGGCGAAGTGTCCGAGCCCAGCCGCAGCGGGCTCTTGACCAGGGCCGCGTTCATGACCTCGTCCATCGTGCGCACGGGGACGAATTCCAGGCCCTGCTGCACCTCAGTGGGGAGCAGTTCCAGGTCGGATGCGTTCGAGCTCGGAAGGATCACTCGGCGGATACCCGACCTCAGCGCGGCCACGGCCTTTTCCTTCACTCCGCCGACTCCGAGAACGCGGCCGCGGAGGGTGATTTCTCCGGTGAGTGCGACGTCCGGCCGAGTAGGCGTGTCGGTCAGGGCGGAGATGAGCGCCACCGCGATCGTGATGCCCGCGGAAGGGCCGTCCTTGGGGGTCGCTCCCTCGGGGATATGGATATGGATGTCGATCTTCTCGTGAAACTGAGGGGTGAGCCCGAGCACCGCGGACCGGGAGCGAGCGTAGGTCACGGCAGCTTGGGCGGATTCCTTCATCACGTCGCCCAGCGTCCCGGTGAGGCGGAGATGTCCGCCGCCGGGAAGGACCGCCACTTCGACGTCGAGTACCTCGCCGCCCGAAGCCGTCCATGCCAGTCCGTTGGCGATTCCCACGCGCTCTGCCGTCTGATCGCGGTCCGGCGGCTGGTAGGGGGGCGGACCCAGGAGTTCCCGAATGTGTTCTTCGGACACGGCCTGCCACTCTCCGGACTGCTCCGCCACCGAGCGGGCGACCTTCCGGGCGATCCGTGACAGGCGCCGATCCAACTCGCGCACGCCCGCCTCACGGGTGTACCGGTCTATCACCTGGTTCAAGGCTCCGGCCGTGATTCGCACGACCTCCGCGCCGAGGCCGTGGCGTTCGGCCTGCCTGGGCCAAAGAAAGCGCGAGGCGATCTCTCTCTTCTCCGTGTCCAGGTACCCGGCCAACCGGATGACTTCCATCCGGTCGCGGAGAGGTTCCGGGATTCCCTGCAGTGTATTCGCCGTCGCGATGAAGAGAACGTCAGAGAGGTCGTGCTCCAGTTCCAGGTAGTGGTCCGTAAAGCTGCGGTTCTGCTCCGGGTCCAGGACCTCCAACAGCGCCGCGCCGGGGTCGCCATGAAAATCCCTCGCCATCTTGTCGACCTCGTCGAGCAGGAAGACGGGATTCTTGGTGCCACTCCGGCGCATACCCTGGATGACGCGACCGGGCATCGCACCCACGTAGGTGCGCCGGTGCCCGCGGATCTCCGCTTCGTCCCGCACTCCCCCCAGACTCACCCGCACGAACTCCCGACCGAGCGCAGAGGCGATGCTTCGGCCCAATGAGGTCTTCCCGACCCCGGGTGGGCCGACGAGGCAGAGAATCGGCCCACGCATCTCCTCGACCAGCGACAAGACCGCGACATGGTCCAGAATGCGGTCCTTGACCTCTCCGAGCCCGTAATGCTCCGCGTCGAGTATCTCGGATGCGTGCTCGACATTCAGGTTGTCCGACGATCGCGCGGTCCAGGGCAGAGCCAGAATCCAATCGAGGTAGGTTCGGATGACCGCTGCCTCCGGCGCGACCGGGTTGAGCTTCCGGAGGCGGCCCAACTCCTTCAGCGCCCGCTCCAGAGCCGCGGGCGGGAGGTCGGTCTTGGCTACGGTCGTCTCGAGTTCCGCCCACTCGTCCTGCTCGTCGTGAACGGATTCCCGGTGGATCGCTTTGAGGCCCGGTGCGAACTCCGGCAGGGACTCTCCCTCGAGATGCATCTTGATCTGATGGTCTATCTTGGCCTCGATTCGTAGGATCTCGAGCTCCCGTGCCAGGATCTCCCGCAAGATGCCGAACGCCTTTGTCGGGTCGACGGTCTCCAGAATCTCCTGCTTCTCGACCGACGGCAAAATCATGTGGCCGGCGATGAGGTGTGCGAGCCGTACCCGGTCCCCTGCTGCCGACAGCATCCCGGGGAGTTCGTCGGGGATGCGGTCGTGGAGCGCGGCGTAGGCGGTGTACAGCGACACGACCGAATCGGTCGCCTGGGCCAGAGCCGCGTCCCCCTCCCTCCCGGTATCCGTCTCCGAGTCGGTCAGGAGTTCGAGCGTGGCGCGGAGGGCCTCCGTCGTGGTGGTCAGGCGCCTCACCCGGGCTCGACCCAGCCCCTCGAGCACCACCCGGGCCGTTCCGTCGGGGAGGTGGGACACCTGCACCACCCTCGCCACGGTTCCGATCCGGAACAGGTCCGCCCCCGTGGCGTCGTCGGTCGCGGGATTCCTCTGCGCCACCAGCAACACGAGGTCGTCCGACTCCCGCGCCTCGCCCAGGGCCGCGACGGATCGCGCGCGACCGATCAGGAGCGGGAGCACCATATACGGGAAGAAGACCAGGTCTCGCAGCGCGATCACCGGAAGTCGGTCGGGGACTTCGATGCGGTCTTCCACCCTGATCAGCGTGGGCATCTCGGCGGGGCTGAGGGGGTCACGGGAATGGTCGGTCGCCCCACACTACGGCCCGGGGGACGGGAGGAAAAGGGAAGCCCCCCGGAGACCGAGCTCCTGGGGGGCCATTGTCGTCCAGACGACGCTTCTCGCAGCCTAGGCCTCGAGCTTCCGCTCCTCGGGCCGGAGCACGAGCAGTGGTGGCACACTCTTGTTTACGGATTCCTGAGTGACGACGATCTCGCGCACGTCATTGCGGGAGGGGATGTCGAACATGACGTCCCGCATGATGCTCTCGATGATCGACCGGAGGCCCCGGGCGCCCGTTCCCCGCTCCAGGGTCTTCTTGGCGATGGACTTGATCGCGTCGGCGTCGAAGGTCAGTCCAATGCCCTCGAGCTCCAACATCTTCTGATACTGCTTCACCAGGGCGTTCTTGGGCTCCTGGAGGATTCGAATCAGGGACGGTTCGTCCAGGTCGTCCAGATCGACGTTTACCGGCAGGCGTCCGACCAATTCGGGAATGAGCCCGTAGCGCTGGAGGTCCTCCGGTTCCATGTGCTGCAGGATGTTGCCGTCGGTGTTCCTCCCTTCCTCACCGGCGAACCCTATCCGTCGCTTGCCAATCCGCCCCTCGATGATCTTGTCCAGCCCGTCGAACGCTCCTCCGCAAATGAAGAGGATGTTGCGCGTGTCGATCTGGATGTACTCCTGCTGCGGGTGTTTCCTGCCACCCTGCGGCGGTACTGACGCCACCGTGCCCTCCAGGATCTTCAGGAGGGCCTGCTGGACTCCTTCGCCCGAGACGTCACGTGTGATCGACGGGTTCTCCGACTTTCTGGCGACCTTGTCGATCTCGTCGACGTAGACGATGCCTCGCTCGCACTCGGCGATGTTGAAGTCCGCGGCCTGTAGCAGTCGCACGAGGATGTTCTCGACATCCTCCCCCACGTACCCGGCTTCGGTCAGGGTCGTCGCGTCGGCGATCGTGAACGGGACCTGCAGAATTCGCGCCAGGGTCTGGGCGAGCAGGGTCTTCCCGACTCCTGTGGAGCCCACGAGCAGGATGTTGGCCTTGTCGATCTCGACCTCGTCGAGGACCGCCTGGTGGTTGACCCGCTTGTAATGGTTGTAGACCGCGACAGACAGCGCTCGTTTGGCCTGCTCCTGACCGATGACGTACTGGTCCAGGACTTCCTTGATCTCGTGAGGAGTCGGACTGGGAAGCACTGATTCCTGTGCTTCCCGCTCCTCCTCCTCCGCGAGGATCTCGTTGCAGAGCGAGATGCACTCGTTGCAGATGTACACGTTGGGCCCGGAGATGAACTTCTTGACGCTCTCCTTGGACTTCCCACAGAAGCTGCATCGGAGGTGTTTATCACTGGTCATGTGCGCATCCCTGCTCGGTAGGCTCTACGCCAGCCCCATAAATCTCGACAGAGCACACCGCTTTCGGAAGTCTCTCGGGTTTCATCCGCTCGAGGTTGCCCTACTCGTGGTCGGAGTCGGCCGGCTTGCCGCTGATCGGCACCGGGCCCTCGAGGACCTGGTCGATCAGCCCGTATTCCACCGCGTCCGTGGGACTCATGAACCGATCCCGATCCACGTCCTCCATGATCTTGTCGGTGCTCTGCCCGGTGTGCTTGGCCAGGATCGAGTTGAGACTCTCGCGGATATAGAGCACCTCCCTGGCGGCGATCTCAATGTCTGATGCGGTCCCCTGTGAGCCCCCGGAGGGCTGGTGAATCATGATCCGGGAGTTTGGCAGCGCGCTTCGCTTGCCCTCGGCACCCGCAGTCAGAAGGACCGCACCCATCGAGGCGGCCATGCCGACGCAGAAGGTCGAAACGGGAGCCCTGAGGTGCTGCATCGTGTCGTAGATTGCGAGGCCGGCGTACACACTCCCCCCGGGGGAGTTGATGTACATGTAGATGTCCCGCTCGGGATCCTCAGCCTCCAGAAAGAGCAGCTGAGCGACGATGATGTTGGCCACGTTGTCGTCGATCCCGCTCCCGAGGAACACGATGCGGTCCATGAGGAGGCGGCTGAAGATATCGTAGCTGCGCTCACCGCGGCTGGTGCGTTCAATGACGTACGGCGGATAGATGGGCATGCGTCGCTTCTCTGTCTGTGCTGGCCTAGGAGGCCTGCGCGTCGGTGATTTCGGACTGTGATTTGAGGAAGTCGAACACCTTTGCTTCGGTGATCTCGCGTTCGAGTGCCTCGAGGCGGCCTGCCTTCTGGAGTTCTGCGTAAATCTTCGCCGGATCGGTATCGTTCTTGCCGGCGATCTCCTCTATGCGCTCGTCCAGCTCATCTTCGCTGGCTTCCAGTTGCTGCGTCTGCGCGACCTTGTCGACAAGCAGGAAGCGCTTTACCGCCCGTTCGGCTTCCGGGCGGAGAGTGGTCATGACTTCTTCCTTCTTCTCGGGATCGAGGTTCGGCTGGTCACCGAGCACCGATTCGGCGTATCTGTCGACCATCGACACTGGCACGTCGAACGGATTCGCCTCGCATAGGAAGTCCAGCAGCCGGCCCCTGACTACGCTCTCGGACTGCTCGGTCGCGTCCTTCTCGAGGTCCTCACGCACTCGCGTACGCAAGGTCGACATGTCGTCGAATTCTCCCACCTGCTTGGCGAAATCATCATCGAGCTCTGGCAGGACGAGTTCCTTGCGGCCCACCAGGGAGATTTCGACTCGCTCGCTCTCCCCTCTGCGACTCTCGTCGGGAAAGTCCTCGGGGAACGCGACATCGAACTCGCCGGTCCCACCGATGGGGAGGGTCTTGATCGCCTCCTCGATGTCGGGAAGGGCGTCTCCCTGACCCAGCATGAAGTCATAGTCCCTGGGCTCAGCGTCCTCGGCGCCCTCGTCGATGCGCCGGACCTTCACCGTAACCAGGTTCTTCTCGACCGCGGGGCCGTCCTCGCGGGGCTCCCAGACGCCGTGCTGCTCCTGGATGCGGCCAATGACGTCGTCCACGTGTTGGTCCGTGACTTCCGCTACCGGGCGTTCCACGGCAAAGCCTCCCAGGCGGGACACCTCCAACTGCGGCTGGACATCGAACGCGATGTGGAAGATCACGTCCTGGCCGGGCTCGTAGACCACCTCCTCGACCTCACCCTCGCTGATGGGGCGTAGTTGTTCCAAACCCAGGGCGGCGCGGTACGATTCCGAGATGAGCCTGTCGAGTGTCTCCTTGCGGAGGGCGCCCCCGAACCTGGACTGCACCATGCTCTTCGGGACCCGGCCCTTCCTGAACCCCTTCATCCGCATACGGCCGGCGAGCTGCTCCGCCGCCTTCTGCTCCTCTTCTTGCACGATCCCGGCCGGAATCGTGACGGTCATGCGCCTGTGCCACCGTGGCTGTTCCTCAACGGCGATCTGAAGGCGGGATGCGTCGATGGTCATACCTTGACTTGAACTCTTTTCAGGAAAGGGCTTCGCCGGATGCAGCCACTGAGCCCAGGGATGCGAAAGGGGGGACTCGAACCCCCACGGCACGGGGCCACGAGATCCTAAATCTCGCGCGTCTACCAATTCCGCCACTTTCGCACTGATTTCGACAAAGATACACCGCGCCCGAAATGTGAAGAAGGGCGCGGGGGTCGAAGCCCCCCGCGCCCTTCCATGGCAAGCGGTCGATCAGTTCGGCATGCGTACGTTCTGGAAGCCGGTATCTCCGTTTTGCGCCCGGAAGTAGAGTTGGACCACCTGGCCCGGTTCCACGTTCGCCAGAATGTCACGCACATCGTCCGTAGTCTGGACTTCGGAGTCATCGATACGGGTCAGCATCGCTCCGATGTAGCGCTGGACGCTCCTCCTCGCAGCCGGGCTCGCCCGGGCCACGTTCGTCAGAATCACTCCCTGGCTGACGCCGAACGCTGCGGCGGACTCCGCGTCCATCTCCTCTACGTTGATCCCAAGTCTTTCGACAGCCACCTCGATACGTTCTGCGGTCTGCCTCGGGATGTCATTGATGGGTGCCTCGGCAAGGCGGATCACCATGTCCATAGGTCCGCCGTCACGGTACACCGTCACGGTCACGCGATCACCCGGATGGTAGCCCGCGATCCTGGCCTGGAGCTCGGCCACATACCCGACCGGGTTGCCATTGAGGGCAACGATCACGTCCTCGATCTCGAGAATGCCCGAAGCCGGTCCGTCTTCTGGTACCACCCTGACGAGGATCCCCGATACGGACGGAAGGTCGTAGACCTCTGCGTCGTCGGGGGTCACGTCTTCGATCTGCACCCCGAGTCGTGGGCGCTGCACGTGACCGAACTCGACGAGATCCTCCATCACTCGCCGCGCGAGGTTCACCGGGATGGCGAAACCGTAGCCCTGGTAGACACCCGTTTCGCTCGCGATCGCGGAGTTGATCCCCACGACCTGGCCCCGAAGGTTGATCATCGGCCCGCCGGAGTTTCCGGGGTTGATCACGGCATCCGTCTGGATGAAGTCCTCGATGGCATATCCGGCCAGTTCGTTGCCAAAGCGCTGGAATGCGTCCTGCTGGAGAAGACCGAGGGGACGACCCCTGGCGCTCACGATTCCTGCCGTAACGGTGAAGTCCAGTTGGGTCGAGTTCCCGAAGCCGGGGTTCCCGATGGCGAGGACCCATTCGCCCACACGCACGTCGTCGGAGTTTCCGAAGCTCATGGCTGTCAGCGGCTCACCGGCGTCGATCTTGATGACAGCTACGTCGGTGAAGGGATCGTTTCCGACGATCTCCGCCGTGAAGTATCGACGATCGGCGAGGAACACAGTCACCTGTTCAGCGCCCTCGACGACGTGGTTATTCGTCAGGATATATCCGTCTTCGGAGATGATGAAACCGCTTCCGCCGGACGTCCGGGGTGCTGGCTCCTGGCCTTCCGGCATGTTGAAGAAACGCCGGAACTGATCCGGGATCTCCTCCGTGTTGGTCGGCTGAATGATGCGCATCGACTCTATGCGCACTACAGCAGGGGTCACCCGGTCGGCGAGGGTCACGAAGGCTTCGCTGAGGTCCATCGCCGGGCGGACGGCGTCCTCCGAAACCTGGGGTGACTCGCTGAGCACCGGCATGGCGTGGGACGATTCCGTCCACCCAAGCCCGCTCGCCAGCGCCATTCCGAAGACGAATGCTACGCTGCTATAGAGTATGACCTTGGCCTTGGCACGAAGGGGATCGTACATCCTTGGATTCTCCCATTGTCTGCGGGAAGTGCGGGTTCCCTCCTACACCGGGCCGCCGAATGCGGGTCCGACGGCCGCTTCCACCCGGTCCACGTGTGTGGGATGCGGGCCGGGGACGCCGGGTTGCCCCGGCGTCCCCGAGCACCGCGACTACTTCTCTTCGTCGACGATTTCGTAGTCCGCCTCGACCACGTCCTCGTCCGCGGCTGGCGCCTCGCTGCCCTCAGCGGTCTCGTCGTCGGCTTCGGCCGAAGGCTCCCCGCCCATGTCCTCATCGTCGGTCTCCGTCTCCGACTCTGCTGCCTGGGCCTGGTACATCTCCTGCCCGGCGGCACTGAACGCCTGCATGAGTTCGTCGCGGGCCGAGTTGATGGTGGCCAGGTCATCACCCTTCAGTGCTTCCTTGGCGGCCTCCACCGCGGTGTTCAGGCGCTCGCGGGTGGCCTCACCGACCATCTCTCCCCACTCGCCCGTGTCCTTCTCGACTTGGTAGACGAGCGAGTCGAGCTGGTTTCTGGATTCGACCTTTTCGCGCCGATCTTCATCCTCTTTCGCATGCTCTTCGGCATCGTCGACCATGCGGTTGATCTCGGCGTCGGAGAGTCCGCTCGAGGCCTCGATCCGGATCTTCTGCTCCTTGCCGGTGGCCCTGTCCTTCGCAGACACGTGGAGGATGCCGTTGGCGTCGATGTCGAACGTGACCTCGACCTGGGGCATGCCGCGCGGTGCCGGCGGGATTCCCGTCAGCTGGAACTTGCCGATGGTCTTGTTGTCCAGAGCCATCTTCCGCTCGCCCTGGAGAACATGGATCTCCACTGTGGTCTGACTGTCCTCCGCAGTCGAGAAGACCTCGGCCTTCTTGGTCGGGATCGTGGTATTGCGGGGGATGAGAGTCGTCATGACCCCACCGAGGGTCTCGATTCCGAGTGACAGGGGAGTCACGTCGAGAAGGAGCACGTCTGTGACGTCACCGGCGAGGACTCCACCCTGAATCGCCGCACCAACGCCCACGACCTCGTCGGCATTCACGCCCTTGTGAGGATCTTGGCCGAAGAACTCCTTGACGACCTCCTGGATCTTCGGGATTCGGGTCGAACCACCGACGAGAATGACTTCGTCGATATCCGCTGCCTTGAGTCCCGCGTCGGCCAGAGCCTTCTCCATGGGCGGGATGGTCCGCTGGACCAGATCTTCCACCAACTGCTCGAACTTCGCCCTCGTGAGGCTGTAGTTCAGGTGCTTCGGACCCTCCTGGGTCGCGGTGATGAACGGGAGGTTGATGTCCGTGCTCGCTGTGGTGGACAGCTCCATCTTGGCCTTTTCAGCGGCCTCCTTGAGTCGCTGCAGTGCCATCGAGTCCTTCGACAGGTCGATGCCCTGGTCCTTCTTGAACTCAGTGACGAGCCAGTCGATGACCTTCTGGTCGAAGTCGTCACCGCCGAGGTGCGTGTCCCCGTTGGTGGACTTCACCTCGAAGACGCCGTCACCGAGCTCGAGGATCGAGATGTCGTACGTGCCTCCGCCGAGGTCGAAGACCGCGATCTTCTCTTCAGTCTTCTTGTCGAGCCCGTATGCGAGCGCCGCTGCCGTCGGCTCGTTGATGATCCTGAGCACTTCGAGCCCGGCGATCTTGCCGGCGTCCTTGGTGGCCTGCCTCTGGGAGTCGTTGAAGTACGCGGGCACCGTGATCACGGCCTGCGTCACCGTCGTCCCCAGGTAATCCTCGGCCGTCTGGCGCATCTTCTGGAGGATGATGGCCGAGATCTCGGGCGGAGAGAACGTCTTGTCGGCGTTGGGGATGGTCACCTGGACCCGTCCGCCGGCGTCGTGACCCACGTCGTAGGGCACCAGCTTCTCCTCTTCCTGGACCTCGGAATGCTTGCGGCCCATGAAGCGCTTGATCGAGAAGACCGTATTCTCCGGATTTGTGATGGCCTGCCTGCGGGCCACCTGGCCCACGAGACGTTCCCCGTCCTTGGTGAAGGCCACCACAGACGGCGTGGTCCGACCTCCCTCGGAGTTGGGGATGACCACCGGCTCGCCACCCTCCATCACGGCCACGACCGAGTTGGTGGTGCCGAGATCGATTCCGATGACCTTACCCATGTCTGCTCCTATTATTTCGCGTGCGTGTACCCGAACGGGAGGCTTGGGAATATCCCGGCCCTCCTCGTGACGTCCATGCCGCAGGTGGCGGCCAATGCACGACAAGTGCAATCCCCATGCCTGGCCACAGGGTCTGCGGTACGCCAAATGGGCGGGTTTCGGTGCGCGAAACTGCCAAAATGGCAGATATTCAACCTCGCGGTAGCAAGTCGCGGCGCGAAACGGCCCTCGACGGGTGAGGGCAGGGCCAGGGACGAGTGGCCCCAGGAGTTGGTCAGATTGTTCGTCGCGGGTGGTGGAGAACCGTCCGACGCTAGATATTGGCCCGGTCCGGAACCCGATCCGGCACGGACATTCCTGAACTGAAGGACGCCCGATGCGACGACCTCACCTGAGTCTGGTGGTGCTATGGTCCCTTGCGGCCCTGTTCGTCGTGACCGGCGCCGGCCAGGCCCTCGCGGGTGGAGTCTCGGGCGTCCCTGTTGCCGAGGCGGCCCAAGCTCAGAACGTGATCCGGGTGCCACAGGGTTCGCTGAACACCCCGCTCCTGGACCGGCTCAGGTCGGTGCTCGGGCTCCTGGTTCTATTGCTGGCTGCGTGGGGTCTGAGCGTCGATCGCAAGCGCGTTCCGTGGCGGGTCGTGCTGTGGGGCGTCTCACTGCAACTGATCTTCGCCCTCTTCATTCTCAAGACCCCCGTGGGCGCAGGAGCGTTCGACGCCGCGAACACGGTGGTGGTGGCCCTCCTCGGCTTCACCGTAGACGGTGCGCAGTTCATCTTCGGCAACCTCGTGTGGAACAGCGTCCCAGTCGGGGCTGGGGAAGCGGGGAACGGATCTTTCGTCGCCTCACCGGGGCAGGTGGCCAACACCGGCGCGTTCTTCGCCTTCAACGTGCTCCCGACCATCATCTTCTTTTCGTCCCTCATGACGGTCCTCTATCACGTCGGCATCATGCAGCTGACGGTGAAGGGCGTGGCCTGGGTCATGCAGCGCACCATGCGCACCTCGGGGGCCGAGACGCTGTCCGCGGCGGGCAACATCTTCGTCGGGCAGACCGAGGCGCCGCTTCTCATCAAGCCGTTCGTCGAGAAGATGACGATGTCCGAACTCATGGCCGTGATGACCGGCGGCTTTGCGACCGTTGCCGGGGGGGTGCTCGCCGCCTACGTCGGAATCCTGCTCGCGTATTTCCCCGACATCGCCGGGCACCTCATGGCCGCTTCGGTCATGTCTGCCCCCGCGGCGCTCGTGGTCGCCAAGCTCATGCACCCCGAGGACTCCGAGCCGATGACCGCGAACACGCTCGACGTGAGCATCGAGAAGCCCGACGTCAACGTCATCGACGCGGCGGCCCGAGGTGCCTCCGAGGGTCTCTACCTGGCGCTCAACGTCGGGGCCATGCTCCTCGCCTTTATCGCTCTCATCTACATGTTCAACGGCATGCTGGGCTGGGGCGGTGCGCTCGTTGGGATCGAGGGCCTCACTTTCGAGGCCATACTGGGTTGGCTGCTGTCCCCCCTGGCCTGGCTCATGGGCGTCAGCTGGAGCGATGCCGGCACGGTCGCGTCGCTGATGGGGGTCAAGACCGTACTCAACGAGTTCTTCGCGTACTTCCAGCTCGCGGCCACGCTGGGAACGGAGTCGGGGCTGGAACCGCGTTCCATCATCATCTCCACGTATGCACTTTCGGGCTTCGCGAACTTCTCGTCCATCGCCATTCAGCTGGGTGGGATCGGAGGCATCGCCCCCTCGCGGCGCCACGACCTCTCCCGCCTCGGGCTGCGGGCCATGATCGGCGGATCCATCGCCGCGTTCATGACTGCGACCGTGGCCGGCATGATCCTCTAGCCCACCGGACCGGGAGCGTGCCGAAATGAACATCGATCCGAAGGCCGTCGCCGATGTTCTCAGATCCAGGCTCGACGTGAGTCCGAAAGTCGGGCTTGTGCTGGGCTCCGGTCTGGGTGGTGTGGCCGACTCCGTCGAGCAGCCGACGGTCCTATCCTTCGAGCAGCTGCCGGGCTTCCCGCCATCGGGGGTGGCGGGTCATGCAGGTCGTTTCGTCGCCGGCCGGCTCGGCGGTCGCGATGTGCTCATCCAGTCGGGTCGGTATCACGTGTACGAGGGGCATCCGAACGAGGTGGTCGTAGCGCCCGTCCGCGTGATGGCGGCCCTGGGCATCACCGACCTCATCCTCACGAATGCCGCCGGGGGGATCGATCCGCTGCTGGATCCCGGCGACCTGGTCCTCCTGGACGATCACCTGAACTTCATGTTCAGGCACCCCCTGGTAGGCGCCGTGCAGCCAGGCGAGACGCGCTTCCCGGACATGAGCGAACCATACGACCGTGGATTGAGGAAACTCGCTCTCGAAGTGGCTCGCGACTTGGAGATCCCACTTCGTGAGGGAGTGTATGCCGCGGTCACCGGTCCCTCCTACGAGACGCCCGCCGAAGTTCGGATGCTCGGGCGCCTGGGGGCGCACACCGTGGGCATGTCCACCGTGCCGGAGGCCACTGTCGCCGCCGCTTTGGGACTCAGGTGCGTGGCCTTCTCCATGGTCACGAACAAGGCGGCAGGTCTATCCCTGGACCCCCTCGGTCACGCAGAGGTGATGGAGGTCGGTGCCGTCGCCGGCAAGAGCCTGGGGCGGCTGCTGGAGGCCCTCGTCGCAAGACTGCCCGCCGATCAGTCAGCGGGGGCAAAGTGATTCACGGGTCCGTGCCCGGCCCCGAGGCCGGGCGCCGACGTGATCGCCCGTTCCACGAAGTCCACCGCGCGGCCGACCGCGTCGTGCAGGCCTCGACCTTTGGCCAGTCCCGCAGCGATCGCGGCCGAGAGCGTGCACCCCGTGCCGTGGGTGTGCGGGGTGTCGATCCGCTCTCTTCGCCACACCCGCTCCTCGACTCCGTCCCAGAGCAGGTCCACTGCGTCCCCGTCCAGGTGTCCACCCTTGATGAGGGCCGCACCGGCTCCGCGTCCGACGAGGACGCGGGCAGCGCGGCGCATGTCCTCGAGGTTCTGGACGTGGAATCCCGCCAGGATCGCAGCTTCGTGCAGATTCGGAGTCACCACAGCGGCCCTCGGGAGGAGCTCTTCCGCCAGGCAGCCCTCGGCGTCTCGATCGAGAAGCCGGTCGCCGCTCGTCGCTACCATGACGGGATCCAGCACGAAGTTCGTGAGCCTGAAGTCGGCCACGGAGCGCGCAACCATGCGGACGAGGTCCGCGCTGGCCAGCATCCCGGTCTTGAAAGCAGCAGGGCTGAGATCAGTTACCACGGCTTCGATCTGGGCGCGGACCACATCGAGCGGCACCGGGTGGACAGCGGTCACTCCAACGGTGTTCTGAGCGGTGATGGCGGTCACTGCGGTGGTTCCGAAGACCCCGAAGGCATCGAATGTCTTGAGGTCCGCCTGAATGCCAGCGCCCCCGCCGCTGTCACTGCCGGCGATGGTCAGGGCTACGGGAAGGGCTGGCTTGCTCACTGGGTGCTGCTCCTCGATGAGGCCTGGGATGTCGGGGTCGAAAGTTGGAGAGAGTCGTGGAGTTGAGCCAGCGCCGCAGTCTGCTCATCGGGCGACTGAAGCGGCGAAAGACGCGCGAGCGGGAGGGTCTGGTGCTCGTGGAGGGTGTGCGGGCGGTGCACGAGGCACTTCACGCCGGGGCCGAAGTCCGATTCGCGGTGTCGTCTCCGCGGCTGGCGCAGACGCCGGCCGGGGCCCGACTCCTCGATGCACTCACGGCTGCGGGCGCGGAGGTGGTCGGCATCGATGACGCGAGTTTCGAGAGCCTGTCCGACACGTCGCGAAGTCAGGGGGTTCTCCTGGTGTGCGCGGAGCCAACGGCGGGATTGGACCGCGTGCGGCCCGATGGCTGCTATTTGGTTCTCGACGCGCTTCAGGACCCCGGCAATCTCGGCACGCTGGTTCGGGCTGCGGTCGCCTTCGCGGTGAACGGAGTGCTGGTGCTCGACGGATGCGTGGACCCCTGGGGCGCCAAGGCGGTGAGAGCATCGGCGGGCATGGTCTTTCAGGTGCCCATCGTCCAGGCGGCCACGGCCGATGTCCTGGATATGCTCGAAAGCGTCGGCGTTCCCGTGTTCGTTGCCGACGCCGGCGGGCGTGACGTCGAGCTCGCGTGGACCGGGAGACCCTGGGCTCTCGTGATCGGGAACGAGGGCGGTGGGGCCCGGGGGGAACTGCGTGAGGTGGCCAGGGATATCGTGAGGGTTGCCATGCCCGGGGGCGCGGAGTCCCTCAACGCAGGCATGGCGGGGGCGATTCTCCTCTACGCGTTGACTCGGGAGACTGACGGTGTTTGATCCGTGGATTGTGTCGTTGGTGGCCGGTCTTTTCGGGCTCACCATCGGGTCGTTTCTGAACGTGTGCTCTCTCCGTTGGCCGCAGGACCAATCGGTGGTGCGGCCGCAGTCGAGGTGCCCCCGTTGCGGTGAGGGCATTCGCTGGTTCGACAACGTACCCGTCCTCGGTTGGCTCCTGCTCCGGGGCCGCTGCCGGTTCTGCGCAGAGCCGATCTCGGTGCAGTACCCGCTCGTCGAGTTCGCCACCGGCCTCATATGGGCCGGAATGTTCGCCGCGTTCGGGCTGTCGTGGGAGGCGATGCGGGGCGTCGTCTTTCTTACGATGCTGTTCGGCATATCCCTTTCGGACGCGCGTTTCTACATCATCCCCGATGAATTCTCGATCGGTGGCACCGTGCTCGGCCTCGGGCTGGCGTTCCTCCCGGGGGGGATCGAGTGGCGTGCCTCGCTGCTCGGTGCGGCCGTCGGCTACGTCTTTCTCTGGCTCATCGCGGTCGGAGGCACATGGATCATGAAGAAGGTCTTCCCCGGCCGGCTCGAAGAAGCCGGGGTCGATCAGGCCATGGGCGGCGGCGATATCAAGATGATGATGATGGTCGGGGCGTTCGTCGGGGTCTGGGGGGTCGCCGAGACCTTGTTCATCGGATCGGTGCTCGCTCTCATCGTCTTCGCGCCCCTCGCCTCGTTCTCCAAGCGGCTGATTCCTCTGGGAGTGTTCCTGGCCGCGGCCGGGGCGGTGACCTACATCTGGGGAGAGGTGATGCTCACCTGGTATCTCACGGAGGTCGTCGGGCTGCGTATCTAGGCCCAACGAGCTGGGAGGGTCCCCAGGGCAAGGAAGCCAACTCCTCAGGGATCGGAGCAGTCACGCTGATATCCGCAACGCGTGCACTCCAGCTTACAGTGCCGGTTCAGCATCGGACTCCCGCATAGGTCGCAGAGGTAGCGTTCCTCTGGGGTCCGAGGCGAGGCCCGGCCCCCGGAGGCCGCAGTGCCGTCCGGGTTGGGTGGATGAGTCGGTGGGTCGCGCGTCACGGGTCTGCCCGTCGATGTAGGTTGGCCGCTGTGCGGCTCGTCGCTTCTCATTATGGTTCGTGTGCGACGGCAGGCAAGCTGGCCGCGGCGGCATGATGCGTCGGGTCCCCTGCCCGAGTACTCTTGGGGCCGCAGCGCTCCCCTTCACGGCTTCTCTTCCGGTGCGACGAACATGATTCCGGTCCGACTCTCCTCATCGTCCTCTGCCTCCCCCTCTATCCGATCGGCCACACTCGGGATCAGCCTTGCGATGGGCCTGCAGGTCGTCATGGCGTCCTGCACGAGCGGTCAGACCTTCGCCGCTCCGGATCTCGACCTCATCGACCACGATGACGTGGTCCGCGTCATCACGACTCTGGCGGCGGACGACATGGAAGGCCGGGCGGCCTTCACTCCAGCGGCAGATCGGGCAGCCGAGTTCATCGCGGGCGAGTTCGTTGCGGCCGGGATCGATCCGCTGGACGGAGCCGACGGTTTCATGCAGCGCTTTCCGGTATACAGCATTGCCGCAGGAGAGGCCACGGTGACGGTGAACGGTTCGGTGGTGGCTCCGGCCGGCACGGCCGTCCGCATGGGGGCGGAATCGGTGAGCTGGGCGACGGGCGATGTCGAGTTGGTGGTGGTCGGGCCTGAAGCGGACGCTCGGGATGCGGTCTTCGGCAGGCTCCGCAGCGGCGGCGACGCCCTCATCCTCCTGGATCCATCCCACTCGGAGATCCTGAGCGGGCGCATGGGTCAGTTCCTGAGAGGGGAGTCCAGAACTCTCCGCCGCACCGGTGGGTCGACTGTGGTCGTCGCCCTTGTACGGGCCGATGCAGACGCCACCTACCGGGTCGACGCGACAGCCTCGGTGCGAGAGAATCCGCTGATGAACGTGGTGGGCGTGATCCCTGGCAGGCGGACTGATGAGATCGTCGTGTTTTCGGCCCATTACGACCACGTGGGTGTCCGTTCGGGGGCCGAGGGCGACAGCATCTTCAATGGCGCCAACGACGATGCGTCCGGTACCAGCGCCGTCATCGCCTTGGCGAAGTACTACGCCCAACGCGGCACGCCCGAGCGCACGCTGCTCTTCGCCGCGTTCACCGCGGAGGAAGCGGGCGGATACGGCTCCAGACATTTCTCGGAACAGCTGGATCCGAACCGAGTGGTGGCCATGTTCAATATCGAGATGATCGGCAAGCCGGCCGTCGAGGGGCCCAATACGGCCTGGATCACGGGATTCGACCGCTCATCGTTCGGCGAGATCCTCCGCACCGCCGTCGAGGGGACCGACTACGCGTTCTATCCCGACCCCTATCCGGAGCAGAACCTCTTCTACCGTTCGGACAACGCGACGCTAGCCCGCCTCGGCGTGCCGGCCCACTCGATCTCGACCACTCCCATCGATGTGGACACGGACTACCATCAGGCGACGGACGAGGTGGGCACACTCGACCTGGAGCACATGACCGCGACGATCAGGGCGATCGCGACGGCGGCCGAAACGATTATCTCGGCGGAGGCGACGCCGACCCGGGTGGATCCCGCCACGCTGAACTGAGTCCGCAGCGGACTCGGTGGGTCATTCCTCGCCGAGGCCTATGCCTTCGGCCAGGTAGCTCCGGCCGAGTTCGACGTAGTGGTCTCCACCGCGATCGATCCACCGCGCGGAGTTGCCCTCAAGGGCCTTCTTGACCTTTCCGGGTACCCCCACGACCAGGCTCCGAGAGGGTATCCGAGCCTTCTCCAGGACCACCGTGTTCGCGCCCAGGACGCACTCTTCGCCGATGACGGCGTTCTGGAGGATGACGGCGTTCATGCCAACCACACACCGGTCGCCGATGGTGCAGCTCTCGATCTTGGCGCCATGCCCTAGAGTCACGGCTTCACCCACGATGGTCGGGGCCCAACCACCCACGTGCACGACGCAGTTGTCCTGGATGCTCGTGCGAGCACCGATGACGACCGCATTGTCAGGATCGTCACCCCGCAGGACCGCCCCGAACCAGACGCTGGCCTCGGGACCCAGCGTGACGTTCCCGACGATGACGGCGGTCGGCGCGACGAACGCGGTCCGGTGGATGGTCGGCTCTATGCCGTTGAAGGGAAGAATGAGAGGCATCTACTGCAACGGTTGAGGGGCCTCGGTCCCGTTCTCTGGCAGGCGGGTGAGACGAGCGCTCACGACCTGGGTGTCCGTGGCCTCGAGAATTTCGATCCTCACGCCGGCCCTCTCGAGAGTCTCTCCGGCGTCCGGAACGCGCCCCAGTTCCTCCAAGATGAATCCGTTGAGCGAGCGATGCTCGGCGAGGGGGAGCGACACCTGGAACGCATGATTTATGTCCCGGAGATCTGCTGCAGCCTCGGCGACCAGTTCGTCTTGGGACACGTGAGTCAGTTCTTCCTCATCGACATCCCACTCGTCGACGATCTCACCGACCAACTCTTCGAGGACGTCCTCGAGCGTAACGAGTCCATCGATTCCGCCGAACTCGTCCGCGACGATGCCCAGGTGGATTCGCCGTGCCTGGAAGTCCTGCAGCAGCCGCGACAGCGACAGGGAGCCGGGAACGAAGAAGGGGTCGTGCGCCAGTTCACGGAGTGAGGTGTCGGCCTTCCCGGCGACGAGGGCCTCGTATGCCTCGCGGACGTAGAGCACCCCACTCACGTCGTCGACGGACTCGCCGTACACCGGAACCCGACTGTAGGGAAGTTCGGGGAGTTCCTTCACGATGTCGGACAGCTTGAGCGTGTCCTGCCAAGCGAACACGTCGACGCGGGGCGTCATCACATCCCAGGTCGTGAGCTCGTCGAGCCGGAAGGCTCGCTCCACCAGCAGGTTCTCCTCAACACCGAGCACCCCCTGGTCCTGGCCCAGTTCCTGGATCTCCCGAAGCTCCCGTTCCTCGGCCGTGTCGCCGTCCCCTGTACCCGAGAGCGCTCCCTCCAGGCGGACGAGAGGAGAGATGATGAGGGAGAGCATGCGGCCGGTGCGCTCGAGCAGGGGGGCCGAGACCAGGGCCAGACGCACCGGGGCGCGGGCAGCTGCCACGCGAGGTGCGAGGTCCGTGGCGAGGACGATCGCGAGGATTCCGACGGCGACCTCTGCCAGGATGCCCTTCCAGCCCCAGGACAAAGACCCAAAAGCCACTGCCGCGGCCAGGGCAGCCAGGTTCAGGCCGGCGGTCGTGAGGCGGATGGCCGGACGGATGCCCCCGGGCTGCGCTCGAAGGCGGGCCAACGCCGCCGCCCCACGGAAGCCCTCCTCTTCGAGCGTGCGTACCCGTGACGCACTCAAATGAAATACTGCGGCCTCGGCTGCGGTGATGAGTGCCGATGCGAGGAGGATGATGATGATGCCCGTGACGACGAAGCCCGTCATCGGGCGCTCCTGGGGGGAGGGTGGTCGCCCTCCATACTTCGATCTACGTCCAAGCCTGGCTCTCCTGCAGGAGCTCACTGATCACATCGCGCGACCGCCGTCCATCCGCTTCCGCTTCGAAGTTAAGGACGATCCGGTGCGCCAGCACGGCCGGGGCGACCGCGCGCACATCGTCGTATGAGGGAATCGCCTCGCCCCGGGACGCTGCTCTCGCCTTGGCGCCGAGCACCAGGTATTGAGATGCACGGGGTCCGGCGCCCCACGACACATACCGACTCGCGACCCCAGCAGCGTCCTCGCCCGGGCGGGTGGCGCGGGCCAGCCGCACGGCGTACGACACCAGCGACGGTGGGGCTGGAATTCTGCGCACCAGCTGCTGGAGGTCGATGAGTTCACCTGAAGACACCACCGGCCGGAGATCGACGGACTCGCTGCCGGTCGTCCGCATCGCCACCACCTCCTCCTCCGCCCGAGACGGGTAGGAAATCGGCAGTTCGAGCATGAATCGATCCAACTGCGCTTCAGGCAGCGGATACGTGCCCTCCTGCTCGATTGGATTCTGGGTGGCGAGGACGAAGAACGGCCGCTGCAGAGTGAAGGTCTCCCCGGCTGCGGTGACCGCCCTCTCCTGCATGGCCTGCAGCAGCGCTGCCTGAGTCTTTGGAGGGGTCCGGTTGATCTCGTCTGCGAGGACCACGTTCGCGAAGATCGGTCCCTTTACGAATCGGAAGGCCCGTTTTCCGGTCGTACGGTCCTCCTCGATGACTTCGGTTCCGGTGATGTCGGTCGGCATGAGGTCCGGAGTGAACTGAATGCGGCTGAAGTCCAGGTCGAGAGCTTCGGCCAGGGTCTGGACCAGAAGGGTCTTTGCCAGCCCCGGAACACCGACCAGGAGCGCGTGGCCGTTCGCCATCAATGCCGTAAGCAGACCGTCGACGACCTCGTGCTGGCCAACGATCCGCTTTCCGACCTCCCGCCGGAGCAATGCCGAGACATCGGCCACGCGCTCGAGAAGGGCGACGTCCTGGTCCCCGGATACCGCATCCTCCGCTTCCACTTCAATAGGACTGTTCATCGACCCCGGTCGAATCGGTTCGGAGCAGGAGGGCCTCCCGCTCTGCGTTACGAGAATAGACGCAGGGCAGTTTGTTCCCGTCAAGGAGAACCCCGACCCCGCAGAACCCGCGGAAACGACTCAGAATCGGCGCAAAACGCTGTTGCCAAAGAAATCACATATTGATATCCTTTTCGGGCTCAGCAGGGAGGGAGCCGCCACGACATCGTCCGAGGGCACCTCATGAAGGGTTCCGAAGAGGGCTCACAGGGCCTCCAGGGCCGGGCGTTGGGGCTCGGACTCAACATAGTCGTGGCCGCCCTCCTTTTTGGTTTCCTGGGCCGATGGATCGGGAGCAAGGTCGGGGCGCAGGACGTTCTGACCCTCGTGGGTGGTTTGGTCGGCGGCTCTGCGGGCTTCTACAGCCTCTATCTGCAGGTCGCGGCCCGCCCGAAAACTGACGAAGAGAAGAAGCCCGAATGAAGGCATCAGGTCGATACGCCGCTGCGGGGATGGCCGTCGTGCTCATCGCCGTCGCCGTCTCCTGGCCATTCCTCGCCGGCGAGGGGCGCCAGAGCGTCTTGGCAGCTGCGGGCATCGCCTGGCCGACTCAGGTGGGCTTGTTTGCGCTCCTGGTGAGAGCCCGGGTCGATCCTTCCCGATTCATGATCTGGTGGGGCGCTGGAATCCTCGGGCGAGTCGGAGTCGTAGCTGTGGTGGGTCTTCTCATGGGGCAGTTGGGATCACTTCAGCCAAGTGTGCTCCTCATGTCCCTCGTCGGGTTCTTCTTCGTCCTTCTTCTTCTCGAGCCGGTGTTCTTGGCTCGTACCGAAACGAAGGTGCAGTTGGCGCAATGAGTTCGCTTACGACGTTTCAGGAGCAAGCGGCCGAGACGGCTGGGCAGACCGCGGACCACGCTGCGGAGACAGTCGAGCACGCTGCTGAGGCGGTGCAGGCACGCGGCCTGGGCGAGATCTCCGAGATTCCGGACTTCATCTCCCACCACCTCGAAGACGCGCGCGTCTTCGAGTTCGCCGGGATGCATTTCGATCTCAGCGTGTTCTCCATGGAGCCCATCGCGCACATCGCGGGCTTGCCCCTGGATTTGTCGCCGACCCGCCAGCTGCTCTTCATCCTGCTGTCGGCCCTCATGTGCATCGTTGTCTTCGTGCCCGTCGCGCAGTTCGTCACCCGGCGGACCGAAGAGGGGAAGGCCCCCACGGGGTTCGCCAATGCCATGGAGTCTCTGGTCCTGTACTTCCGGGACCAGGTCGTGCGGCCCAACGTCGGTCATGATGGGGATGGATACACGCCGTTCATTCTGACGGTGTTCTTCTTCATCCTCTTCATGAACCTCTGGGGACTGACGCCCTTTGGTGTCACGGCCACCGCAAACCTCTCGGTTACGGCGGCCCTGGCGATCATCTCCTTCGTGGTCATCGAAGTGAGTGGAATGAGAGCGCTCGGGCCTAAGGGGTACGCCCAGACCGTCTTCTTCCTCCCCCCCGGACTTCCCACAGCCATGAAGCCCATCATGCTTCTGATCATGGCTCCCGTGGAGTTTCTCGGGAAACTCACCAAGCCGTTTGCGTTGGCCGTACGACTCTTCGCGAACATGATGGCCGGGCACATTCTGATCCTGGCCATCGTGGGGCTCATCTTCGTGACGCAGAGCTACGTGGTCGGAGGATTCGCGGTGCTCGTCATGAGTGCCCTGATGATCCTGGAGCTCTTCGTGGCGTTCTTGCAGGCCTACATCTTCGCGATGCTGACTTCGGTCTTCATCGGTCTCATCCGTCATGCACACTGATGAGCGTTAGTCCCGTTTTCTGTTCAACGGATCCGCGCTGCGGATCTACTTCCCTCAACGTTCGAGGATCTCAGTAATGTTCATGCTTGCTGCCGTAATTCAGGAGACCGCTGCCCAGGGAGGCATTGGCCTCATTGGTGCTGGCCTCGCCATTGGCCTCACGGTCATCGGGGCCGGAATCGGTATCGGCCAGATCGGTGCTCAGATGGCTGCTGGTATCGCCCGTCAGCCCGAGGCGACCGCCAACATCCAGACCGCCTCGATCATCCTGGCGGCCCTCATCGAGGGTGCGGCGCTCTTCGGACTCGGTCTCGCGTTCCTGAAGTTCTAGTCCCACCCGCCCCGCGAGGGGATCCATCGGGTAGGAATCTGGAATTCAATTGGAGATCGGTATGAGGAAGAGCCGTATTGGTGTGATGCTCGCTGCCATGGTCGTGGCGCTCCCAAGCACTGCTTGGGCGGCCGGCGGTGGTGCGGACACGACACCGCTCTTTACCGTAAACCTCGGAACGTCCGTTTGGACGGCCGTGGTCTTTCTCATGCTCCTGGGCATTCTCTGGCGCTTCGCGTGGGGCCCCATTCTCGTTGCCGTAGAGGCGCGGGAAAAGGGCATTCGCGACGCCTTGGACGAGGCGGCCCAGCGGAATGAGGAAGCGGCGAAGCTGCTCGAAGAACATCGCCAACAGCTGGCCGACGCACGTCGGCAGGCAAGCGACGTTCTGTCCGACGCCAAGGTTGCGGGTGATCGCGTCCGCAAGGAAATCGAGGAGAAGGCCCGGGTGGAAGCCCAGGGCATCGTTGAGCGCGCCCGCCACGAAATCCAGCGGGAACGCGATGCGGCCCTCGATACCCTCCGCAAGGAATCCGTGGATCTGGCCTTGGCGGCCGCTTCCCGGCTTTTGAGCGAGAACCTGGATCAGGCCAAGGACCGTGAGCTCGTCGAGGATTATCTCGACGGCATGAGCGGTGGCAAGGGAGCCGAGGCGTGAGAGACGACACCGTCTCCCGCAGCTATGCGGAGACGCTCTTCGCGCTCGCGGAGCGGAGCGAGGGCCTCGACGCCTTTGGAACGGGCATTTCGACTGTGGCCGTTCTCTTGGACGAGGATCCACAGTTCCGTCTCTTCCTCGTGACTCCACGCATCGCTGATCGTGACAAGAAGGCCGTGCTGCGGAAGGCGTTCGGAGACGATCTGCCCAAGTCGCTCGTGAACTTCCTGCTAATCACGATCGACAAGCGTCGGCAGCGACTCCTCCGGGACATCGCCGCGCAGTTCCACGCTTTGGTGGATGAGCACATGGGCCGGGAGCACGTCGAGGTGACGCTCGCCCGGCCAGTCGACGAGGAGACCAAGGAGTTGGTGGCAGATCGGCTCTCGTCGATGCTGGGGAAGGAAGCGATTCCCCACGTACGGGTGGACCCCGGAATCATGGGCGGCATCATCGTCCGGACGGGTGACACGATTTACGACGGGTCGGTGCGCCGCCGGTTGGAGGGCATGCGCAGGACCCTGATGAAGGCCCCACTCCCCGTCGGGGACGAGGCTTAACCGGATGACCCTGAAGACTCAGGACCGATAGAGAACGATGGCCAACGACTCACAGCTCCGCGCCAGTGAAATCAAGGGTGTACTGCTCTCCGAGATCGAGCGGTACGAAGACGAACTCCGCGCCGAGGAAATCGGTGAAGTTCTCGAGGTGAAGGACGGCATCGCCCGCATCTATGGCCTTACCAAGGCAATGGCTTCGGAGATGCTCGAGATCACTTCTTCCGCGTCCGGTGACACCGTCACCGCTCTGGCACTGAACCTCGAAGAGGACAACATCGGTGCCGTCATCATGGGTGAGTGGACTCACCTTCATGAGGGCGACCAGGTGCGGCGGACTTCCCGCGTACTCGAAATCGAGGTGGGCGCCGGGTATATCGGCCGGGTGGTCGATCCGCTGGGCACCCCCATCGACGGCAAGGGCCCCATCGACGGCATCGAGGGCTCGCGCCAGATCGACGTGGTGGCGCCGGGTATCGTGCTGCGGCAGCCCGTTTCGGAGCCGCTGCAGACCGGGCTCAAGGCCATCGACTCCATGATCCCCATTGGTCGGGGACAGCGTGAGTTGATCATCGGTGACCGTGGTACCGGCAAGACGGCCGTGGCCATCGACACCATCATCAACCAGAAGGAAACCGACGTCATCTGCGTCTACTGCGCGGTTGGCCAGCGGGCCGGTAAGGTGCGGAGCGTGGTGGAGACGCTGGCAGAGCACGGTGCGATGGACTACACCATCGTCGTGGCCGCCAACGCCTCCGACCCGGCGCCCATGCAGTACATCGCGCCCTACGCAGCCACGGCGCTTGCCGAGCACTTCATGTCTCAGGGCAAGCACACCCTGGTGGTGTACGACGATCTGTCCAAGCAGGCCCAGGCCTACCGCCAGCTCTCGCTGGTGCTCCGCAGGCCTCCGGGACGTGAGGCTTATCCGGGCGACGTCTTCTACCTGCATTCGCGCCTGCTCGAGCGCGCAGCGAAGCTTTCAGATGAAGAGGGCGGCGGTTCGCTCACGGCACTCCCCATCATCGAAACGCAGGGTGGAGACGTCTCCGCGTACATCCCGACCAACGTGATCTCCATCACCGACGGTCAGATCTTCCTGGAGCCGGATCTGTTCTTCTCCGGCGTCCGTCCAGCGGTGAACGTCGGTATCTCCGTCTCCCGAGTGGGTGGTGCCGCCCAGATCAAGGCCATGAAGAGCGTGGCTGGCCGTCTCCGTCTGGATCTGGCCCAGTACCGGGAGCTCGAGGCTTTTGCGCAGTTCGGCTCGGACCTCGACGCGGCGACGCTGCGTCAGTTGGCCCGAGGCGCGCGCACCGTGGAGATGCTCAAGCAGCCCCAGTATCAGCCCATGCCCGTCGAGGACCAGGTGGCGGTCATCTACGCGGTGACCAATGGCTACCTCGACGAGGTGGACGTCGGGGGTGTGCGTGCCTGGGAGCGCGGCTTCCACGAGCACATGAACACGATGCACCGCGACCTGATGGACGAGATGGTGGCCAGTGGCAAGCTGAGCGAGGACGTCGAGAAGCGCCTCGTGGCTGCCATCGAAGATTACAACGAGGCTTTCGGAGCCGAAGAGCGCAGCAAGGTGCACGCTGCGGCTTCGGCCTGACGGGCTCCCCCGCACTTTAGCGAGGACGACGCGACGTGGCTGGCGCCAGAGAAGTCAAACGGCGGATCAAGTCGGTAGACAACACCCGACAGATCACCCGCACGATGGAGCTCGTGGCAACATCGAAGCTCAAGCGGGCGACGGACCGGGTGTACGCGGCTAGGCCGTACGCAGCGGCTCTCGGCGAAATCGTGGGCAGCCTGTACTCACCGGGACTCGATGAGAGTTACCCGATTCTCAGGCAGCCGGAGCAGGTGAAGAGGGCGGCGGTGCTCCTCCTGACCGCCAACCGGGGTCTCGCCGGAGCGTTCAATGCCAACCTCATTCGGGAATCCAGGAGCCTCCTGGCGGACTTGAGGGGGAAGGGCATCGAGACCGAGCTGCACATCGCAGGCAAGAAGGGCATTCAGTATTACCGTTTCCGGGGTGAACCCCTGGAGACGGCCCGCACGGACATCGGCGACAACCCGTCCACAGAGGATGCCGAGTCGCTCATCGGCCCGATCCGGGACCGGTTCGAGTCGGGGGAGTTGGACGCGGTGTACGTGGTGGCTTCGGACTTCCGCTCTGCGGCGTCTGCGCCCCCGGGAGTGAAGGAACTGCTCCCCATCAGGCCGGAAAAGGGATCCGCGTCGGCAGATCAGTTCATTCTGTCGCCGTCCGGAAACATGATCCTCGAGCGAATCCTCCCCGTGTATGTGCGTAACGCTATCTACACGGCGCTGGTGCAGAACGCGGCTGCCGAGCATGGCGCTCGGCGAACCGCCATGAAGAACGCGACCGACAACGCCGGTGAGATGCTCGAGAACCTCACGCGGACGTACAATCGGGCGCGTCAGGCTCAAATCACGCAGGAGATCGCCGAGATCGTTGGTGGCTCTGCGGCGCTGGAGTAACCAAGGCTAGCGTCCGCTGAGCGGACGATTTACGGAACAGGGACAACAATGTCTGATCAGAACATCGGAAAAGTCGTACAGGTCATCGGCCCCGTGCTCGACGTCGAGTTCGAGGGTGGTCACATGCCTGACATCTACAACGCGCTCCAGCTGTCTGGAACCAGCGCGGCGGGTCAGGAAATCGACCTGGTCGCTGAAGTCCAGCAGCACATCGGCCGGGGCCAGGTCCGCGCGGTCTCCATGACCTCCACGGACGGCGTGACCCGCGGCATGGATGCCGTTGATACGGGGTCTTCCATCTCCGTGCCCGTGGGTGAGCATGCCCTGGGGCGCATCCTCAACGTGCTCGGCCAGCCCGTGGACCATAAGGGTCCTGTGGGCGGTGACCAGGCCCATACCGTTGAGCGGTGGCCCATCCACCGTGAGGCCCCGAAGTTCGACCAGCTCGAGCCGAAGACCGAGATCTTCGAGACGGGCATCAAGGTCGTGGACTTGCTGGCCCCCTACGTGAAGGGTGGGAAGACGGGTCTCTTCGGCGGCGCAGGTGTGGGCAAGACCGTCATCATCATGGAGCTCATCAACAACATCGCGATGGAGCACGGCGGACGTTCCGTGTTCTGCGGGGTGGGTGAGCGGACCCGTGAGGGCAACGACCTCTGGCTGGAGATGAGCGAGTCCGGCGTCATCGACTCTACGGCTCTGGTGTACGGTCAGATGAATGAGCCTCCGGGAGCGCGCCTCCGGGTCGGCCTGTCCGGACTGACCATTGCGGAGTACTTCCGTGAGGTCGAGGGCCAGGACGTGCTGCTCTTCATCGACAACATCTTCCGGTTCACGCAGGCGGGTTCAGAGGTGTCGGCGCTGCTCGGTCGCATGCCTTCCGCTGTGGGTTACCAGCCGACGCTGGCCACCGAGATGGGTGAACTGCAGGAGCGCATCACCTCCACGAGCCAGGGCTCTATTACGTCGGTGCAGGCAATCTATGTGCCTGCGGACGACCTGACGGACCCGGCGCCGGCAGCTGCGTTCACCCACCTGGACGCACAGACGGTTCTGTCTCGGGCGATCTCCGAGATGGGGATCTACCCGGCCGTGGATCCGCTCGATTCCTCCTCACGGATCATGGATCCGCAATTCGTGGGTGAGCGGCACTACGAAGTCGCCACTGGTGTTCAGAAGATCCTGCAGCGGTACAAGGACCTCCAGGACATCATCGCGATTCTCGGTATGGATGAACTCACCGAGGAAGACAAGGTCATCGTCGGCCGGGCACGCAGGATTCAGAAGTTCCTGTCCCAGCCGTTCCACGTGGCCGAGACGTTCACCGGCATCTCAGGGAAGTACACGAAGCTCGAGGACACCATCGGGTCCTTCGAGCGGGTGGTTTCGGGTGAGTTCGACCACCTGCCGGAACAGGCCTTCTACATGAAGGGCGGCATCGAAGACGTCATTGCCCACGCCGAAGAGATGGCGAAGGAGGACTAGGTGGCTGACGCAGCGCTGACCGTACGGGTGGTTTCACCCGCTGCCGTTGTCTTCGAAGGTGAAGCAGCGGGGGTGGTAGCGCCCGCGTGGGACGGGAAGGTGGGCATTCTTCCTGGCCACGCCCCGCTCCTCGCACTTCTTGGTGCCGGAGACCTCGCGGTCGATCTGCCCGGCGGCGGCAGTGAGACGTTCCATGTCGCTGGCGGCGTCATGAAGGTGGAGGACGGTAAGGTCACCGTCCTCACGGAGTACGCCGGCAGTGAGCCCCCGGCGGAAGTGCCCGCGGGCGCCGTAATCAACCCGGAAGACCTCACGGACTAAGATGGGTTTGGGGTCCGGATCACACCGGGGGCGGAAGGGGCGACGAGCACCCCTTCCGCCCCTTGGCTTTTTTACCTCGAGCACGGCTTCTAGACTGCAGGCATGAGACTCGACCTTCACATTCACACGACGGCGTCCGATGGCGCATGGCACCCGGAGAAGGTCGTGCGGACTGCGGCTCACGGTGGACTGGACGTCATCGCCATCGCCGACCACGACACGACGGGAGCGTTCGCGGCAGCAGCGGCGGCCGGTGTAGATGTGAACGTGCAGGTCATCCCGGCCATGGAGGCGAGCTCGACCTGGGAGGGCCGCGAGATCCACGTACTGGGGTACTTCCTGAATCCGACCTCGAAGGAGCTCGCCGTGCATGAGGGTCGTGCGCGGCGGCTGCGTGACGAACGAATGCAGGAGATGGTGCGTCGCTTGGTGGAGCAGGGCATCGAGGTGACGTTCAGCGATGTAGAGGAGGCTGCCGGATCCGATCGCTCCAGCATCGCCCGTCCCCATCTCGCTCGAGTGCTCGAGGGAAAGGGCTATGCGTCATCGGTTCCCGACGCGTTCAACCGTCTCATCGGCGATCACTCGGACGCGTTTGTGCCGACTGCACTCCAGACTCCGGCCGAGGCGGTGGGTATGCTTCGGGCAGCGGGAGGGATTCCGATTTGGGCACATCCACCCAGGGATCTCGTTGATACGCTCCTTCCATCGCTGCTGAGCGCCGGCCTGCGGGGGCTCGAGGTTTACCGGCCCAGTCACAGGAGGAACGAGGTGCTCCGCCTGGAGGGAATCTGCCGGACAGCCGACCTACTCATGAGCGGTGGCTCGGACTGGCACACACCCGATTACGGGTCTCAGTTGGGAGACTTTTTCGTCACGGGTGACGAGGTCGAGAAGCTGCTCACAGAAGGCGGGATGTAGTCCGGGCGAGCCGCCGTGCGACGGTAGCCCGAAAGTCGGTGAGAGCAGACTCTCGTCCGATTGACTCGACGCTACGGATTTTCTATCTTTTCTTGCTCCGCCTGATCCACGAGTGGCCCACAATTTCGGCACAGTCCGGAAGCCACTGTTCGACGGGGATCGGGGCGGGGTGGAAAACCAGCTTTTTGACAACAGAGGTAGAGGGAAGTGAGAGCCTTAGGTGAGGTTTTCGCTGCCTAGTAATTGTCCGGGCGGCGGGAACTGAAGCCAAAGAAGTCTAGGAAGAAGTGACG